>CAMYXV010000077.1 GCA_947303055.1 uncultured Bacteroidales bacterium
TGCATACCATCGAAGGTCTGGCTCACCGCCAAAGTGGAGAGGATAACCATCAACAGAACGGCCTCCAAGTCTTCCACCACCAACTCACCGATGACATTGCCGCTGAATTTTTCGCGGTGCAACTTCATGTCGTCGAAGGCTTTGGCGATAATGGTCGTGGACGAAATGGAAAGCATGGCGCCGAGGAAGATGCAGTCCATCTGCGACCAGCCCAAAGCTTTACCGAGGAAGAAGCCCACCAAACACATCGTCACTAACTCAGTCAAAGCCGTGATGCCAACCGTCCCTCCTACCTTCTTCAGTTTCTTGAAGCTGAACTCCAAGCCAATACCGAACAACATGAACACCATACCGATTTCGCTCCAGGTCTCTACACTCGTATGGTCGCTGATGACGGGGAACCACTCAAAATTAGGACCTATGAGGAAACCAGCGATGATATAACCTAATACGACAGGCTGTTTCAACCATTTGAAAATCACCGTGGTGAGACCAGCCGTAACCAATATCAAGGCAAGATCGGAAAATAATGCAGGTAAGGATTCCATAGTTATCAGTTTTCAGTTATCAGTTGTTCAGTTTTGGTTTCGTGGGCGTATTGAATCAATGCATTGGCATTGGTTTGGGTGGCGACAAACCAAACCGTGTCGCCTTGTTGAAAAACGAATGAGGCTGTTGGGTTAAGGAAGAATTCATTGTCGCGCTCGATGGCAATTACCATGACATTGAAGCGATTGAGCAGGTCAGAGTCATGAAGGGAAACATCCTTATAACGGCTGTTCGGTCCAACCATCGTGCTATGGATATCGACATCGCTCTCAGGACGTTCCTTGATAAGCACGTCATCTTCCACCTCGACGAAAGGCCTAAGCTTAGCCAATTGCTCTTCGGTACCGATGAAAGTCACCTCATCGTCGGGATACAAAATGAAGTCGCGGCGCGGCAAGTCAATGAACTCATCGGCACGGTCGACGCACACCACACTGGTCTCGTAAGTCTCACGAAAGTCAGTCTCGCGTATGCGTTTGCCGACATATTGGCTCTTTGGACTCAAAGCCATCTTTTCCATGGTGAAATTCTCCTGCAACACCTCGGGCAACACGAACGAGTTTAAGGTTTCGCGTTTATTCATGTTTTCGAGGAAACGACTCTCTATGATCTCATACCAATGCATGACAGGCGTAATCACGCGAAGGAAGACGACATAGACGACCGCCAAACCCAAAGCAATCAGATAGAGTGGCGCATTTTGCATGCCAAGACTAGCCCAAAATTTGGTATCCAGATAATGGTAGTTAATGACGGCAGCAACTCCCAAAACAAGTATGATGCGTAACATGAAAATCAACCGAACGGATTTCTTATTGAATTGACTCTTAGCCATCAGTTTCCTAGTAGTTTTCAGCATGCCGTGCTTGAAGGCAACCGCCCACAAGAAAGGTGACACAACCAACAAGGTGACTGCCAACGAGACCAAGCCACTAACAGGCTGAGGCACATAGTCTTGAATAAACTTACAGAGTGAGAAGCAAATCAGCATCAAAGCGATGATGATGGAAGCATACAGCACCAAGTTTTTCAGTTGGCTCAAAACATAAGCCTTCATCGTCATTTCCTCACCATTCGACGACTTTACGACTTTTTCCTGGTTCCCAAAACCGTTCTTCCAACTATCAGGCGCTTTCTTCTCAATCCAATGGAAAAGCGGCTCACCGCCCTTAATCATATAAGGTGTGAGGAAAGTGGTGATGATGGACACCGAAACGATGATGGGATACAGGAAATCGTCAATGACGCCAAAACTCATACCCACGGTGGCAATGATGAACGAGAACTCACCGATTTGTCCGAAACACATGCCCGCACGGACAGCATTGTGAAGATTATCGCCCGAAAACAGCATGCCCAAACTCGAACTCAATGATTTCAACACGACTACGACAATAGTGATGACCAGAATCTGCCACCAATATTGCACCAGAATAGCTGGATTGACCATCATACCGACTGAAACAAAGAACACAGCCCCAAACAGATTCTTGATGGGGGTGGTGAGTTTGTGTATCATCTCAGCCTCAAGCGTTTCAGCCAAGATGGAACCCATAATGAAAGCACCCAAAGCCGACGAGAAACCCGCCTTGTTGGCCAGCCAAACCATGAAGAAACACAAACCTACAGAGAAAACAGTCAACGTTTCTTCCGACATGAACTTTCGCACCCACTTGAGGATGGTCGGAATAATGAACACACCCCCGACATACCAAACCAAAAGGAAGAAAACGAGGCGTACCACGCTCATCATCAATTCCTTTCCATCCAATGTTGTACTTACCGCCAAGGTGGAAAGAATCACCATCATAAGGATAGCGGCTAAATCTTCAACCACCAACACACCTATGACGCTGCTGGTGAACTTCTCCCCTTTCATTTTCAAGTCGTCGAAGGCCTTGGCAATGATGGTCGTAGACGACATAGAGAGCATGGCACCGAGAAAGATGCTGTCCATCTGGCTCCAGCCCATCAGTTTGCCGAGGAAGAAACCAATGATGCACATCGAAACCAGTTCCGTCAATGCGGTGATGCCCACCGTACCAGCCTGTTTCTTCAGTTTCTTGAAACTAAATTCCAAACCGATGGCAAACAGCAAAAAGACCATACCAATCTCGCTCCAAACCTCCACACTTTCATGATCGTTGATGACAGGGAACCATGGAAAATAAGGTCCAATGAGCAGACCAGCAATGATATAGCCCAACACTAAAGGCTGTTTCAACCATTTGAAAATCACCGTTGTAACACCTGCCGTAACGAGAATTAGAGCAAGGTCAGAGAATATTGCAGGTAAGGATTCCATAAGGACAATCATGTTTTTACGAGTTTGCAAAATTACAAAATATACCCGTAAAACCAAAATCAATCTTTGGCAGAGATGGCCTGCAAATATGGATAATTAGCAGGCTTCGGGATACATGTCATATCCAAGCTGGCTATGAAGAACTGAAAATCAATTCATCCCTTTCATCACTTCCAGTAAACTGCCATACGAATCCACACAACCATATCTCACATTGCTGGTTGAGACATTGTTGAACAGCTTCTTGGCGCAGTCTATCTTTGCCTTTTCCACGCCTTTCAGCTGCATGGAATCCATCGAGCCTTTGGTTTCGGCGATGAAGAACACGTGCTTGATGCCCATGTTGTCGTTGAAGGCGATGGCCCAGTCGGGAGCGTAGTTGCCTACAGGTGTCGGGATTTGAAAAGACCTCGGAAGTTTAGCATAGACGCACACTTCGTCCGCTTTGTCCAAATCTTCGGCAAAAGTACGCTCGCCTTGGCTGTCGGGGAACACATAATCGAGAATGTGCTTCTTGGCTTCGTAGGCTTTATCCACCGTTTGGCGACTCTTCTCTTTGGTGAAGATGTCGGAATCGTATTGGTTTTCCGTGCGGTTGTAGCTGATATGCTCCACAATCATCGTGGCTTTCTGCTCGCGGATGATATGGCTTACCTTGCGGATGAACTCTTCGGGGTTGTTCTTGAACATGTACAACTTCGACCGCTGAATCCCTTTCAAAATGCGGGTGACCGTGCGGCGGGTCAGCGTGGCTGCTTTGGCGATGTCGCCCACCAAATCGTAAGGCACATTGCTGGTTGACACATCGCGCATCTCCTTTGTCCGCGTGCTTTGCTCACCAGTGAAATCCAACTCGTCATCGCCTTGCGTGCCTGTGGTCACCACATACTTCAACTGCGTGACACTCAACTCGCTGTTGATGGCGGCAATGGCTTTCTGTATCAGCTCCTCGCTGTCGTAATGCACCGTATAGACATAGCGGTGGTTGATTTCGTTCCACAAGGCCTTGAATTCCTTCTTCTCGGCATTGTCGTTCAAACGCTCGTTCACCACTTCTGCCTTGCCGTTGGCATCTTCCACCATATCGTCCAAAGCGGCTGGGTCAAAGATACTCTGAATCAGTTTGTGCACCTGCTCTTCAATGGGCTGCAGCTTCTTGCTCATCGGAGCCAAAGTGCCCTTTTCAATATCAGTGTGATAGTCTTGCAGGATATTACCCTTCTCATCGATATAGTCATTATCGAACAGATAACTTACGATGCTGGCAGCCTCCTGCTCCGAGATGGTGTGTTTCTCCTCGCCCACTTTGACCGTAACTCCTTTGAAATAATCGACCGTGGCTTGTGTCGGGCGTTCACGCAAAGTGTCTTTGGTCTCTTTCTGCAAGGCATCAACAAAGGTGCTGTAGTTCTCGTTGGCGATGACGGTCAGTTTGTTGGTGTCGTGAACGGCATCGCCCAAGCGTTCCTTGTCCATGCGGTTGCCGTCGTTATCCACACAGATGCGCAGACCGCGACCTACCTCCTGCCGTTTGGCGGTGCTGGAGTTGGCGTGACGCAGAGTGCAGATTTGGAACACATTGGGGTTGTCCCAACCTTCGCGCAAGGCGGAATGGGAGAAAATGAATCGTGTCGGTTCATCGAAACTCAACAGGCGTTCCTTGTTTTTCAGAATCAAGTCGTAAGCCGAAATGTCATCCGATGTATCCTTGCCACGTTTTACCTCACTATCAATTGAATGGCCTTTCTTATCGATGGAGAAATAGCCGTTATGCACTTGTGCGGCGGTGAAACGACGCAAGTATTTCTGATAATCGTCCTCAAACAGCGTCAAGTTCTCATTCAGATAGCGGTTGTATTCGTCCTCAAACATCTTCCACAGCGGACCTTGCACCTCGTTTCCGTCCGCGTCATAGCTTTTGTAGTTGGCCACCTCGTCGATGAAGAACAGCGAAAGGGGCTTGATGCCCTGCTGGAACAAGGCTCTCTCTTTCTCGAAATGCGACTTGATAGTTTCCCGAATCTGTATCAGTTGGATGGCTTTTTCGCTGACATCGCCCATCACCTCGCCCTGACGCAGTTGTTTGCCGTTTTGGAAATAGACCGTGTTGGTCAATGGGTTGATTTCCGTGATGACAAAATCCTTGTAGGCAGGAAGTTGCGAAATGGCAAACAGCGAATCGCCTTGCTCGAACTTGCAGAGTTGTCGGCGGGTGGCAGCGGCACCTTTCACCTCGATTTCAAGTCTGACCACCGGAGCATGATTTTTGGAAAGAATAATGCTGTCGAAATAGATGTAGCTTTGCGTTCCCAAGAGGTTCTGCACCGTAATGCCCTTTACTTGGATTTTCTTCACCAAGCGTTGCTTGTAGGCATCGTAGGCATCAAGCGCATAGATGCAGTTGTGCGAGGTCTTGTGGGTGGCGGAATAGTTCAGCACAAACAGTGGCTTGAAGCTGCGTAAGGCCTTTTGGGTGGCCTCGCCCTCCATCTTTTGCGGCTCATCCATAATGATGATAGGACGGTTGGCGGCAATCACGTCGATGGGACGACGGCTTTGAAAATCGTCGCGTTTGGAGTAGATGATACGTGCCTCCTTGTTGGCCGCGCCCTCCTTAAACGAAGTGTTGAACGCCTGCACATTGATAATCATTACATTGATGCTGGCATCGCTGCTGAACGAGTCTATCTGCGTGAGGTTGTTGCTGTTGTAGATGAAATAGCGGGCTTTCTTGCCGTAGAGTTCCATGAAATGTTCATCCAGCATGGTGAAGCTCTTATACACGCCTTCACGGATGGCGATGCTGGGCACCACCACGATGAACTTCGACCAACCATAGCGTTTGTTCAGCTCGAACATGGTCTTGATATAGACGTAGGTCTTGCCTGTGCCTGTCTCCATCTCCACATCCAACGAGCAGGCACCGAGGCCGTTAGTAGCAGCCAACGATGGACTCAGCGGGATGTCGTTCTGCACTTGCTGTTGGTGGATATTTTCCAAAAGCTGACTGGTATTGAGTTCCACATCGGCATTGCGGTAGCCCACATACTCCTCCTCAAACTCAGCTTTCAACTGTGGTTTCTGCTTACCCAAATCCCTACGATACTGCATGTTGGTCTTCGAGGGCTGCCCCGCGAAGACATTCACCGTGCTTTCCACCGCATCGGTTTGGTATTGCTGTATTTTGAATTTGAATTTCATGTATGATTATTTTAACGATGCAGCCTTTTGTTCATCTGCTTCTGCTTTGGTAATCCATTCCGCTTGTTTTACTTTATTTTTCTCTGTTTCTGCCAGTTTTCTATAACACTTTGCTCGGTTCTCGTATGCTTCTTTGACTCCGTCTTTTATTGATAAGGCATGATCAAAATCCACAATCGCCACATTGGGTTTTCCCATTGCCATATAGACTTCACCTCTTGTAACAAACGACACAAAATCATCCTTATCTTTTTCTATTGCAGTATTTATATCGTCCATAGCTTTTTCTGTCTCGTCCATTTTCAACCATAAATCCGCACGATTGTTATATGTCGCTGCATCATTCGGGTCTATTTCTATCGACTTGTCATAGTCCTTCATGGCGCCTTCTTTATCCCCCATGTCTTTCTTCAAGTTTCCACGGTTGCTGTATGCCATTGCATATTTCGGGTCTATCTCTATTGCCTTGTCATAGTCCTTCATGGCGCCTTCTTTATCCCCCATGTCTTTCTTTATGGCTCCACGGTTATTGTACACAACAGCATTTTTCGGATCTATCTCTATCGATTTGTCAAAGTCTCTCATGGCACTTCCATTATTCTCCATTTCTTCCTTCAAGATTCCACGGTTATTGTACGCCATCGCATTATTCGGGTCTATCTCTATCGCCTTGTCAAAGTCCTTCATAGCACCTTCTTTGTCATCCATGTCTTTCTTCAGGTTCCCACGGTTGTTGTACGCCATCGTATATTCCGGGTCTATCTCTATCGACTTGTCATAGTCCTTCATGGCGCCTTCTTTGTCACCCATGTCTTTCTTCAAGTTCCCACGATTGCTGTATGCCATCGCATATTTCGGATCTATCTCTATCGCCTTGTCATAGTCCTTCATGGCGCCTTCTTTGTCACCCATGTCTTTCTTTATGGTTCCACGGTTATTGTACACAACAGCATTATTCGGGTCTATCTCTATCGCCTTGTCAAAGTCCTTCATGGCACTTCCATTATTCTCCATTTCTTCCTTCAAGATTCCACGGTTGTTGTACGCCATCGCATTATTCGGGTCCATCTCTATCGACTTGTCATAGTCCTTCATGGCGCTTTCTTTGTCACCCATGTCTTTCTTCAGGTTTCCACGGTTGTTGTACGCCATCGCATATTTCGGGTCCATCTCTATCGCCTTGTCAAAGTCCTTCATGGCACCTTCTTTATCTCCCATGTCTTTCTTCAGGTTTCCACGGTTGTAGTAAGCCATCGCATATTTCGGGTCTATCTCTATCGCCTTGTCATAGTCCTTCATGGCGCCTTCTTTATCCCCCATGTCTTTCTTCAGGATTCCACGGTTGTTGTATGCCATCGCATATTTCGGGTCTATCTCTATAGCCTTGTCAAAATCCTTCATGGCGCTTTCTATATTTCCCACTTCTATCTGCAGGATTCCACGGTTGTAATACGCCATCGCATATTTCGAGTCTATCTCTATCGCCTTGTCATAGTCCTTCATGGCGCCTTCTTTATCCCCCATGTCTTTCTTCCGGATTCCACGGTTGTTGTATGCTGCCGAAAAGCCATGTTTTTGTTCTATTGCTTTTGTATATAATTCAATCGCTCTTGAAGAATCTTTTTCTGATAATGCTTGGGCAAACAACTGACTTGCTTGAGCTTCTTTTGCAGCTTTCTCGGCAGCAAGTGCATCTTCGTTTATTTTCTTTTCTATTGCATCAACATGTTTTTTTAGTTCTTCAGTATCTGCAACAGCTTTTTTCGCTTGTGCTGCTTGATTTGTCGCTGATGCGACTTGATCTTTTACGGCTTCCACTTGAGGTTGTATGTTTTTCAAAGCCGCTTCTGCCTTCTCTGCTTGCTCTTTAGCAGAAGTTGCCTCTTGTTTGGCATCTGCCAACATTTTCTCAACATATTTTTCACTTTTTCTATTAAGCACCAATGGGACGCCAACACCAAGAACCATCACAATAGCACCAATCACTATACTTAACAATGTTAACCAATGGCTTTGATCCTCATTTATCGCCGCCTCTTTAACACGCACATCCTCCCGATAAAGTCCGACCTCCTTCTCAAGATTCTCCAACTGCTTCTGCATAGCTTGGTTTTCCGCTTGCAACTGCGAAACGGTTTCCTCCAGAACTTGCACTTCCGTCTTTTGAAGCTGTGCCTTCATTGGTACGGTTTTCTGTTGCTGCCCAAAAACACTCAAGCAGAACAGCATCATCAATCCTATTGCAATATGTCTTAACTTCATAATCATTTGTTTTATAAATTATATAATTCTACGAATAGTTTCCTTACTATACTCCTCCCAAATCTGCTCGAAGTTGTCCGCCACGTTGTCGGTGGCCAGGCTGCTGTCGCGCATGACGAAGTAGTAGGGCTTTTGGCGGGCGATTTCGGTGATGGTGGTTTCGTTCACATCCTTGTCGAAGCAGGCCATGAGGTAGCCGTTGGCGACGCTCCACACGGTCTTGCCCGCGATTTCTCGCTGCTCTATCTTGGCCGAAAGCTCGATACCCAGCTCTATCATGGCTTGGAAAAGCAGGTCCTCGTCGGTGCGGTCGTGCTTGATGTTGTCCTCGAAGAGCAGGTTTTCGTTGAACTGCTCGGGCGAGTAATACACATCCTGCATGTTGGAGCTGTCGAG
>CAMYXV010000078.1 GCA_947303055.1 uncultured Bacteroidales bacterium
CATCGAAAAAGAAAAAGTGGATAAATCATTGTTCACGTCTGAAAGTTTGAGTACAATCACGCTCAACAATTGCAGTTTTCGCAAAATAGACTTTCCTGAGGGCAACCACGTCGAACGTCTGAATCTGACGAACTGCCAGTTGACCCGTATTCCAGCATGTGTCCGTCGCTGCAAGCACTTGAAAGATCTCAATTTGGAGGGCAACCATATTCGCCATATTCCCAAATGGATTACGGAACTTGACAGTCTGGAGGAAATCAGCTTGAATTTCAATCAATTTAAACCGAACAGACGCGATATTCGACATTTGTCGCAGTTGAAATGCATCCTTTTGGCAGGTAATGGTATTGAGAGGCTTCCAAAAAATGTAGGGCAATTGCACTGCAACAACCTCAATTTGTCCAAAAACAAACTTTGTTCCTTGCCAGCTTCTTTCGCTCAATTAACCCAAATCAAAAACCTCATTTTCTATGAGAACGAGTTTGAAGACATTCCCGAGGTCTTGAACGGTTTCAATAATCTCAAGCATCTCGATTTCTATAAGAACCATATCAAGGAAATCCCTGATTTTGTGGGCAATATGGAGAACATGGAGCAACTGTTCCTTTCGTTCAATAACATCGAGGAGATTCCCGACACTTTACGCAACTTGAAACGCCTGAAGTATTTCTACATCCACCACAACGAACTGCACTTCCTGCCCGAATGGATTACGGAAATGGACTCCATAGAACGTTTCGGGATCGGATTCAACCATCTGTTGGAGTTACCCGATATGTCGAAAATGAAGTCGCTGAAAGACTTCGACTGCGAACACAACCTGCTGGAACGCTTCCCTTGGGAGCTTCTTGAAAAACCTGATATGGAGATGATCATTCTGCGCGACAACGACTTCAACCTTTCCGACGAAGAAAAAATGCGTCTCATAAAAGCAAGTAAAATCGTCAACTTAGTTTATTGAAAATCAATTGAAAACAAAATGAATTGGAAAATAATATCGAAAAACACAATAAAATAACTAAAAAAATAGTTGTATATTCAAAATAATCTATATATTTGCAGCGTTAAACCATTAAAAACGGAGGTAAAAATGGCTAGAAAGAAAGAAATATTAGAAGATAACTCCATTAGAATGAAGGAGTTGACTAAAGCGGAAGAGCAAGTGATGCAGGTCATCTGGAACATAGGGCAAGGTTTTGCCAACGAAATTATGGCGGCCTATCCCGAACCTAAGCCGGCGTACAACACCGTGCTTTCCATTATCAAGATCCTGGAAAACAAGGGCTTCGTGAAGCACGAGACCTTCTGCCGCGCCCACCGCTATAGCGCCGTCATCAGCAAGGAAGAATACTCACACCGTTACCTCGGCAGCGTGGTGGAGCGTTACTTCAACAACTCTTACCTCGACCTCGTCTCGGCCTTTGCCAGAAAGGAGAACTTCAGCGTCGAGGAACTGGAAGAAATGAGAAAAGCCATCGACGAGGCCATCGCCTCAGAAAGGAAATAAGCCATGAAAGCACAAGAATTAATTATCGGTCATCTGCTGCCCATCGCGGCCACCGTTGCCATCCTTTGGTTGGTGTATCGTCTGTTGTTCCGCAACAGCAATCGCCTGCATTTCAACCGTTATTTCCTGTTGACGAGCATGTTGCTGGCTTTGGCCATGCCACTCTTAGGGCTGCTTTCGGGATTGGAATTGCCGCAGATGGTGACCTTGAAACAATCCATGTTGAACGGCATGATGCTGAACGAAGTCATCGTCACGGCCGACGGTCAGCCTATGTTGCCCGAAGTGATCGTGACGACCAGCACGCAGTCGCATTTCAGTGTGTGGCAAGTCATCGCAGGCATATATTTAATAGGTGTCGGCGTGATGACGCTGCTGTTTCTCTTCAAGTTGGCGAAACTCGTGGTGCTCATCATCCGTTCGCCGAAACGCAAAATGAGCAGCTGTACGGCGGTGTTCACGGGTCGCGAACAAGGTTCGTTCTCCTTCTTCCGTTATGCCTTTTTCCCTAACGAACACGTGGATCCCGACATCATGCGGCACGAAATGAGCCACATCAGCCACCACCATTCGTGGGATATCCTTTTCGCCGAGGTGATGATGATTCTGCAATGGTTTAACCCATTCATCTATTTGTACAAGAAGGAGTTGCAGAGTCTCCACGAATACCAAGCCGACCGCGATGTGGTGGCCACCGGCGTTGACAAAAAGAACTACATGATGCTGATCCTGCAGCAGTGCACGGCTGTCGACTTCAGCGGAATGAGCAATAACTTCAGTTTAATCCTTACCAAAAAACGTATCAAGATGATTACAAGAAACGAAAAGGCCAAGGGCCTCTGGTGGAGGCTCTTGGCGACATTGCCGGTGCTGGCTATTCTGATGATTGCCAACACGAAAGTGACGGCTCAGGAAAAGACGACCGAAAGTCAACGTATTACGGTTGAAATTGGCCAATTTGAAATCTATGACGATGACGGTGCTCCGATGCAATTGAAAGATACTATCATCTATAATGAAGATGGCTCCTATGTCAAATTCGTGTCATCCGATGCCTTCGATCCGATTAGTGGAGAGCCGCGTAAGAAGCTGTCGATTTCCACACACAATGCTGACGGTACGACCACCGGCGAAATCACGAACCTACGCTGGGAAATGCGTGGTGACACGGCCGTATACACTGTAGAGCCATTCAGTATCTCTGCCGATAAATTCAGATTAGATGTCATTCCAGGAGAAGATAACCCTGGTCAGATTTTGAGAAACGACAACGACAGTGTCTTTCAAGTCGTTGATGTAATGCCTGAATTCCCTGGCGGTGTGAATGCCCTAATATCACATGTTGGCCAAAACGTCATTTATCCAGCAGAAGCAATGGAAAAGGAAATCCAAGGTCGGGTTTTCGTTGGTTTTGTTGTCGAAAAAGATGGCAGTATTTCGAATGTAAAAGTATTAAAAGGTATTGGCAGTGGATGCGATGAAGAAGCCGTTCGTGTCATTAGTTCCATGCCGAAATGGAAGCCTGGCAAACTAAAGGGGAAACCAGTCCGTGTCAGTTATCAGATTCCCATCAGCTTCCAGATAGGTAATCCACAAAAAACCAAAGAACAAGACAATAGTGGAGAAACCTCAAAGGTAGGCGAAGTCAAAAAAACAGTTCCGTACGGACCAGATAAAAACGGTGTCTATCAGATCGTTGAAGAGATGCCCAAATTTCCAGGAGGAGAGAATGCCTTGATGGACTATGTAGCCAAAAATGTCGTTTATCCCAAAGAAGCTCAGGAAAAGGGAATCTCAGGCCGTGTGTTTGTCGGCTTCATTGTCGAGAAAGACGGCAGTGTTTCCGAGGTGAAAGTACTGCGCGGTATCGGAGGCGGTTGTGATGAAGAAGCTGTTCGTGTCATCAGTGGTTTGCCGAAATGGAAACCTGGGAAACAAGAGGGCAAACCTGTAAGGGTAAGTTATCAAATGCCTATCAATTTCAAACTGCAATAAACATTTTTTGGTTTTGTAGGGCTGTCGTATCACGGCAGCCCTACAAAGTTAATCAATAATCAATTGTTCCCACCGGATCTTAGGCACAAACTGAACGCCGTTTTCGTCACGGTAATACGCCAGTTTTTCGCCTTCATCCACGGGCTGCAACTTGATGTTTTCCTTGCCCTTGCCGATGGCCAAAATCAACAGCGGCTCGTAAGGCAAATTGAAGGCTTCAGTAACCTTCGCCTTGTTGAAGGCACCAATCATGATGCCGTTCAAGCCCATTTCTGTGGCTTTCAGCAACATGCTTTGTGCTGCAATACCCAGGTCGATGTCCACAAACTTGTTTTCAGGTATCGTGCTGCAAATGATGATGAAAGCTTCAGGCTCGGTGCCTGGGTAGGGGAGATGCAGTTCCGGTAACAATCCGCCGAGTTTCATGTTTTGCGTAATGTTTTCCGCGCCCGTTTCTTTGGTCACAAGCTTGAAGCGAAGCACTTGTTGGTTCTTCGCCGAGGCAATTTTGGTGTTTATGGCCACGATGCGCTCCAGCATGTCGCGCTTCACCTCAAAGCTTTGGTCATAACCGCGATAACTGCGGTTTTTCTCCATGAGGGTTTCAATCGAGGTGTGTTTTACTACAGTCTTCTTGGCACCCTTGCCAAAGACCTCTTCATAGCGTTTTTCTAAGTATCCGTCAGCCATTATTTGTAAGTTTTATTAGCTTTCAGCTATCAGTCGTCAGCATTCAGCTCCCTTACCCAAATGGCTGGCTGATTGCTGACAGCTGATTGCAAAAAATGAAACGCGAAATTACACAAAAATACGACACCTTTACACCTTTTTCCCTACTTTTGCACCCATGAAAAAGCGATTGTTGCAAATCGGCTCATTTATAATGGCACTCGTGGTGCTGTTTGTCTCGGTCGGATGGGATGTGAAGTTCCATTACTGCACCGAAGACCATCATATCATGGGCAGTTTTAGCGATGCCTCCGCTGAATGTGTACATTGTTTGGGACACCATCATGACCACGAGGAAGCAGAGCCAGCTTTGTCGCAAGAAGTCGTTCAGTTCAACGCCAAATGCTGCTGCGAGGATTTCGACAGCAAAATCCAATTCACCGACAATTTTGTTTTTTCCACTGACAAACACCAGATTGTCAATTTACAATCCTTCATCCTGCCCCACCTCGACTTATCGGATCTATACGACCGAATAAACGTAGTCATTAATAACCATTCCCAAAGGAAAACACTCAAGTTTCTTTCCGGACAGGAACGGATTGTGTTTTTTTCTTCACTGAAGCTTAATCCTTTGGTTTTCTAAATCTACTATCGTTTTACGGCAAAAGAGATTCCCCTTGCGGGGAATGGAGTCGAGCATTAATCGTATTATGCGGCGGCTTGTGATGCTACAAATAGGCAACGGGTTCTTGCCGCCGCTATATAACAAAAACAAAAACTCCATTCCCCGCAAGGGAACCTCCACAACATTCAAATCTTTAAATCTTAAATCCAATGAAAACCAAACAACTCACCCTAATCACCCTATTATTATTCGCCTTCGCCGCAGGCGCATTTGCCCAAGGCTTTATCGAAGGCACCGTATATGAAGAAGCCGAAAATGGAAAGCGCACTCCACTTCCTGGCGTGAACGTGTATTGGAAAATTGTCAACGAAGGCACTGTGACCGATGCCAACGGACACTACAAAATCCCGCTGCACGAGCGCATCGGCTGTCTCGTTTTCAGCTGCATCAGCTATGAGAACGACACCGTTCACCACATGGTGGAACCTGCCCATTACGACCATGTCTTCAAAGCCATCCACATGCTGAACGAGGTGGAAATCGCGGCGCGACAGAAGGCCTCCTATATTAACCCCATCAAAGCCATGGCTGTGCAGGAAATCACCTCCGAGAACCTGAAGCGTGCGGCTTGCTGTACCCTCGCGGGCAGTTTCGAGAATAACGCCTCGGTTGATGTGGCCTACAGTGATGCTGTCACGGGTGCCAAACAAATCCAATTACTCGGTCTGAGTGGCATCTACACCCAGATGATGACCGAAATCATCCCCAATTTCCGCGGTTTGGCCTCGACTTTCGGTTTGAACTATGTACCAGGCACTTGGATGAACGGCATCCAAATCTCAAAAGGAACTTCCTCGGTTAGAAATGGTTACGAGTCTATCACGGGACAAATCAACGTGGACTATAAGGAACCCTTGAAGGACAAGAGCGAGAAAGTGTTTTTCAACTTGTATGCCAACACCATGGCGATGACTGACTTTAACTTCAATGTCAGAACCAAGGTGGGAAAGCAAGACGGCATCATGCTCTTCGGCCATGTGAGCCACAACCACATGAAAATGGACGGCAATGGCGACTCTTTCATGGACGACCCTCTGACTACGCAATATAATGTCTTCCTGCGCTATAACCATCCTCACACGGGACGTTTTGGTTGCAAGTTGGGCATTAAAGCGTTGAAAGAGAACCGTCTCGGCGGACAAATGGATTTTGACCCGAAACATCGTCTCGATGAAGGCTATAATTTGTACGGTATCGGTATCAACACTGAACGTTACGAGGCTTTTGCCAAAGGTGGTTACCACTTCGACCGCAAAGACACCAGCCTTGGAACGCAACATCAGGTGACCTACCACAAGGTAAACTCCTATTATGGCCTCACCGACTATGATGCCAACCAACTTTCCTATTATGGCAACCTGCTGTTTGATTCTTACATCGTCAACGACCATCATTCTTATTCTGTAGGAGCCAGTTACACCTTCGACAAGTACAATGAACACCTGAACGACAGCACCATTCAGCGCGTTGAGCAAGTCCCGGGTGCCTTTGTTGAGTATGCTTTCAACGACAACCACCATTGGAACATCATCGCGGGTTTCCGTGCTGATTACAACACCTATTACCAAAAGATGCTCTACACACCCCGTTTGCATGTGCGCTTCAAGACGCATGATGAATTTGCGCTACGCCTTTCGGCAGGCAAGGGCTATCGCTCTCCCAACATCTTGGCCGAAAACTCCACCATGCTGGCATCGGCAAGGGTCATCCGTTTCTTGAACACGCCAAAGATGGAAGATGCTTGGAACTACGGCATTAATTTGACTAAAGACTTCCACATGGGTTGGCGCGAACTCATACTGCAGGTCGATTTCTACCGCACCGATTTCGTCAACCAAATCGTCCTTGACCGCGACGCCGATGCGCATGAGGTTCGCATCTACAACCTTGACGGGAAATCCTACTCCAACAGTGCCCAAATCGAGGCCAACTGCGAAATCTTCAAGGACTTCGACCTGACCTTAGCCTTCCGCTACAACGATGTGAAGATGACCATCAACGACACTTTGCGCGAGAAGCCTTTCGTCAACCGTTATAAGGGTTTGGTGACGATGTCGTATGCGCCTGGCACTTGGCAGTTTGACTTCACGACCCAGTTCAACGGTGATAGCCGTGTCCCCAATCTGAATGGCAATACCACCGCCGTTGTCCATGGACAAAACATCGAACGTTCACCTTTCTATGTCATCATGAACGCTCAGATTACCAAGAAATTGGGCAAGTGTTGGGAGATCTATCTCGGAGGCGAAAACCTGACCAACTACAAGCAGAACTACCCCATCATTTCGGCGGATAATCCGAATAGCGAGGATTTTGATGCTTCTATGGTATGGGGACCGTTGTCGGGTGTCCGCGCTTATCTGGGCGTGAGGTTCCAGCTGAAGTGATTGTTTCACGTGGAAAAAAACTGTATTTTTGCAGTCCAAAACATTCATGTGATGAAGAAAGTCCTTTTCCTATTTGCCTTGGCAATGATCATGGTCGCCTGCGGTCAGAAAGAGAATAAACAGCAAGAGCAACCTACAGATAAAGCTGATAAAGAAGTGTTTGTGCCTCAAGGCGTCCCCGTTGCCCCGATGCAGCAGGTGCAAGTTCAAACCAAAGACGGGACAGATCAAACCGCATCGAACAACCCCAATGGTACTGTTTTGAAGTTGGAGGAAGGTAAGCCGCTGGATTTCAGCCAATTGAATAATGCTGGAAAATCGGTGGGAGACCAAGTGGCTGCACAGATAGATTCCATCCGTTACAAGGCCGAACATGGCGACGCGAAGTACCAATATGCATATGGCGTTTGCTATGAAAAGGGTTGGGGGGTGGAACAGGATGTGAAGGAGGCATTGGTATGGTACAGAAAGGCCGCGGCACAGGGGAATGGTCCTGCCTACAATTCTATCGGTAATTTCTATCGCATGGGCACAGGCGTGAAAGCCGACCCCAAGCAGGCCTTTGAGTGGTATCAAAAAGGTGCCGCTGAAAAGGATGCCCAGGCCATGCTGAACCTTGGCAACTGCTATTTCTATGGCATGGGCGTGGAGAAAGACGAGAAGACCGCCGTCAAATGGTGGAAAGACGCTGCCGATGCCGGCAATATCTATGCGATTTCGCAGATGGGCGACTGTTACTATTACGGCATAGGCACAGAGAAAGACCTGACAAAGGCCGTGGAATACCTCACCCAAGCCGCCGACCACAACATTGCCAATGCACAATACCGCCTCGGCATCCTGTATTACTCGGGCACTGGCGTGGAGCAAGACCAAACCTACGCTGAACTCCTCATGCGCAAAGCCCGCGATGGCGGCATGAAAGAGGCGAAGGAATTCTTGGAGAAGAATTTCGGGAAATAAAACCGTCCCGATGCGAAGGAAGAGGCCGAGCTGACAGGCTTTGCCGAAAACACCATCTTGAAATACCGCTCCAATCTCCACAAAAAGGCTGGTTCCGACACGATTTCTGTTTTGATTGCGGCAGAAAGAATCTGAATCTTAATCCTGTTTTTTTGCATTATGACTCCTTAAGTGGGTTAAAAAGCATAGTTAAGGAGGAAGAATAATCGATAGCGTCTCCTTAAGTATGAAAATTAATATAGTTAAGGAGTAATTATCGTCGTGTTTTTCGGAAAAAGTTGTATTTTTGCGCCAGAAAACAGCTTATTCTTATGAAAGA
>CAMYXV010000079.1 GCA_947303055.1 uncultured Bacteroidales bacterium
GTCGCTCTGCATCTGCACCACATCGGCGTGAGATTTCTGTCCAAGTTGTTCCTGTCTTGTGGCGAGTTGCACGGCCTTTTCCGCTGTGGCCACCTGCGCTTGTAAGGCTTTCTGCATCTCGGTGTAATACAGCACATTGCAGTAGGCCTCCATCGTAGCGAGACAGATCTGGTCTTCGGTTTGCTGTTCTTTCGTTAAGCCCATCAGCTGTGCCGTCTTAGTGATTTTCAGGTTGTTGACCGCCTGGAATCCGTTGAAGAGGTTGATGCCCGCCGAGAGGCTGTAACCATTGTGAAACGAGGTAGTCCTGATGTAAGTGTTGGTCTCGGGGTCGATGCTGCGACCGAAGTTGGAATAGGCGTATGTGTTGCCCTCAATCTCAGGCGTGAAGGCAGCAAGAATGGCATCGCGGCGGTCGATCTGTGCATCGCGGTTGTCGGCATGGGCAATGCGCATCTTGGTGGAATGCTCCACGGCATAGCGCATGCAGGCTTTGAGATCCATAGTGACGGTATCCTGGGCCTTGACACTGATCAAGGCTCCAAGAACCATCATCAAAATAAAAAAGTTATGTTTAGCTTTCATTTTACACATGTTTTACACGTGCCAAAAGAAAGCATATCGCATGCCAAAAATGTAACTATTTGAAATTCAAAGATTTAAAATTTAAGATTCAAAATAAAGTGTAAAGTTTTTTTACAGTGGTGTAACAAAACTTTACAATGGTTCTTTCTTATTTCCATTATCGACCACGCACGACACCGTCATGTCGCCCGTCACATTCACCACAGTGCGTAACATGTCCAAAGGCCGGTCAATACCCAAGATAAGTGCCAAGCCTTCAATCGGTATGCCAACCGAATCAAGCACAATCATCAGCATAACGACAGAGCCTCCCGGGATGCCTGGCGTACCAATAGACGAGATGGTGGCCGTGGCCAAAATGAGCAACATCTGACCGAAGGTTAAATCCAGACCCAAGACCTGCGCCAAAAACACTGCCGCCACGGCTTGATAACAACTCGTGCCGTCCATGTTGATGGTCACGCCCACAGGCAGAACAAACGATGAAACCTCCTCAGAAACACCCAAATGCTTCTGCGTGCGCTCCATGGTCAAAGGCAAAGTGGCCGCACTCGAACTGGTGGTGAAGGCCAGCATCTGCACGGGTGCTGCCGCCTTGAAGAACTGCTTCATCGTCCGTTTGCCAAAGACCCGCATGATGAAAGGATACACCAACAAGATGATGACGGCCAAAGCCAGCACCACCGTCAGGGCATACAAACCCAAGGCGGAGAAGATGCCCACGTCGCCGGCATAGTCCACAATAAGGGCGGACATTAGGGCAAATACACCGTAGGGTGCAAAGGCCATGATGAAATCTATGATTTTGAGCAAAACAAGATTCAGTTGTCGGAAGAAACGCACCAGCGAAGGCACTTTTGAAGGTCCCACGACAATCAAGGCCACACCGAAAAGCAAGGCAAAGAATATGATTTGCAGCATCTTGGAGTTGTCGCCCAAGGCCTTGAAGAGGTTCTCAGGCACCATGTCGACCACAAACTGCAAGGGCGACTCATCCTTCACCTGCTGCATCTGCGCCTCGCGCTCCACGACGGTCTGCTGGTAGCGCTCCATGAACTCGGTCTGCCGGTCTTTCGGGAAGACCTTTCCCGGCTTGATAATGCTGACCATACCCAAACCGATGCTCACAGCAAGGATGGTAGTGCAGACATAAATCAAAATGGTTTTCAAGCCGATGCGCGACAGGTTGCGGATGTCCTTCAGATTAACGACACCCATGATGAGCGACACCAATACCAATGGTACGGCAATCAGCTTGAGCAGGCGCATGAAGATGTCGCCCCATGGCGCCACCCAGTCGTGCACAAAGCCTTCCCAATGCAAGGCCAAGGCAAGGAAGCCGAAGCCCAGACCCAAGCCCATGCCCAGAAGAATTTTAGCATAGAGCGGAACGCGTTTTCTATGTGCTACTCCCCTATTCAATCAAGTTGATCTTTTGGGTCGCCACGCCGTCTTCTGTCACGATGCGGACGACATAAATGCCTTTGGAATAGCCTTCGAGGTTCAATTCGACCTTGTTGGAATCCGTCTTCCTATCCTCAAGCATCTCTCCCTTGATGCCCATCAGCGTCACTTGTTGGATGTTGCTTTGTGCTTCGATGACAACCTTGTCCTTTGCCGGGTTGGGATAGACATCAAACTTCAGAGCGGCCAACTCATTCACATTCACATCGGTGGTATCCGTCGGGACAACCTTCACATCATCGACAAACCAGTCGTAGGCCAGCCACTCACCGAAGGTGTTGTAACCTCTGAAGCCAATCTTGATGTTGCGTCCGATGTACTCATCCAAGTTGATGAAAATCGGCTCATCATAGGCATTGATTTGTCCATAAGGCATGTCGGCGGCATCCCATTTGTCGTCCCAGGTGCCGTTGTAAGTATCATACACACGGACCACAAAGCGGTCGTAGCCGTCGGTGCCGTATTGCACCCAGGTCCAGAACTGCAACACCGTGGGTCTCGTAATCGTCAGCACGGGCGTAATCAAGGTCTGGTCTTGCGCTGAGGGATTTTCGCTGCTGTCCCATTCCAACACGGCTTGCTTGTTGCCGCGATGGGGCGACACAATGAAGTCTTCTTCGTAATAGTCTGTATAATAGACCGTGCCTTGGAAAGACCAATCCCACCAAGTCGGGTTGCCATCGGTGGTCCAGCCTTCGGGCATGGTGAACATGCTACTGCATTCCTCGAAGGTCTCATAGAGCAGCGGGCGTTGATAGTCCCAACGAATCGGAATTTCCTCCGACGTTGCGCTGTTGCCCAAGGCATCAACGAGTTGTACGGTCATTGTGCCATGGGTGTGGTTGTCATAGGCGGGAATGGTGGCGGTGTAATCGTAGTTGCCCTTACCAGCCCTCGTGAAAGTCAAATCGTGGCTCACACCCCAAATGGTATAGGTGGCCGCCAAGGTGGCAGGCATTTCAGAAGCATCGTGGACGCGCAAAGTGAGGTTCATCTCGGTATCGGCGTACGTTTGGTTACCGTTGACGGCGATCACCGTGGGAGCCTCATGGTCTTCCGAGGAACTATTGATGAAGATGTCATCAAGATACAGGTTCCAGCCGTAGTCGCTGACGCCTTCGAAAATGATGAAGCCATAGTCGTCGGGGCAATCGAAAGTGAAGGCATATTCGTACCAATCATCCACATCGGCGACGACGGGTTCCTTATAGGTGCAGCGGTGTATGGTACCAAGCAGTTGTCCGCCTTCCGAACGCGGCACAGCGTTGTAATACACATTGATACGGTCGTCCTTATTGATGTTCGGGTTGCTGTTGCGATATATCCAGAAGCGGACGATGTTGTCGTGGTCGTTCAATTCCATTTTAGGCGAGACCAATTCGGCGGAGCCGCCTGCAGGATTGGTGTAGGTGTAGAACCGAGCCATATATTGGCTGCCTTCATGTGGCGTCGCACTTGGCGTGGAGCCTTCCGTAATGCGGTCAAAGGCATAGTTGCCGTTGGTGATGATGTTCTGCCAGCCAAAAGGTACGAAGTCATTCTCGAAACCTTCCTCAAGCGGGAAGTCGGCGTAAGGAGCCATAGCCGTGATGGCGAAGTCGGCGCTTTGTGTAGGAGCGGAATGGCTGGAAACCACATCGAAAGTGGCGTGAACCACTTCGTTGTTATTCAAATTCATCGGCAAGGTCGTCTTTGCAACCAACTCCACCGAATTATTGTAAGACACGTTGACTTGGTTCACCTGTGCGCCGTTCTGATAGAACTCAATCGGCAAGTTGCCAGTGCTGTTGAGTTGATAAGTATCTGACTGTTCACCGGTGTTATTCAAGCGGAAACGCAGATAGGCAGGCTCGCCGAAATAGACGGACGTGTCGGCGGTGAGTTGCTCTACGTTGAAGTTGTATTGTGCGGTCTGTTCAATGATGATGTCGTCGATGGACAGATACCATGGCCCATTGTCGGCCACACTATGGAAACCAACATAATAAGAACCCGAACTGGCAGCCTGAAACACGCCTGAGGTCTGTTCAAACTCCTCATTGGCGACCACCATCATCGGCACAGCCGTTTCCGTCATTGCCGAAGGATTGGAGTTTGCGCCGGCTTTCACTTCCAGATTGAAGTGGTCGACATGCCAGGTGGCATACCAGAACGAAACGCGGTAATAATTCCCAGCCGTCACATCGATTTCCTTGTAGATCCACACGTCGGTGTTATAGGTGGCGTACATGTACCAGTCGCCGGTATGCGGCTTTCTGCCGCGGGCCTCATTGTCGTCAGGGATGGTGATGCCTGCTTTCCAGCCGCCGTCGCCAATCCAGCCAACTGGGGACTGACCCACCGTGTTACCATTTTCAAAAGTCTCGTTGACAAGCACTTGGGCGAAGGCGCTTCCCGCAAGAAGCCACATCGCAATAAAAGCGTACAGTTTTTTCATATTTGGTTTTCTTTGATTTTTATCTCCGTTAGTTCTATGATTTGCCCACAAAAATAAGGATTGTTTCAATACAAAGTGTGTATAACAAATGAAAAAGCAGGTCCCTGAGCTTGTCGAAGGGCCGTCTTAAACAAGTTTTATTTCCTTGCTACCACCAAGAAATGCGGACTCATCCCCATCATCTCAGGCTCCGATTCAGTGATGCGGACAATGTCCAATAGTCGTTCGCGGCTGGCCTCATCCTCCCATTTTTCCATAAGGTGCGGCGTAAACCAGATGCAGCCTTCCACGGCAATGGCTTTCTCCACAGTGAATCCCGCCTCTGCGATTTCCGATTTCATCTCATCAGAAGTAGTGAAATACGATTCCGCAATGAACCTCGGGTATTCCGCTGGCCGGATGTGATTGCCCGTGGTCATCTCGCCCTTGATCATGTTGAAAAACACGGGGTCATCGAGGAATTCCATGAGCGAGGCATTTTTTTTCTCGCCATACACCGACAAAGCCCAAGTCATGGAACTGAACTTGGAGATGCCCGCCGCCACCAGGAGACCGCCTTTCTTCAGCACTCGGAACGCCTCGCGGAGCGATTGCAGGCGCTCTCCCCTATCACGCAGATGGTACTGGGGTCCCATCAGGAGCACCACATCCGCACTCTCGTCGGGACGCTTGACTTGCAAGGCATTGCCCGTCTCGGCAATGAATTGGCAGTCTTGCATCATATTCGCTTTGGCATATTCCACGGCGTTTTCGGCCAATTCAATCAGGTGAACTTCGTTGCCCTTCTTGGCCAGCCAAGCCGCATACATCCCGATGCCACCGCCAATATCATAAACCACCTTGCCGCCATCGATGTAACGCGCCAGGATTTCCTTTGTCCGGTAGAACTCCACGATGCCCAGGCCGCGCTCCAAGCGCCCGATTTCCGCACCGTTGTTATAGAAGTCGTAGATTTCGCTCATAGTCGTTGTTTTGATGTCGCAAAAGTATAAAAATCTTGCCATTTTGTCACATTTTGTTGATGGCACATAATTTGACCTATGACGCGCGTCAATTGAATTCAATAAAAACACAACGATATGCAAACAGGTAACATTGGAGTAAAGACAGAAAACATTTTCCCTGTCATCAAGAAGTTCCTCTATTCGGACCAGGAGATCTTCCTGCGCGAAATCATCAGTAACGCCGTGGACGCCACGCAAAAGCTGAAAGCCTTGGCCGCTTCGGGTGAGTTCAAGGGCGAGCTCGGCGACCTCACCATCAAGGTGGAAGTCGACAAGAAGAAAAAGACCCTCACCGTGCGCGACCGTGGCATCGGCATGAACGCCGAAGAGGTCGATAAGTACATCAACCAAATCGCCTTCTCGGGCGCGGAGGAGTTCATCGCCAAGTTCAAGACCCAAAGCGAGGCCGAAGCCGCCAACATCATCGGACATTTTGGCTTGGGCTTCTACTCCGCCTTCATGGTCTCCTCGAAGGTGTCGCTGATCTCGAAGTCCTGCAAGGAAGAAGGCGCCAACGGCGTCATCTGGGAATGCGACGGCAGCCCGGAGTACACGATGAACGAAATCCCGAAGGGCGACCGCGGCACCGACGTCATCCTTTACATCGCTGACGATGCCGCCGAGTTCCTCGAAGAAGGCCGCATCCGCGAACTGCTCAACAAATACTGCAAGTTCCTGCCCATCCCGATCCAGTTCGGCACGCGCAAGGTGCAGGAGGAAATCGAGGGCGAGACCGACAAGGACGGCAAACCCAAGACCAAGGAAGTGGAGAAGCCCTGGATCATCAACGACGTGGCACCGCTGTGGAAGAAAGCCCCGACCGACATCAAGGACGAGGAATACAACGACTTCTACCACACGCTCTACCCGATGAACTTCGGCGAGCCGCTGTTCCACATCCACCTCAACGTGGACTACCCCTTCAACCTCACAGGCATCCTTTATTTCCCGAAGGTGAAGAACCGCTACGAGTTCCAGCGCAACAAGATACAACTCTACTGCAACGAGGTCTTCGTCACCGATAGCGTCGAAGGCATCCTGCCCGAGTTCCTCTCGCTGCTGCACGGCGTGATTGACTCGCCCGACATCCCGCTGAACGTCAGCCGCTCGTTCCTGCAAAGCGACCAGAACGTGAAGAAAATCTCGACCTACATCACCAAGAAGGTGGCCGAGAAACTGGAGGAACTCTTCAAGAAAGACCGTGAGGCCTACGAGAAGAATTGGGACGACATCCGCGTGTTCATCGAATACGGCATGATGAGCGACCCGAAGTTCTACGAGCGCGCCGAGAAGTTCTTCCTCTTCAAGGACACCGACGACAAATACTACACCATCGAGGAATACAAGACCTTGATTAAGGAAAACCAGACTGACAAAAACAAGGCCCTCGTCTATCTGTATGCCACCGACAAGGACGACCAGTACACCAACATCGAGAACGCCAAGGCCAAGGGCTACAACGTCCTGATGATGGACGGCATCCTCGACCCGCATTTCATCAGCGCCTACGAACAGAAAGAAGGCGAAAAGGGCGACGACAACCGCGCGATGTTTGCCCGCGTCGACTCCAACACCATCGACAAGCTCATCGTGAAGGACGACAAGGAAGCCGCCTCGGGCCTCGACGACAAGCAGAAAGAGACCGTGAAGGCTGCCTTCGAGAAGGTCATCGACAAGGTGAAGTTCAACGTGGAGTTCAGCAACGAAGGCGCAGAAGCCGCGCCCGTGGAGGTCACCCAAAACGAGTGGATGCGCCGCATGAAGGAGATGGAGCAGATGGGCGGTGGCCCAATGTCGTTCTACGGCTCGATGCCCGACAGCTACACGCTGATGCTCAACACCAACAGCCCTGTTATCACTGGCCTCTTGGACAAGGACGAAACCGCACAGGAAGCCACGATTCGGCAGATTTACGACCTCGCACTGCTCTCCAAGAACTTGCTGAAAGGCAAGGATTTGAGCGAGTTTGTGAAGAGGAATATGGAGAAGCTTTAATCAAAAATTGGAGAATTTGAGAATCAGAAACAATAATCCCCACAACGCCATTTGGTGTTGCGGGGATTTTGTTTTTATATCGCGCAAAGAATCATTCCGATGAACGCACTGCTCGGACAGACATGCCAATCATACGAGTTGTCCATCCTCCAGTACTATATACGACAGGAGAACTAATAAAACTCGCCATGTGATCGTAGCACCCCACCATCTGATTATTAAAAGCGTAACATCTTTCATTGACCCAATAATAACCGTGGCCACCCACTTGCAAAGACTCGGGGGCGGGGCCAACGAAGTCCCCTTTCGCACCTCCCGAAGGAAGAAAGATCGAGTTGCCATTTTTTCCAACAATACACAATCCTGGTACGCCATTAACCGTGTCTCTTTTAAGTTCGCATTGGCTCAGCAATTCATCGCCTTCACTGGCGCTCGGCATGCGCCAACCCTCGCCCCAATTCACCGTGGCCGCGTCATCCGAAGGTTGTAAATCATACAAATCATCGGTATAACCATCATAGCCATAGCTAGCCTCTTGGCAGTACTTGGTCAATTGGTCGAAATCCCCATTGCAATACTTGTAGGTAGTCCAATCATAAACTGTTTTCGGTTCCGTCTCGCCCCAAGCGAAGTAATCGCCATAGCCTTCAGGCGTATTCGCACCAATGTTACAGGTTGCCCACAAAGTGCCGCTCGGCAGACCAAGGTCAACAAAATCGTGACCATTCAAAGTACCGCTGTTATCGGCAATACTATCGTTTTGACCACTGTTGTTTCCGCCGTTATTCGGCTCATTAGGTTTTGTGCAACTTACCGCAAAAACCATCATCAGCATTAGGACTGCTATTGCCTTCAAAGTTCTGTTCATATCGATTCTGTTTTAGTTATTTGACATTGCAAAGAAACGAAAAAATCAATCAACTTTCAAGTACACCGCCCGCACCGTTTGTCCTCGGTTGCGGTCGCTGTTGCCGCAGAGGTGGCTGCTGTCGCAATTGAAGTGGAACCCCCATGCGCGGTACGG
>CAMYXV010000080.1 GCA_947303055.1 uncultured Bacteroidales bacterium
CTCTCCCATGATGCGCCAATGTGGCCAGATGAAGGTGGAGCGTTTTGAATTCTAATTCTATATGGCTTCTAGTTCTGCACCCAAGTGAGGCGCTCCCAAACAAAACGGGGAATCATTTTCCATAACCCTACGACGAGACGGAATCTCCAATCAAAGGTGTAAACGCGCTTCTTTTTATGAAGCGCCTTCATCACATGGTCTGTCGCCTTCTCTTTTGACATCAGCATCGGATAATGTTTGTTAGGATTCAGGATGTCCGTTGCGACAAAACCGGGGCGTATGTCGGTGAAGCAAACAGGAACCTTATCCATACGGGAGAGTTGTGACAAAGCCGTAAGATAGGTGCTCTGCATCTTTTTGGTCGCGGAATAGGCTGGAGAGGCCCCCATTCCATTGGTGCCGGCTATGGAGGTGATGACAGCTATATGAGCCTTGTGGCTTTTACTGTAGTTGTGTGTCCTTACATAGTTGAAAAAGTGGTCCACCATCCTGACCATCCCTTCGCTGTTGGTCTGAATGATGCGCATTTCCTTCTCTTCGTCAAGGTCACGGTTCTGAAAGCCAACGCCCGAAACATAGAAGAACAGGTCGGGGTCTCCGGTTTGGGAGAGTAAATCGTCCAGCGCTTCAACGGATTCAGGACGGGTTACATCCATTGTGGCAATACACACCTTGTCTTTGCCGAATTCATTTTGAAAGGCCTCAAGTGCGGCAGTGCGCCGGCCAGCGATTCCGACTTTCCAACCTTCGGTCACGAGTCTTGCTGCTGCTTCTCTGCCAAGGCCAGAGGTGGCTCCTATAATAATGGCCGTCTTCATAGATCTATGCTTTATGGTTTGACTTCGTCAGTGTGGAATACATAGTTTTTCATACCTATGGAATCTCTTTTCGTGTTATGACTTGATGAGAATCAGCCATCCTTAACCCTTAGGTTGCAGACTCCGCCGATATTCGCTGGGCGACTGCCCCAGGTGCTTGGTGCAGTAACGGCTAAAATAACTCAATGAGTTGAAGTTCATGCGGTCGGCGATTTGGGTGAGCGAGAGGCGTTCGTCGTCCAAAAAGCCTTTCAGGATGGGCACGGTGGCACGGTTGATGTAACTGCTGACACTGTGGCCCGTCACCCGTTTGACCGTGGCGGAGAGGTATTTCGGTGAGACATTCAGCCGCTCGGCATAGTAGCTCACCTCGCGCTCGGTGCGACTGATGCCGGTGGCGAGCAGGTCGGTCAGCTGACGGACGATGTAGGCGGTGCGGTCGCTGTGGGTGTCGGTGGCATCACGTTGTGCGTGAGGCTCGAAAATGTCATACATCATCGTCAGGCAAAGACTCCCCATCAATTCGTGGTAGAACAGCAGGTGGCGGTCGTTGAGGCGATCACGGAGACGGTGGAAGTCGGCAAGCAGAATAGCAGCCTGCTCGTCGGTGAGTTTGATGACAGGGTCTTGGTTGAGCGAGATGCTTCCTCCGATGCTGTAGTTATTCGAAGGCAACAAGTTTTGCAGAAACTTATAGTCGGCTGCAAACCACTCCACCTGCAAATCAAGATGGGCGGTGAGGTTTTTTGCGCGGCTTGGATTTGGCATCACCACCAAGTCGTTTGTTTCAATTTGGTAGCATTTCGCGTTAAATACAAAGCTGCCTTCGCCTTCGGTGCAGAGCAGATGCATACAAGTGTGACTCAATCTAGGGTCATTCATCCCAAGGAAGTCCGTAGCGTACTGAAAATCAATCTTCATGGTGCAAAAATACACTTTATTTCTTTCACTAGCACAAAAAAGATGGATTTTGTAAAAATAGTGATGCTTTTTGTGAAATTTGTATCCCAGTAAGTCGCTGTATTTTTGCATCGTAATTCAAAACCTGACAACAATGCAAGAACAAAGAGTTGACCCCAGGCTGACCACAGCCGAAGAACACGCGGAAGGCGTGCGCCAAGCGCAAGTCCTTTTCAAACTGAACCACACGATGCCTTACACCGACGAGTACAACGCCCTTGTGCGCGAACTCTTCGGCGATAACATCAGCGAAGGAAGCTGGGTGATGCCTGGCCTTACTGGTGTCTGCTTCGACCGTGTCCACATCGGGAAGAACGTGATGATCATGAACAATTGCTTGATGATGGCCCGCGGTGGCATCACCATCGACGACGGCGCCATGATTGCCGCCAATGCGCAACTCATCTCCAACAACCATGACCTCTACGACCGACAAATCCTGCTCTGCAAGCCCGTCCACATCTGTGAGAACGCTTGGATAGGTGCAGGCGCCACCATCCTGCCTGGCGTGACTGTCGGAAAGAACGCTGTCGTGGCCGCTGGTGCGGTAGTCACCAAGGACGTGGAACCCAATACAATCGTGGGCGGCAATCCTGCAAAATTCATTAAAAACATTATAGAACTATGAAAAGAATCATTACCGCAGTCCTGGCACTCCTCATGGTCACTGGCTGCAATGCACAAAACAAACAAGAAGTTAAATCATCAAATAAGAACAACATGAGCAAATCCATCGTCATTTTCTTCTCCCACGCGGGCGACAACTACAGCGTGGGCAACATCGAGGTCGGCAACACCAAGATCGTGGCCGACTACATCACTGAAATCAAGGGTGCGGACCAGTTTGAGATCGTCACCCACAAGTACGACGGCATGGCCTATATGTCGCTCATCGAACTGGCCAAGGAAGAAGCCAACAAGGGCGAACTGCCGCCTTACGAAGGCACCGCCCCCGACCTCAGCCAATACGACACCGTCTTCATCGGCGGTCCCGTGTGGTGGGGCACCTATCCGCAGGTGATGTTCACCCTCTTCAAGGACATCAACCTCGACGGCAAAACCGTCATTCCTTTCACCACCCACGAAGGCAGCGGCCTCGCCTCCTGCGCCAGCGACGTGAAGAAAGCTTTCCCGAAGGCCAAGGTCACCGGCGAGTTCAGCATCTATGGGCACGAAGTCCGCACGGGCAAGGCAAAGGTCGAAAAATGGTTGAATGGACTGAAATAAGGCTCATTTCAGTTTTCAGGAAGAATCCGCAATCCGGGCAAAGGCTTGGGTTGCGGATAATTTATAATTTTGCACCGTGGAACTTAGGGGCTTCGCCGAGTTCGTTCAGGGAATGAATGAACCGATCGCGACATTTTGAAAAAAGTTGTATTTTTGCGCATCAATGTAAAATGATTCAACCGTATCAAAAATGAACAACCGAGACTTTTGGCATAGCATCCATTCGATTATCGACGAGGGCTTCACTGCCAACGGTCTTTCAAAACTGGAGTCGTATGCAGAACAATTCATCACACAACGGCTTGTATATAAGCGATTTTCATCGGCAGAACAGTATGGCTGCTCAATGGGAGGTGCTACGCATGTCATTGCATCCCTACTCGCGGGAGCAAATGCTGCAACAGATAGAGGAGTTTCGCAAGAACTCACTTTCAAAGAAGAATGCGAACTCGGAAAGGCGCAAGAGTCTCTGATTGAAACATGGGCAAGGAAAGTGAACTGTTGGTATGACAATGCCGACGAAACCCTTACCCTTGAATTAGGCGAACAATTGGCTGAAGGCGGTGAGGCACATGTGTTCCAACACGGATACAATCTTGTTAAAGCAATAGGATTGGATTATTATATCCAGCCTATCCTTGCATTGGATCGTATTAGCCTTCATAATGCGTTCTTCCCCGAGACGAGGCTGACGGTGGTTGGATTTGGCCGCTTCCGTGACGGCACTTTTCATATCATTGTTGAGCAGCCGTATATCCAAGGCACACAAATGACGGATGAAGAAATCGCTTTGTTTGCTGAACACATTGGATTCAAACTCATCAATCCGAGAAATTGGACTTTCGCCACTCCTGAAATCTATTTGAGCGACCTGCACGATGAGAATGTGATACGCTCAAAAGAAGGAAACATTTTCGTTGTGGATTGCGATATACGAATCAATACGCCAAGCCTTCGTTGTGGAGGGGTACGTAACCTAACGACTGAGGTTAAGATAATATAGGCTTGAGCAACAAAAGGAATTGTATAGATCTTAATTGATAATAATTATGAGTTAAAAAAATGGCACTTTGAGAGTTGATGAACAGTGTTCCCAATGTCACCCCAAAGGAAAACTTGGACGCATTGAAATTTGCTTTGTCGCGCTTTTTTTGCTGAATTGACTCAGCAAGCTATTGACAAGTTGTGGGATGAAGGCAATTTCGACCAAGCGAAATTGGACGAACTGAGTGGGCAACATCTAAAGACAACTCAAAAGCAAACATTTTTATTATCCTAAACTGTTGCCTATCCTAAAATGCAGGTAATAGTTTGGAATGAGACTAATAATCAATATCTTCATTATTAAGAAAATCTTCTTCTACTTCTATAATGTTCTCTACATCAGGCATAACTCCCCACCCTGCATTATAACTAGTAGCTAGTTCTACGCGGTATTCTTTACCGCAATGTCCACATTGAATTTCCGCAGTGTCAGTACTAATACTTTCACGAGCCGTTTCAGCGGATAAATCAGGTGAAGGAACCATAATGCATTCAATATTTGTATTATTGCATTCAGAACACACATAAGATACCGTCACAACATCTGCTAAAGGATTATAATCGAAACTATTCATAATAACAATATTATTAAGTTGTTAATCAAATATTTACGCAAAGATACATGTTTGTTCGAAATAATAAATAGTTTATACTAAAACAGCACTTTTTTGTATTTTTGCGCCAATAAATAGAATTATGGCAGTAGTAAAATTTATCTCCGAAAATGATTGTCGACTTTTTGTAGACATGGACTATGTTGGTGATATTTTGGCAAATAAGATGCTGAAAATCACATTGGAAGCTGGCTCATATCTTGTTGAAATAAAAGACCCAAGCGACAACATTCTAAAAAAATACGAACTGATAATTAGTCCTGAAGATGCTCAAGTCTTGCAGAACATCACACGTGAATCAAACAGCATCGAAGACTCAATAAACAAATTAATGGATGATCCGTCGTTGCGTTTTTTTAACCAAAGAGCACTGATAAAGCATAACGATTTATATGGATATATCAATAGTCAATACAAATTAATCATATCTCCTATCTATTCGTATGCAGAGGATTTCATTCAAGAAAAGACGCTGGTCAAAAGACTTTTTTCCGATAGGGAAATGGCTACAATAATTGATACCGATGGAAATATATGTTTCGGTCAATGGTTTGAATTCGTAGGAAGCGATAATAACACCATTCTTCTAAAAGACAACAACCGATTTATTGTTATTACTAGAAATGATTATTCGATTCAAGATGAATATAAAGATGCTGGATATGATGGCAAGGAGGAACTAATTCCTGTTTATAAAGAAATTGGTGTGGATGATATGTATGGTTATATTGACAAAGTAGGTAAAGAAACAATCCCTTTAATATATGACTACGCTTGGAATTTTGAAAGCTCTGGGTATGCCAAAGTGAAGAGATTTGGCCAAGAACATGCTGTTGATGTTTATGGCAATCTTTATCGTAATATGCCGCCTTCTCAAGATTTAAATGGAAATATTGATATGTTCACGAAAGAGGAGAGCATTTGTAACGACTTTGGTGAGTATGTCGATGAAGAAAGACCTATCAAAGAAGGTCATTATTGGGGAATTGGTGGAATAGAAATAATTGAAAACGATGATTGGACACAAAAATTTGTTAAAACTAATAAAATCAATTCATACAGATGTGATAAAATCCTTTACTATGAATGGAGTCTGTGGAGTTGTGCGATGATTTTGGCATATAGAATTGGAAATGTTTGCACATTGGTGGTGGAAGAAAGGGGAACAGGAAAAAACGATAGCTATACATATAATGCGGAAAGTATTGAACCAATTATTGAAATGGAAATGTATTATGAGAGCGTTATTAACACACTCAAAATAAAGAACAATAGGAAATACGGCGTCGTACAAATAAAAGGAAAAATGATATTGCCAACAGAGTATGATAGTATTATTCCAATAATGGTTCATGAAGAAGCAGCAGAGCCTGATTATGAAACCACAGAAGCAGTTGGATATATTATTCAGAAGGGTGATAAATACGGAATTGCAAACTGTAATGGGAAAATTGTAGTACCTATTGAACACGAATCGATAGTTCAAACCAATATTCAAAAACATTGGAAAACTGGTAATTATTGTAAAATATGGAAAAATGGCAAATGCAATTTGTTTTGCATATCTTCTGAAAAAGTAATGTTTCCATTCATATATGATGACATAATTGCTCGCAGTTCAATCGCAGGTAATTCCATTATATTATTAAAGAAAAAAGACAAATTTGGTTGCTTTACCTTTGACGAAGGTGAGGTTTTAGATCTTATCTATGACGATATTAATGTCAAAGGGGGATGGGATGAGGATAGTAAACGCTATTACTTTATATTAACTAAAGACAAGAAGAAAGGTGTATATGAGTATTGCGACAGTAGTAATTATGGGAAATATGAGTTTTTTGTAGACCCACTTTATGATGACTGTGTTTTCCTAAAAAATCATCAAGCTGTGGCTAATTATTGTGGTATGTATTATGTTGCAGTAAGATTGAACGAAAAATGGGGGATATTGGATGTAGAGCCAGCTTGGGCAACATATTTTCCCGAAGCTCGCTCTGAATGGCATAACTGTCCAAATCTTAAAGATTTAGAATTCAAGTATAGCTCCTTGGAAGAATTAAAGCAAAATGCTGATGCAGAATTCAAAAGAAGATTTGACAAATACTATAGGGAACACTTAACCATTGTTCGTGGAGATGGTTCCGTGATAATCAGCACAATAGACTAGTTCATACGGCGCATTTTTAAAGATGTGAATTTAAGCAATTACCGTTTGGAAAAGTGGTAAAATTTATTATTATCCGCAATCCAAGCAAAGCCTTGGCTTGCGGATTTTTTATAAATATCCGCAAAATGTGAAACTTTTCCCGAAAAATCCATGAAAGCCATGATAAATAATCATCCAATAAACTCTCTCAACGCAGCTATTTCCCCAAATACTCGCTAGGCGTGAGCCCCGTCATCTTTTTGAAGAGACGGGTGAAATGATGGGGAAAATCGAAGCCGAGGAGGCGCGAGGTCTCGCTGATGTTGTGACCGTTCATGAGCAGGCTCTTGGCCTGGTTGATGACATAGTTGTGGATGTAGCCGATGGCCGTTCCGCCTGTGGCCTTGTGGACGATGTCGCCGAAATAACGTGGCGAATAGGCCAACTCTGAGGCGCAATAAGAGACCGTGGGCAAGCCTTGTGACAACTGCCGATTCTCGCGGAAATACTGTTGCAGCAGGTCGTGGAAGCGTTTCAAGAGGTCGCTGCCGCCCTTGTCTTCCTCGGAGAGCTGTCGCAGGTAGATGCGGTTGCAGTATTCGAGTATCAGATGCAGATAGCACAACAAGATGCTTCTGAGCGAGGGCGAGTCATCGTGAGTTAACAGCTCTTGCCGCATCTGGGAGAGCAGTTGTGTAATGCTAAGCCATTCATCAGGCTCCATCCGCAGCGAGCCGGTAAAGAAATATGAGAAATACTGATAGCGTTCTATTTGGCGTTCCAGTTCAGAGCCGTGAAATAGTTCGGGCGACCACAAAAGTGCCCATCCACTCAGCGAAATGCGCTCCCCATTGTCCTCCAAGCCGCCAATCTGTCCTGGCTCTACGGCAATAATCGAGGCATCGCTCGCCTGCAAGGTCTTCATTCCGTACGAGAGGTCCTTGGGAAACTGGCGTTGGATAAAGAGTCCATAGACACCATAGTTGTTCAGGCTATGACGGATGGGAGCCAATTCGTCGAAGTGGATGATGCTGATTAGCGGATGCAGCACAGGAGCCTCTACGAATCGGGCAAAATCGTTGGGACTATCGACTTTCAGAATCTTTTTCATTGCAAAGGCAAAGGTACGATTATTTTGGAAGAGTAGTGAAAAAAATGGTAATTTATTTCAATAACACCAATCATTATCTGCGAAATTGGTATATATTCAGCCAATTTGTGTAATACCTCTATTAAATAACAGATGTACTTTTGCCAACGAAATCAGAATTAGACATAAATGAAACAGATTCTCATCTTTACAGCGATGGTAGCACTTATGACCGCCTGCAGCAATCAACCGCAAACAACAGAAACTAAAAAAGAAGAAATGAAACAAGAACTGAACCTCACGCAGGAGTGGGACAAGGTGTTCCCGCTGAGCGAGAAAGTGAACCACCGCAAGGTGACATTTGAAACACAATACGGTCTGACATTGGCAGCTGATCTTTATACACCCAAAGCAGAAGTTGTTGCGGATTTGAAATCCGCAACTCAGGAGTCGGGGATTTCAAATCCCCTCCAACTACCTGCTATAGCTGTGAGCGGACCTTTTGGCGCCGTCAAGGAGCAATCAAGTGGCCTCTATGCCATGCGGATGGCAGAGCGCGGCTTTGTGGCACTGGCTTTCGACC
>CAMYXV010000081.1 GCA_947303055.1 uncultured Bacteroidales bacterium
TGGCACCCTGACGGCCGTTGCTATATGACTCCTGGATGCGTTCTTCCGAGCCGTCAATGACGGTGGCCACGTCGCGCAAATAGATGGGCGCAGTGCCGCGTGAGCCGACGACGACGCTTTCCATCTCCTTGGCGGAGGTGAATTCCTTCTGAATACGCAGGCTGTAGCTGTTGGAGCCGATGTCGATGTAACCAGCAGGCACGTTGCGGTTTTCGGTGGCCAAGGTGTTGGAGATGCTTTCAAGGGTCAAACCGTAGGCCTCCAGTTTGTTCGGGTCGACATAGACCTGTATCTCACGCTTGGGAGCACCGTTGGCGGACACCGTACCCACGCCGCTCACACGTGCCAAGGGTGTGGTGACGCGGTCTTCGATAATCTTGTCCAAGGCGGGAAGGCTCTCTTCGGCTGTCACGCTGAGCAGCATGATGGGCATGTCCTCGGCGTTGAACTTGAACAGGACGGGGTTGGTGGCGCCGTCGGGTAGGTAGTTTCGTACCATGTCGATCTTGTCGCGCACGTTGTTGGTGGCGGTCTCAATGTCGATGCCGCTCTCAAACTCCAGTGACAGCACCGAAGTGTTCTCGCGCGAGGTAGAGGAGAGGTGCTTTAGGTCGGGGACGGCGTTCAGCGTGTTCTCCAAGGTCTTGGAAATGTTGGTCTCAATATCGGCGGCACTGGCTCCTGGGTAGGAGGTCATCACCATGATGAAGTTGGTCTCCATGTTGGGTAACTGGTTGATGGAGAGGTTCATCAAGGAGAAGATGCCGAAGATGGCGATGGCGACAAACACCAAGGCTGTCGTCACCGGATTATTGACTGCTGTTCGTTGTAAGCTCATTTAGATTTCAAGTTTTTTATTTCAATATTTCAAGATTGAGTTTCCCTTCGGGAATGGAGTGTTTGCTTTGGGTTAAAAGGCGGCGGCAGAAACAAGTTGCTTTTTTGTAACACCACATGCCGCCGCGGTTTGAAATAACAATTGACCTCCATTCCCCGCAGGGGAATCTCAACATTCATTTCACGGTAACACTCACTCCATCCTTAAGACGCACCTGTCCTTCAGTAACGATGCGGTCGCCTTCGTTGATGCCGCTGATGATTTCATAACGGTTGCCGAGGCGCTTGCCGAGTTCCACAAGGGTGTATTTTACCGTGTTGTCGGGCTGGAGCACATACACGAAATGCTCACCCGAGCCTTGTTGCTTGACGACGGCGACATCAGGAATCACGATGTTGTGGTTGGTACCGAAATTGGCCGTCACGCGGGCAAACATACCCGGACGCAGGCGCAGGTCCTTGTTCTCACTGATGACTTCGACAGGGAAAGTGTGGGTCGTAGAGCTGATGGTGGGGTAGATGAGGTTCACCTTGCCTTTGAAAGTCTCACCGGGGTAAGAATCCACATCAATGTCGAACACCATGCCGGTGTTGACCTTTGGGAACAGGCTTTCCGACATGTTGATGAGCATCTTCACGGGCTGGATTTGTTGCACAACGAAGATGGGCTGGGTCATGCTGTACATGTCGCCGCGGTCGTAGTTACGGGCGGTCACCACACCGTCGATGGGGCTGCGGAGGTAGGTGTTCTCAGCAAGGTTGTAATAGGTTTTCTTTGTCATGTTGAGCGACAGCTTGGCCATGTCGTAATCGGCTTGGGCCACGGCACCGATGTTATAAAGCTCGGTGAGACGTGCCAGTTCGGTCGAGTCGTTGATGTATTGCATGCGGGTTTTGGCCAGGTTGACGTCATCCATACGAGCCAGGAGTTGGCCTTTGCGCACCTTCTGACCAACTTCCGCATTGATGCTCGCGATACGGCCTGCCGACTGCGATACGATGTTGTTGGTGGCGTATGCCTCAATGTTGGAGGTGAAGGTGTTGGTGATGTCGACATCTTCGGCCTGAGCCGTGATGACGCTGACGATGGGGGCAGCTTTTTGTGCTTCCTGTCCCGCTGGTGCAGTGGTGTTGGTCTTGTCTTTCTGTCCGCAAGCCGTCATCATGGCGGCAGCGATAACGATGATACTGAGTTTGATGTATTTCATTGATGTGTGGTTTTTATTCTGCTTTCCCGATTAGTTCATCCAACGAGGCCCTGGTGACCATGAAGTTGTATATTGCCTGGGCCTGTGTGAGTTGTGCTTGTTGCAAAGCTAACTGTGCATCGTTCAGTTCCACGAGGGTGGCTTTGCCGACTTCGTACATCTTTGCGGAGATGTCGTAGCTCTTTTGAGCAATCTCCACAGTAGCGTCAGCGGCTTCATAGTTCTTGATGCAAAGCGCCATTTGGTCATTGTAGTTACGGATGGCGATGCGCAGGTTGCGTTCGGTGTCTTCACGCTGTAAAGCGAGCATGTTGCGTGTCACTTTGCTCTGTTTGATGGCGTTGTGTTTCTGGAATCCATCAAACACGGGAATACTGAGGCTTAAAGCGGCGGTGGAGGAGGGGAACCAGCTCAGTTTGTCATCACCCATGGCATTGTAGTTATAGTTGATGCTCGCCGCAAGTGTGGGAATGTATTGCCTCTTCTGCATCTTGATGGTCGACTCAAGCATCCTGTCTTGGATATCGAGTTGCATGAGGGAACTATTGTTGCTGAGGTCGTCTTCCGAGACGTAAGGTGTAAGTAGTTCGTCAGTATAGCTGTTCAGGTCGCCTACTACTTCCACTTCGGTACCGAGGTCAATGCCCATGACCGCTTTGAGTTGCCAGGTGGCCAACAGGACAGCATTTTCAGCACTCGACACATTGGGTTCGGCATTCATCATCGTCACTTGTGCGCGTAAACGCTCCACTTCGGAGGCTTTGCCCACGTTGAAGCGTTGCAATGTCTTCTCATAGTTCTTCTGTGCGTTTTCGTAGACTTGGCTCATCACCTTGTGGGACTCTTGGGCCAGTAACACAGCGTAGAAGGCCTGCTTCACCTGCTTCACCATGGCAATTTTCGACGAGCGGGCTTGCTCCACTGCCATTTCCACATCCATACCCGACAATTTCAGGCTCTCCCAAAGCGAGGCGTTCACCAAAGGCATGCTGGCCGTGGCTGAGGTGTTGATGTTGTTGTCGCGACCCACCTTGATTTCCATTGCTTGACCGCCCATATCCATCACCATCACCTGCTTCTGCAAAGTGCGCTGGTATGAGCCGCTGATGTTGACATTGGGATAAAGCGCGGCATAGGTGCCTTTCTTTACATAGCCGCTCTTTTCAACCGTCATGTCAGCAATCTTGATGGTGTTGTTTTCCGAAAGGGCAATCTCCAAAGCTTGGTCAAGGGTGAGATGCAATGGTTGAGTCCCTTGAGCCTTCATGATCATCGGGGCTGTAACAATTGTTGCTATTGATAAAACTCTAAAAATCAGTCTTTTCATGAATCCGTTTCTCTGTTGTCTATGCTTTTATTAATAAGGTGCAAAAATAGGAATATTTGTGCTTTGTTTGACGATGATTTCAACGAAATATTATGCTGAATGACTGAAATTTGTTCCAAATCGGCAGACAATTCACTCAAACGGCTGATTTTGTCGATTAATACGAGACGTTTCTTTGTTGATATTTTCTTTTTTCGCAGAAAAGCGGTTGGGGATTTCGGGATTCGTATTATTTTTGCAATCAAAATCAAGTAGATGAAGAAACGAACCTTGCCGACCCTGCCTACCGCCAACCTCGACCTGTTGGAACGCCTCTACAAATGGGGTGTCATTTGGGTTGTGCTGTTCATCATCTTTTTTGCGGTGCACTCCACGGGCAACATGTTGTTCCGTGTGGTTAGCTCGCTGTGTTTTGTCGGCATGGTGGTGCTAGAAGTTTTGTTTGTCAACAAAGTATTGATAACTAACCTGTTGGCAAGGAAACGGTTGGTTCTTTTCATTCTGATCTCCATTTTTGTACTACCCATTTGGGCCGCCATCTCGATGGGCATTGACATCTGCTTTCTTCATTACATCGACCATCGCCCGTTTTCGGAGATTTTTGTTTTTCCGCTCACTTTCATGGCGTTCATGGTCCGCTTGATTTGGTTTATCGCCACCTTCGCCATCGTGGTGATTTTCTATTTCCAACGCAAGGAAAACGAGGAGAAAATCATCGCTGACCAACTGAAGAGCGAGAAACTCGACATGGAGCTTCGTTACTTGAAGTCGCAAATCAACCCGCATTTCTTGTTCAATGCATTAAATAACATATACTCAATGGTTTACACCCACGATGACAATGCCGCTGACGGTGTGCTGAAACTCTCTGAGATGTTGCGGTACGTGCTTGTCGATTGTCAAGCCGAGATGATACCGTTGAGTAAGGAGATCAAGTATATAGAAAACTTCATCGACTTTCAAATGATGCGCATGGCGGGACCTCGCGATGTGGTGTTGGAACAGGAAGTGGAGAAAGAAGATTTCATGATTGCGCCCATGCTGTTGCAACCTATCATCGAAAACTGTTTCAAATACAGCCGTTTGGAGACACACCCTGATGGCCATGTGCATGTCAGAGTGCAGCAGTCGGGCGACAAATTCCGTTTTGAGGCGGAAAACACGTTGGCTGAGAACGTCAAACCGATTGTGCCTGCCGCTGAAGAGAAGAAATCGGGCATTGGGCAAATCAATGTGCAGCAACGTCTGCTGTTGCATTATGGAGAGAACTATGTTTTTGAAATAGAACAAGATAAAGGAATATATAAAGTCAAGATAGAACTATGAACGAGAGATACAATGTGATTATCGTTGACGACGAGTATCTGGCGCAGAAGCTGTTGCAGGACTATGTCTCCAAGGTGGAATCCTTGCAGTTGGTGGCTACCTGCTCGAATGCCTTCGAGGCCATGGATGCCTTGAAAAACAATAGGGTAGACATCATGCTGCTGGATATCCAAATGCCGGATTTGACGGGGTTGGAGTTGGTGAAGAGCCTCGAGATGAAGCCTGCTATCATCTTCACTACGGCTTATTCGGAGTATGCTGTCGATGCCTTCAATTTGGCCGTTTCTGACTATCTGCTCAAGCCTTTTGACTTCCCGCGCTTTTTCCAGGCCATCAACAAGGCGATTGGCCATGTGCAGCCCAAGGCAGAGGATGCGCCAAAAGTGGCCGCCGATACCATCAGCAAGTCGAACGATTTCATCACGGTAAAGGCCGACTACAAGTTGTACAAAATCAACTACGACGACCTGCTTTACATTGAGGGACAGCACGAATACGTCACTTTCCACACCACGCAGCGTCGTATTACAGCCCTGTTTGCCTTGAAGGATTTGGAGGAGATCCTGCCTAAGGACAAGTTTGTGCGTGTACACAAGTCATACATCGTTTCATTCAAGCATATCCAGGATTTGGACAAGTCGGATGTGACTGTGGCGGGCAACAAGGTGCCGGTTGGTGCCAGTTACCGCGATGAATTGTTGGCGCGTTTGCAGTGAGAAAAAAAATCAAATTTTTCATCCGATGCAAAGGAAAAAATGTATATTTGCAGCGTAAACCAACCTTAAAAACAGATAATTATGGGTAAATTTGAAATTACAACCAGAAAGAACGGCGAGTTCCAGTTCAATCTGAAGGCCACCAACGGCCAAGTCATCCTCACCAGCCAGGGCTATGCCACCAAGGCTACCTGCCTCAATGGCGTGGAATCGGTAAAGAAGAACAGCCAGGACAAGGCTCGTTTCGACAAGAAGGTGGCTTCTGACGGCAGCCCTTACTTCAACCTTGTGGCCACCAATGGTCAAGTGATCGGCTCCAGCCAGATGTATGCCAATGAAGCCAACTGCGACAACGGTATCGCCTCGGTGATGAGCAACGCTCCCGATGCGGAGATTGTCGATTTGACGGAAGCTTAAGCGGTTTGACTTACAACGAAAAAAGGGATGGCTCAAGCCATCCCTTTTTTCGTATGTACATTTATTGTAAACATTACAATGCGATTCCATCGCTGGCAAACTCATGCAAATATTTTTTGCATGAGTTTGCCAAAAACGTATTGCATGATGTAAAAACGGAATAACTCACGCCAATAATCTTACACTTTCGGCAATTTTTAAAAAAATTTTGCCTTGCGTGTAACATTTCTGAAAATCGGATACTATAGGGATGAACAATTAAACGAATAATAGTATGGCAAAGAGAAAATTGACAGTCCCGCTGATGGAGCGGGCTGATTGTGGAAATCAAGATTTGAATGGAATATGTGTTTCTGGACGGTCGATGGAACTACTGATAGAGATTAAAGGGTTGTTGGATGTGTTTGCGCCGTCTGGTGATGACTATCGGCATTCGCTGTGGATCGAGGTCCCGAGAGGGAAGCCTTCGGATTGGTGCTCATTCAATGATGCAAAGGATGGTGCCGAAGAGGATGTCTATACACGGGCGGACTATCTGAAGGAGTGGAAATCCAATTATCCGATGGAGTCGCATTGGTATCATATCGCTGTGACGAAGTACAAGGGACACACCTATCTGCACATGGTGGAGAATGTGCATTGGTGGTGTCAGATTCACGACGATGTCGACATAGGCGCGTATCATGAGGATATGGAGTGGCTGTTGGAACCATTGACCGAGTTTCTGCGGGGAAAGGTGCCTGTTATCGCCGCTGATGTGGAGGCGTATAACCGCTATGTCGATGAGCATCTGCCCAAGCGGCAACGGACGGGGCGGATTGCCCGAAAGGATTTGGATAGGATTGTGCCATGGCAACGGCGTCGGCCGAAGAATGTAAAGAAGGTCGTCAAGATGCTGAAAGAGTGTATCGCGAATGAGGCAATCTACCGGAGAACGGAGCCGAAATATGTTGACGGGGAGTTTAAGAGGCTGGAGTTTTCAACGGAAGGGGTTGTTCTGCCGCCATCCTACCGGGAGCCGTTGCCCAAAATGAGCATTCGGATTTATGCTAAGTACTTCCGGGTGGCGTATGAGGCATACGAGGCACACTTTAGTCGTTTGAGTTGTCGGAGCCGGAGTAAGCGAAAAGAGTATAAAGAGTTTATAGAGAAATCAACCAAACTGACAGATATTGAATTCTACAGACGTTATCAGCACGGTCGGCATGGCGAAATTACCAATGAGACGGATTTCGACAGCGAGGAGGCGTTTAATGAGATGGCCTTTGACCATTACGGTGAGCTGGGCTTGTCACGAAATAATGTGCATGCGACGGATTACTACACGCCCGGTGGTTGGCTCATCAGTTTTGGCGTGAGCTATTCGGCCTGGGTGGATGCAGGCTGTGAGATAGCGTTGGCACTCTATGAGGCTGGCGCTCCGCTGTTGATGCACAATGCCCAGAAAATACTTAATATTCTGGAGGGTAAGGACTATGTGAAGCTGACACCGCATATCTTTCACGATTACCTGAACCATCACAAAGAAGGGAGCGTGTTTGACTTGCCATACGAGTGCGATTTGGAAGACGGGGATGATATTACACGGGAGCAGTACGACGAGATTGTGTCGCTGGCCATGTGGAAACCCGAGGGGCAGTTGGCGTTGGACGAGCCGGTGCCGTTGGAGGATTCGGTGTATGACCCCATCAGGGAAGAGGTAACCGAATCAATGACAGTTTGCGCGATACTCGCTCGACTATATAAAAAGTATGGTATCGGCGTGGGCATCAGCAATTATAAAGACCATCAGCACTGCTATCTTTATGGTTGGAAGAAGGGAGACGACCAGATCCAGATAAAAGATGAGGAGTTTATGTCTGCAAATGAGGTCATGCTGACGGTACTAAGGATGTTTGCAAAAGATTTGAAAGAAAACGTGTAAAATCATTATGAAAATACAATATGCATCGGATCTACATCTGGAGTTTGCAGAGAACAGGAATTTCATTGAAGATGGCGGCATTACAGCGATTGGCGAGGTGCTGGTGCTGGCTGGTGACGTGTCGTATTTGTGTGACCGAAAAATGATGAAGCGGCGGTTTTTCGACTGGTGTGCGGAGCATTTCCGAGAGACCTTTATCGTCCCAGGCAATCATGAGTTTTATCATGGGTATGACATCGCCCAGACGATGGAGAATTACGAGTTCGCATATCGAGATAATGTGCATTACTTGAACAACCGCAGTTTAGTGTTTGGGGATACAGAGTTGTTTTTCACCACGTTGTGGACTCGGATAAGTCCGCTGCACTTGTGGGAGATTCAGCAGGGAATGAACGATTTCAAGCATGGGATCTTGGACGGAAAACGGTTCTTTGCGAATGACGTGGATGGGCTGCATGAGCGTTGCCTGCACTGGTTGGAGACGGCATTGGCGGACTCCAAGGCGGCTCACAAAATCATCGTGACGCACCATTGTCCAACGCTACGCGAGGAATTCAACGGCTATCCTGGCGGAGTGCTAAATTCTGCCTTCCAAATAGACCTTGATGAGTTTATAAAAAGATGTGGTGCCGATTATTGGATTTACGGCCACACCCACTTCACTGGAGGCTCGGGTACAAAGATTGGG
>CAMYXV010000082.1 GCA_947303055.1 uncultured Bacteroidales bacterium
ATGCAATAAGGAAAATGTCATTGTCCAAATGGTCGAGGATCTCAGGATGGTCGGCGGCGATGTCGCCCCACATCATCACGCGTTTGCGATAGGGGCGAAGCATGCTGTTGACGCGGTTGATGTGCTGGTAATACACTGTTTCCGCTCCAATGGAATCGACATGCGCTTTGGCATATCCTTGGCCGAGGCTTTCGGTTTCATCGCAGTTGATGTTGAAATAGGGCGACTTGTAGGCTCTTGCCACCTCGCGGAGATGGTCTTCGAGGAATTGGTAAGTCTCTTCCTTGGCAGGGTTGAGGTTCCATTTCGTGTCGGCTAGATGGCTGTAGAAGGGATTGCACAAAATCTCCTCAAAATGCCCGAAACATTGCTGGTTTCCAATGATTTGGATGTGATATGGCTTGCAAAACTCCTCCAATTCCTTGATTTCCTCGGCGGTGAAGGCATCGGTAGGAGCGATGTCGGGATGACATTTGGTCTTGAAAGTGTGTTCGGTGTAGAGCGAGAAGGCATTGAGTTTACATTCAGCCATCTGCGGGATGAGGCGTTTCAGATAGTCCATGCTGACGATGGGACCTCGGCTGATGTCATCCTGCCAGGCGCGAATCTTGAAGTTGGGCCAGTCGGTAATAGTCATGCAGGGGATGTTGACTTCACCTTTATATTTCAGGAAGGAATAACGGTAGAGTTGTTTCAGGCTTTGGGTGGCGTAGAAAAGTCCCGTAGCGGTTGTGGCTTCTAGGCGGATGAAGTTGCGGTTGACGGTCAGTTTGTAGGCTTGGTCCGCGTTTTCATTCACGCCGAGTTTGTCAGTCTTGACGAGTTCGATGAACTGCTTGCCCTTGATGACGCCATGCGAAAACTGCACTCTCTTCCCGCTGATTTGGTCCAAATCGGTACGGAACATCGTGATAATTTGGCTGATTTCGGCATCAGAGGCATCGTAGGTCAGGATGACGTTTTCATCCCAAACGAATTGTCCCTCTTTGACTTCAACTTGTTGCGGAGTGGGAAGGATGTGGATGTTTTGCGCGATGGTGCTCAGCGCAAAAAAGCAAAGTATGGTTAGAAGCTTGAATCTCATAGGTGGAAAATTTCTGCAAAGATAACAACAAAACTGCTATATTTGCCCAAAAATTCAGAAACTATGATACAATTGGAAATCTGTGCCAACGGCATCAAGTCGTTGCAGAATGCGATGGATGGCTGCGCCCAGTGCGTGGAGTTGTGCGAGTGCCTCGAGGTGGGTGGCGTGACGCCTTCGTTCGGTACTTTGGCCAAGGCCATCGATATTTCGTTTATTCCTATGCGAGTGCTCATCCGCCCGCGCCCGGGCAACTACATCTACGACGAGGATGAGGTGGAGATGATGAAGACCGACATCATGCTCTGCAAAAAGTTAGGCTTCGAGGGTGTCGTTATCGGTGCCTTGAACGACAAGGGCGAACTCGATGTGGAGACCATCAAGGCTTTAATGGGAGCAGGCGAAGGACTGAAGTTCACCTTTCATCGCGCCATTGACGCTTGTGTGAAGCCTTTCGAAGCGGTTGAGAAACTGATTGAATTAGGCTTCGACAAGATTCTGACTTCAGGTGGCAAGCCCACGGCTCTGGAAGGTGTACCGATGATTGCTGAGATGCAGCTGCGCTATGGTGACAAAATCGGCATCATGCCAGGCGGTGGTATCAACCTCGGCAATGTGAAGGACATCTTGAACATGACGGGAGTGGTGCACTGCCATGCCTCTCTGGCGCATTGGGTGCCTCGCTTTAACGAGAAGCTGTATCCGAACCAAAAGGACAACACCGGTGCGACGATGGTTTGGACCGAGTCGAACAAGGACTTGATTTACGAGATGGAGAAAATGCTGAATCCGTTTTGATTATCTCACTTTAAAAGAATTATCTCACGCAGAATACGCAGAATCATGAGAATCTTATCGGACTCAAGTTTTGACTCGCTTTGCGTCATTGCGAGGAACGAAGCAATCCACAAAAAGACTTGTTGTCGGGATTGCTTCGTCGTTCCTCCTCGCAATGACACGAAGCGTGTTGGCGCAAAGCGGCAACAATTCCGATAATTCTGCGATTTCTGCGTGCCAAAAAAATAACTCACAATGAAAAAACTACTTCCCTTGATTCTCTTGGCAATCGTTTTTACAGCGTGTCAACAAGTTGAAAAGCAAAACGTCATCGAGCAAAGCCTCAACCAAGGTTGGACGCTCACGGGCGACACCTTAGATATTAATTTGCAGGTCGATGTGCCTTCGGTGGTGCAGCAAAGCCTTTACGAAAACGGCCTGATACCGCATCCTTATCTCGGCACGGTGGAAAACCAGTTGCTCTGGATTTCCGACCATCATTGGAATTACACCTTGCATTTCGATGCGGATAAGGAAATATTTGAAAAAGAGAATGTTGAGCTTTGTTTTGAAGGCCTTGACACCTATGCCGAAGTTAGTTTGAATGGCTATGAACTTTTTTCTGCCGACAACCAGTTCCGTGAATGGAAAGCAGATGCGAAACCGTTTTTGAAAGAGAAAGACAACCTTTTGGAAGTGCATTTCCTTCGTTACGACAGCACCCAATTGGCCTTGTATGAACAACATCAGCCTCGTTTGCCTGAAAAATATGCTGTCAGTCGCAAAGCACCCTATCAGCACGGCTGGGACTGGGCACCTAAGTATAAGAATGTGGGCATCTGGAAGCCAGTGAAGTTGGTCGGATGGAGCGAAGCGAGACTTGAAAATGCTTATATCGTCACGCAGACAGCCAATGCGGAAAAGGCAGAGTTAATGCTACACTTGGATGTTGAAAGTGAAGAGACTATTGATGTAGAAGTCGGCGTTTCGACAGGCTCAACGACCTTAGCCAGCAGGTCCCTGAGCCCTGAGCTTGTCGAAGGGTCGAAAGGCCGTCAACATACAGTATTGCCTATTACCATCGACAATCCTCAACTCTGGTGGCCTAATGAGATGGGTGAGCAACCGCTGTATGACTTTGAGGTGGTGTTGAAAAAAGGCAACACAGTGTTGGACTCCAAAAAGTTCAAGTCGGGTATCCGTACCTTCGAGATGGTCGATGAGCCCGACAGCATCGGGCGGGCGTTCTACTTTAAGGTGAACGGCGTGCCATTCTATGCCAAAGGTGCCAATTATGTGCCTGAGGAGATGATTGAGACTTGGATCAATGCCGACAATACACTGAAGTTGCTTCATCAAGCCAAAGACACGTATTTCAATATGCTGCGTGTGTGGGGCGGCGGCATCTATCCCTCCGACGACTTCTTTAACATCTGCGACTCATTGGGTATTTTGGTTTGGGAAGACTTTATGTATGCAGGTACGATGTATCCCTACGACGAGGCTTTCCTCGAAAATGCCCGAATCGAGGCGGAGGAGCAGGTGAAACGCTTGGCTTCGCATCCTTCATTGGCCCTGTGGTGCGGCGGCAACGAGATTTCGGAAGGCTATTACAACTGGGGTTGGCAGCAGTCGCTGGGTTGGAGCGAGGAAGAGGACAAGGCGATAAAGGCAGGCTATGACCAACTCTTTGAAACCATATTACCAGAAGCGGTGGCGTCGTACGATGGTACGCGACCTTATTGGCCCAGTTCCCCCTCGAAAGGCTGGGGCAGACCCGAGAGCCTGACGGAAGGCGATGTTCATTATTGGGGCGTTTGGTGGGGTGAGCAGCCATACGAGGTCTATCGCGAGAAAGTGGGTCGCTTCAACAGCGAGTACGGCTACCAATCCTATCCCGATTATTCGACTTTGGTGAAAATAGCAGAAGGCGAGGAACTGAGCAAGGATGCCGAAGTCATTGCGGCGCACCAGAAACATGCCCGTGGCACGCGACAGATTGATGACTTCATTCAGCGTTATTACCCCAATGTTCAGCCTAAGGACTTTGAGGAGTATGTGCATTTGAGCCAACTCTCGCAAGCCTACGGCATGGAAATAGCCATCGAGGCGCATCGCACGGCGAAGCCCTACAACATGGGCACGCTCTATTGGCAGCTCAACGATGCCTGGCCCGTGACTTCGTGGTCGTCCATCGACTATTTCGGCAATCCCAAGGTGTTCCACGAAAGACTGAAGACCCTCTATGCGCCAGTCCTTTTAAGTCTCGACAGGAAAGACTATGGTGTTTTCGTCACGTCCGACTTGCTCCGCAACATTGATGGCACGCTGAGCGTCACGGTGTGCGACCTTGAAGGCCATCCACTGTTTGAGCAAAAAATGAAAGTAGAGTTGGAGTCCAACGAGAACCGTAAATACATTGTGGAAGGTTTAAGTAAATGTTTGTGCAAAGCCGACTTGAATAATAAGGTGTATGTGAAGTTGGAACTGACCGAAGGCGATACCCTCACCGCCGAGCGTAAATGCTATTTTTCCGCTTTTTTTGAGTGAGGGCTGTAACTTTTTTGTTGTTTCTTCGTATTACTGATGTTGACGCTAAGGGACACACATTCGTCCTTTAACCGTCATCGCGGACTCGATCCGCGATCTCCTGAGCACAAGGGTGTCCTTTGCGCAGAGGGGATGGCGGATGTTCCTCCGCCATGATGGTAAAAGTGTTAGAGTGGTAATGCCCAGTCAAGTGTCAAAAGTGATAAACGGACTAACAACTAAATGTCAATAAAAATGAAAACAAGATTTTTTTTAGCAGCCTTGCTGCTTCTGGCCTTTGGAACAATGAAGGCGCAAGTGAACGAACCCAAACCAACTGATCCTAAAGCGGATAGCATCATGAAGAGCCGAATGGCTGAAATGTCGCAAATTCAAGAGCAATTTGCTGAGAGGATGCGAGAATTGGGTATGAACCTCCAATATCTTTCGGATTCTGTCGATTGGAAGACTTTTGAACAAGATATGGAAAAATGGGGTGCAGATATGGAAGAATGGGGTGCAGATATGGAAGAATGGGGCCGCAAGATGGAACAGTGGGGTTCAGAGTTTGAGAAAAAATATGATATGCCGAACGACTATCGTCCTGCAAAAAAAGATGATTCCCCAGTTCGCGTTATTCGGGTAACGGGTTCGGGCGATGTCGTTATCAGTCAGACTCCAGGACAGTTTTCATTGAAGAAAGAGGGCAAGATAGTCTCCGAAAACCGTACGGAGTCAGGAATGCTCCTTCTTTCCAGTTCAGACGACTATGAAGTTGAAGTCTCACAACTCGAGAATATACAGTTGCTTTCGTCAGGCGATGTCATCTGCAAGAACACCATAAAAGGTGACTATATCAATGTCTATAATAGTGGATCGGGCGACATGGTTATGAAGTTGGATTACGATACCGTCCATGTTGTCCTGAATGGCTCGGGTGACATCATCCTTCAGGGCAGATGCAATGTGTTGGAAACCATACTGCTTGGGAGTGGTGATTTGAATGTCGACGGTTTGAATGTTGCTGAATCGAATTTCGGGGAAACATCATCGTCAAAGGTAGACAAACCTAAAAACAAGCGTCCCGTAAAAAAGAGCCTACTTTACGATGCCAACTGGAACGGCTTTGAAGCGGGCTTGAACATGCTGATGGGTTCTGGGTCAACGGGTTATGAGTATTTGGAACTGCGTCCCATGAGAAGTTGGGTGTTCAATTTCAACATTGCCGATGTGGGTATTGCTTTCGACCGTCGTCATACGGCAGGCCTTTACACAGGTATCGGTTTGGGATGGAACAACTATAGTTTCAACAACCCAGTACGGCTGACCAAAGGTGAGAATCATCTTGAAGCTGAGTGGATTGACCCTGCAGAGTCTGTGGTGAAGAGAAGCAAACTCGGCGTGTTGTATATCCAGGCCCCATTGATGATAGAAGTGCGTCCTAGCCGACGTTTCTATATCGCTGCTGGCGTCACGGGTGGATTGCGTGTCGATACTTGGACCAAAATCGTGTTCCGAAACGGAGACGTGAACAAGGTGCATAGCGACTATTATGTGAATCCATTCAAGTTGGATGCCACATTGCGCATTGGAGGCAACAACTTAGGCTTCTTTGCCCAATACAATATCTTGCCCACTTTCGATGAGGCTCATGCGCCGACCTGCCATACGGCGAACTTCGGGTTCAGTCTGAATTTCTGATTAGGTTTTGTAATGAAATGAAAAATGCTGCGCAAGCGGCATTTTTTGTTTGTTCTCACCATTTGTCTTCCCAGCGTTCTTTTGCTTCTTCGAAGTACTCGTCGGTGCGCTGGTAGGCCGTCAGGGCCATGTCGGTGGCGGTTTCGGTGGCTTTTTCTTTGGCTTGGTCCAAGCCAGCGTTAATCAGACTGGCAAAACTGTCGTGGCGGCCGTCAGTCAATAACAGGATACCTTTGCCGATGAGCGAAAGCTCGCGATCTTCTTCGTCGTCATCTGAAAAGTCGTCAAAGTCGTTTTCGGCGTATTGGGCTAAGGCGGGATGGGCATCCATGTGATAGGCCATCAGGTCAAAGTCGGGTTCATCCGAGAAGGATGTTGGGATGACGATTTGAGTTTCTTTGGCATCCTTTGGTTGTAAATCCGCCAACAGTGCCATTTGGGTTCTGACGGCTTTCGTTTGTTTTGTGACTTTGGTTTTGGGCGCCACGAAACTGACCGTGCGAGGCGGTAATGTCTGACTTCCTTCCGAGGTAATCAATCGGGTGGGAAGGATGGGCTTCAGTTCGGCAACGGGTTCCACTTTGGGCATCGACTTTTCAGGCCACAACGAGACGGTGAGCAGCAGTCCGGCGGCAGCGGCAACCGAGGCAATCTTGACATAGAGCGGGACGATGCGCTTGCTATCATTAGCGCGGCCCTTCGACAGGCTCAGGGACCTTTGCATCAGGCTTTCCTTGCCTTCATAGGCAATTTGAGGTGCTTCGAGATGGGGCAACTCCTCAGTGAGTTCATCCCAATCCAAGCCTTGGGCCGCGACGAAGGCTTTCAACTGCTCCGCCTCGTCGGGGCTGAGGTTGCCTTCCATGTAATCTAGGAGGTAGGCCTCGTAGTTGTCGGTAGTGATAATCGTTTTCATGGCGCTATGTCGATAAGGTTGTCGATGCTTTTCAGTTTGTTTTTGAGCGCGGTGCGGGCGCGGAAGATGTTCACCTTGACCTGTGCTTCGCTCATTCCCGTGATGTCGCCGATTTCTTGGTAGCTGTAGCCCTCGTAGTCACGCAGCAGCAAGGCGTTGCGTTGTGCCTCAGGCAAGGTGGCTAAGGCCTTGTGCAGGATGTCGTTGACATCGGGGTAGGGGCTTTGAGTGCTTTGTTCATGTGTCGGGGCGAGGTCTTCGATGCTCGCAAAGTGTTGACGCTGACGGACTTCGTCAATCATGGCGTGGTGGGCGGTGGTGAAGAGGTAGGATTTGGCTTTGGCGAAGTCCACCGTCTTGACCTTTTCCCAAACGCGGGCAAAGCTCTCCTGCACCACGTCCTCGGCCTGCTCGCGGTTGCGGAGGCTCGAGAACGCGAAGCGGAAAAGCCGGTCGGCATATAGCTCCACGCACTGGTTGTACTGACTTCTGTCCATCTTTGATAATGGTAATACGGAGATTTGGCGAAAAAGTTACATTCCAACGCGAAAATATTTCTATTTTTGCACCAAAATATAGAAATCATGCTGTTAAACTATATCACTTGGAACGTCGACCCCGTCTTGGTTCATTTGGGGTCTCTGCAAATCCGTTGGTACGGCCTTTTATGGGCCGTGGGTTTCCTCATCGGCTATTTCATCATGCGTAGGATCTATCGTCGCGAGAAGATGACCGATGATTCGTTGGATAAGTTGTTGATTTACATGCTGCTTTTCACGGTTGTGGGAGCTCGTCTCGGGCATTGTTTGTTCTACGAGCCTGATTACTATCTCTCCCATCCGTTGAAGATGTTGGCCGTTTGGGAAGGCGGTCTGGCCAGCCACGGCGGTGCCATCGGCATCTTGATAGGGTTGTGGTTTTACGTGCGCAGTTACAATAAGTCAAAAAAGGAGAAGGACAACCTTCAGAGGATCAATTATATTTGGATTCTCGACCGCGTTGTGGTGGCCGTGTGTCTCGTCGGTGCCTTGATTCGCGTTGGCAATGTGATGAACCATGAGATTTACGGCACGCCTACTTCGTTACCTTGGGGTTTCGTCTTCATGCGCGGTGCGGAGCAGTTTTGTGGCACGGTCGACAATTACACAGCCTGCACGGCTTGGGATGCGCCTTGTCCGCCGAGCGAATGGCTGCCATGCCACCCGACGGGCCTCTATGAGGCTTTCTTCTGCCTCGTGGCGATGGGCATCCTGCTGTGGATGTACTACAAGCGTGACCTCGGTCGCAAGCAGCCTGGCCTGATGTTCGGCACCTTCCTCGTCATTATCTTTGGTTCGCGCATTCTTATCG
>CAMYXV010000083.1 GCA_947303055.1 uncultured Bacteroidales bacterium
ACATTTTAACAAAAGGCAACGAGACCCAAAAACTGACCTCGAAAGAGTCCGACCTGCTCTTGATGCTTTGCGAAAACATGGGCAACACCCTTGAACGCTCTAAGGCATTGCTTCAGATTTGGGAAGAAGACAATTACCTTAACGCCCGCTCGATGGACGTCTACATCACCAAGCTGCGCAAGTACTTCAAGGACGACCCCGATGTCGACATCCAGAACGTACATGGCGTAGGTTTCAAACTGGTGATAAAATAATCTGAAACCAACAAAACGGAACGCGGGGGGGGAGCTTCTCTCCGCGTTTTTGTGTTACTCATGAAGCGGTTCCGCCTCGGGCAGCTGCACCGTGGTGTCACAAATGAAATCCCATAACAACTCTGGTGGGAAATTGTAAGTGGTGTTGGTCAGCAAAGCGAGAAAGCGGTTTTTGTGTACATCGCGGATGATGGCGCTGCGGTAGCCTTTCCACCAACCATAATGGAAAAACATGTTGGGATGTTCCTTGCTCATGCGCCAGCCAAAACCGTAGTTCTCGTCGTTTTTCCACTCGGGTGAACCGGGCACAAAAGCCTCGGCCTGCAAACTATCGGGCAGCAAAGCATTGCGGTCCAAAGCCTGGTTGAAAATCCAGAGGTCTTCCACCGTCGAGAACATGATTTTGTCGCCCATCACCCCGTTCAGATAGTCGTTTTGCATCTTCACGGGACCGCTGCGATACAGCTCATGGCCGTGCGCCTCAACAGGCATATACATCGAAACAGATGTTTCGTCACGCATCGAATAGATATAGGAGTGCTCCATTCCCAATGGCTCGAAGATGCGCTCACGCATGAAGTCCTCGAAGTGCATCCCACTCACGCGCTCCACCACCGAAGCCAATAAAGCATAGTTGATGTTGTTGTAAAAAAAGCAGGCGTCAGGCGCGCCATAGACCTCCGGCTTCTTCTCGGCCAGCATCTTGATCAAGGCCTCGTTGGAGAAAGGCTTCTTGCGGTCAGGCCAATGTTTGTCGGCCATGGCATCATAGCGCGGCAAGCCCGAGCGGTGGTTGAGCAATTGTCGAATCGTCACGCCCTCGTATGGCAACTGGGGAATGTATTTCCGCACGTCATCATCGTAATCCAGCTTGCCGTCGGCCTTCAAAAGCATAATAGCCTCAGCAGTAAACATTTTCGAGTCGGACGAAAGCTGGAAGGCATCATCAATGCGCAAGGAGTCTTTCTGCCGTTTGTTCAGGTCGCGCCAACCCAAAGCGTTTTCATAAACGACTTGACCTTGTTCGGCATACAGCATCACGCCGTTCAAACCCGCGCAGTTGAGGTCTTTAAAAACCTTGTCGGCCTGTTTGGCACGTTTGGCGATAATCTTCTCGTTGAGATTGACGAAGACGCTGTCGACATTGATGTCAGGTACATCATGACTGCACCGTCTCCCGCAAAAGAAGACCGTACCCGCCACGAGTAGCAATAACAATATGATGAAAACCTTTCTCCGTCTCATAATTAAGGGGCAAATTTAAGCAAAAACCTGTATCGTCTGGCTTTTTTGAGGCAATTTCAAGATAAATTCCCGCTAATCCACTAATAATTACTACTTTTGCAGCCCAAAACATAACTATACATTATTTTTCATGTCACAATTTACAGATTTTGGATTGAATCCCGCTCTGTTGAGGGCTATTAAGGAGCTGGGGTTCGAGAATCCTATGCCCATCCAGGAAAAGACGATTCCTGTGCTCCTGGAGAAAGATGTTGACTTTGTGGGCCTTGCACAGACGGGAACGGGTAAGACTGCCGCATTCGGCTTGCCCCTGTTGAACAAAATCGACGCCGAGCAACGTTGCGTCCAAGCGTTGATCCTTTGTCCGACGCGTGAGCTCTGCATGCAGATCACCCGCGACTTGCGCAACTATGCCAAGTACATCCCCGAAATCCTGATTGTACCCGTCTATGGCGGCGCTAGCATCGAACTCCAGTTCAAAGACTTAGCCAAGAAACCGCAGATTATCGTGGCCACGCCCGGCCGTCTGCGCGATATGATCCGCCGCAACCGCGTCGACTTCAGCAACGTGAAGACGATGATTCTCGACGAGGCCGACGAGATGCTCAACATGGGCTTCCAAGAGGAAGTCGACGACATCCTCGAGTACATGCCCAAGGAAGGACGCCACACCATGCTCTTCTCGGCCACCATGCCGAAGGAGGTGGAAGCCATCCTCAACAAGTACATGACCGACCCCGTGAAAGTGGCCGTGGGCGAACGCAACTCCGGCACCGCCAACGTCGACCACATCTATTACATGATGGCCGCCAAGGACCGTTACTCGGTGTTGAAGCGCATCATCGACTACACACCTTCCATCTATGGCATCATCTTCTGCCGCACCAAGTTGGAAACCCAAGAGATTGCCGACAACCTCATTCAAGACGGCTACAACGCCGCTGCCTTGCATGGCGACCTCTCGCAAGCCATGCGTGACAATGTGATGGACCACTTCCGCAAACGCAGCCTGCAGCTGTTAGTGGCTACCGACGTGGCCGCCCGTGGCATCGATGTAAAAGAACTGACCCACATCATCAACTACAACCTGCCTGACGACATCGAGACCTACGTGCACCGCAGCGGCCGTACGGGTCGTGCCGACAAGCGCGGTATCTGCCTTAGCCTCATCAACTTGCGCGAGAAGAGCAAGATTAAGCAGATTGAGAAGATTGTGGGTAGACCTTTTGAGAAGGCCATGATTCCGACAGGTAAGGAAGTCTGCGAGAAGCAACTCTTCAACCACATCGACCGCATCGAGCATGTCAACATCAATAGTGAGGAGATCGATGACTACCTGCCCGTCGTGTTCCGCAAGCTCGACTGGATGAGCCGCGAGGAACTCATCACCCGCATGGTGGCACTCAACTTCAACCGTTTCCTGGACTACTACAAGGACGCCGTCGACCTCAACGTCAGCGAAAAAGACGAGAAGAAAGACCGCAGGGAACTCAAGAAGGAACGCGAGCACCGCGACGAGACCATGAAACGCCTCTACTTCGGCATGGGCAAGAACGACCACATCCTGCCGCAGAAAATCATCGGCAAAATTAATGATGTTACGCATTCGAAGAACATCCCGATTGGCCGCATCGACCTCTTTGGCGACTACTCCTACGTGGACGTGGAAGAAAGCTTTGTGCCATTGATTCTCGACTGTTTTGCCGACCCGCATAACAACCCGCGCGGCATCGTGGTAGAGGTGGCCAAAGAGCAGCCCGAGCGCAAGAAGAGCAGCGAAAAGAAAGACTTCGGCGAGAAGAAAGAACGCAAGGAACGCCGCGACCGCGACGAATTCCGTGGCGACCGCAAAGAAAAACGCGATGACTTCCGCGAGAAGCGTGAGAGAAAAGATGATGATTTCTTCGAGAAGAAGTCGAAGAAGAAAAAGAAGGACTTCGACGACAACAAACCTTTCTACAAGTCGGAACGCTCACGCGACGGTCGCGAATGGCTTGACCCTGACTGGAAAGACCACTTGGACGACATCGAGGTCTTCATCGACGATGACGATCGTCCGAGCCGCAAGCAGCGCAATGCTGAGCGTGGTTTCGGCGCCAAGAAGAGCGGCAGCGCTTCGAGAAGTTCCAGCTCAAGAGGCGGCAGTTCGAGAAGCAGCTCCTCGCGCAGCGGTTCTTTCTCAAGGGAATCGAACCGTGGTCGCCGTGGCGCCAGCCGTTATGACGATGGCGATTATTATTCACCTCGCCGCCGTGGCGGAGGGAGAAGGAGATAGTTTTTTTAATCCCCCGCCCTTCGGGCACCCCCTTAAAAGGGGGACGCGCAAAGCGACGCAAAGTCTGCGTCCGGTAGGCTCCCCCTTTTAAGGGGGGCAGGGGGGATTAAAAAAGACCCAAATTATGGCAAAGGTTAAGACCTGGATTAAAGCTTCTCGTCCAAGGACGGTGCTGCTCTCTTTTTCGGGAGTGCTGCTCGGTGGCTTTTTGGCTATAAAAACCGGCCCTTCGACAGGCTCAGGGACCTGGCTTTGTCTACTGTTTTGCGCCCTCACAGCAGTGCTTCTCCAAATCCTCTCCAACCTCGCCAATGATTACGGCGACTTCAAAAAAGGCACAGATAGTGCAAAACGCGTAGGTCCACAGCGCGAGATGCAAAGTGGCGCCATTACCGAAAAGGAAATGAAACGCGGCTTGGCTGTCACCGTAGCCTTATGCCTAATTTCAGGTGCCTTGCTGATTTTCGTTTTTGCTGGCTTGACTTGGCAAGAGTTGGCCATTTTCGCTGCCTTGGGCGTGGGGGCGGTCTTGGCTGCACTGCTTTACACCTTAGGCAAACGTCCTTACGGCTATCGTGGACTAGGCGACCTGTTCTGCTTCCTATTCTTCGGTTGGGCGGCCGTGGCAGGTACCTATTATTTGTCCGCTCCTTGGTTCGATTTCAGCGTCTTGCTTCCGGCAACGGCCATGGGCTTTCTCTCCAATGCCGTGCTCAACATCAACAACATGCGCGACTATGAGAACGACAAGGCCTCGGGCAAGAACAGCCTCGTGGTGAAGTTAGGCCTGAAAAAGGCTTTCATTTACCATTGCCTGCTCATCGGTGGTACTTTTGTTTGCCTTACCGTTTATCTTGTTTTGCACCATGCACCGTGGTATTCCTATTTGTTTTTGCTGCTTTTAATCTTGTTCATCAAAGACCTGGTTACCATTAAAAAGACAAAGCCAGAGCAGCTTGACCCATTTTTGGGCAGGCAGGTAAAACATAGTTTTTTACTGGTGACGGTTTATGGATTATTGTTGTTAGTATGATTTTGAACTTTTCACCTAATTAATAGCATATTATCCATTTTTGTTTTTATTTTTGCAGCGAAAAATCAATCTAATCATCTTTAAATTCTTAACTCTATGAAGAAAACCTTACTATTTGCATTCGCCTTGCTGTTTGCAACGGCAATGATGGCACAAAACCGCACGGTTTTACTGCAAGAATCTTTCAATGGTGCTTCAATGCCTGCCGGTTGGTCCATTGACGCACAACCTAGCAACTGGTCAGTATCGGCTACCAACAATGCTGGTGGAGAAGCCAATGAAATGCACCTCACATGGAGTCCCCAATTCAATGGCATGACGCGTCTCGTTAGCCCCGCTGTCGACATGACTGGCATTACCAGTGCTGTGTTCTCCTTTAAGCACGCCTTAGACAACTACTCAGGCGCCAACACTATTGGTGTGGCTACCACATCTGATGGTGGCACCACCTGGAATCAGGCTTGGACCCAAAGCTACAGCGCCAGTGGCGTGTGGTCGGTGAGCCAAGAAATCAGCACTCCCGACTTGGGTCAGGCCAATGTGCAGTTCTGCATTTTCTTCAACGGCAGCAGTTACAACATCAACGACTGGTTCTTCGACGACATCATGGTCTTCACGCTCGAGAACTTAGACCTTGCCCTCACTTCGGTCACACTTCCCGATTTCTTAGGCAGCGGCGAGACCTCGTTTGGCATCAAGGTCTTCAGCTATGGTGTCACCGAAGTGACTTCCGTGCAAGCCACCTACGAAGTGGAAGGCATGGAGCCTGTCACCGAGACCTTTGAAGTCAACATTCCTTCACTGGGTGAGGCAACCTTGTATTTCAACACCACCACTTTGTTGATTCCTGGCAGCTACAATGTGAACTACAGCATCGACTTGGTCAATGGCCAAGAAGACGATGTGGCCGAAAACAACACGTATTCCAAGTCGGTTTCCGTTGCTCTTGGTGCTGCCGAGCGCAAACCTATGATTGAGCATTTCTCGTCTTCAACTTGTGGCCCTTGCGTGAGCGTCAACACCGCCATGCTGACCTTCTGCAACAACAACCCTGGCCGCTTCACCTACACCAAGTACCAGATGAACTGGCCCGGCAGCGGTGACCCGTATTATACCGCTGAAGGTGGTGTCCGCCGCGATTACTACGGCTGCAACGCTGTTCCACAATGCTTCTTAGACGGTGAGGACCAAGGTTATGCCGCCGTACAGCAAAGTGTTTTCGATGAACATGCCTTGAGAACCGCTTTCATGGACATCAGAGGTTCCTTCTCGGTGGAAGGCAACGTCATCAACATCAAGGCCGACATCATGCCTTACATCGATGCCGAAGCCCGTGTGTTCGTCTCCGTGAACGAAAAGGAAACCCACGGCAATGTAGGTAGCAACGGTGAGACTTCGTTCCACCACATTTTCATGAAGATGTTGCCTGATGCAGAAGGCACCACTGTTACTTTCACTTCTTGTGAAGTCCAGCATTTGGAATTCACGCAAGACATGTCGGGAACTCACGTTGAGGAGATGAGCGACCTCGAGGTCTCCATCTGGGTGCAGAACTACAGCTCGAAGGAGATATTCAATAGCCGTTTCGCCTATGAATACACTGAAGAACATCCCTACGCCGTTGAAAATCTCACGCTGATTCAAGACGAGGAAGCCGAAGAAAACACCATGGTGGCTTCATGGGATGCTCCGAGCATGGCCAATCCTACGGGTTATGACGTGTATGTCAACAATGTCCTTGTAGCTGAAAACACAAGCGACCTGAGCTATACCTTCCCTGGCGAGTTAGGCTCTTTCTATACCGTCGCTGTGATTGCCCGCTATGACGACAAGACTTCCGTCAAAGTGATGACAAACTTGGAAAACACCTGGAGCGTGAATGAAAACGAAGCCAGCTACTGCAAGCTCTATCCTAACCCCGCCAGCACCCAAGTGCGCATCGAAGCTGAAAACAGCATTGAAAACGTGATGGTGTACAATGTGTTTGGTGCTTTGGTTGAGATGATTCCTGCCGACGGCAAGACCGTCAACGTGAACCTGAGCCAATACAGCAACGGCGTGTATTTCTTCAACATCCGCCAGAGCGACGGCACGGTGAGCAACCAGCGCGTAGTCGTTAGCCATTGAGGGCTTTAGGCTCTGCCTAAAAACACGAAAGGAACCTCGAATCGAGGTTCCTTTCTTTTTTGATGCTATTGGACTTGTGATTAGTCGCCCAACGTGGCCACCATGACGGCCTTGATGGTGTGCATGCGGTTCTCAGCCTCGTCGAAGACGATGCTGTTCTCGCTTTCGAATACGTCCTCGGTGACCTCGATACCGTTCAAGCCGAACTTCTCATAAACGTCGCGGCCGGCCTTGGTCTCCAGATTGTGATACGAAGGAAGGCAGTGCATAAACTTGCACTTGGGGTTGCCTGTCTTTTTCATCAATTCTGCATTGACCTGGTAGGGCATCAGCATATCGATGCGCTCTTTCCACACGTTGTCGGGTTCGCCCATCGACACCCAGATGTCGGTGTAGATGAAGTCGAGGCCCTTCACGCCCTTCTCCACGTCGTCGGTGACGGTGAGTTTGGCGCCAGTTTCCTTGGCGATCTCCTGGCACTTCTTGACGAGGTCCTTAGCGGGTTGCAGTTTCTTGGGGGCGATGATGCGGATGTCCATACCCATCTTCACGCCACCGACCATCAGGCTGTTACCCATGTTGTAGCGGGCATCGCCGATATAGGCAAACTTCACCTGGTTGAGAGGCTTATCGGTATGCTCTTGAATGGTGAGGAAGTCGGCCAGAATCTGGGTGGGGTGAGCTTCGGCGGTAAGACCGTTCCACACGGGGACACCAGCATATTTGGCCAGTTCCTCGACAGTGGCCTGGTCGAAGCCACGGTACTCGATGCCGTCGAACATGCGACCCAGCACGCGGGCGGTGTCAGCCATCGATTCCTTGATACCGATTTGTGAGCCAGTAGGGCCAAGATAGGTGACGTGGGCACCCTGGTCTTTGGCGCCAACCTCGAAGGCGCAGCGGGTGCGGGTCGAGGTCTTTTCGAAGATGAGGGCAATGTTCTTGCCCGTCAGTTTGGGTTGTTCGGTGCCTGCATACTTGGCGGCCTTGAGGTCGGCAGCAAGTTTCAGTAAGAACTTAATCTCTTCCGGAGTGAAGTCCAACAACTTCAGGAAGTTTCTGTTTCTTAAGTTAAAAGCCATACTTTATGATTTAAAGATTTAAAGATTTAAGATTCAAAATTTTAGTTTGAGTTTCCCTTCGGGAATGGAGTATCGTTTTGTTATCAAGCGGCGGCAATGCACTTTTACTGACTTGAAACAGTTGCCACCGCCGCGGGACAACCCTCTTATATACTCCATTCCCCGCAGGGGAATCTCATCTCCTTTTCGGCTGCAAAATTAGTCTTTTTTCTTGTACCAATCAATCTTTTGTGT
>CAMYXV010000084.1 GCA_947303055.1 uncultured Bacteroidales bacterium
CTGGTGGATATTACCCAAAACTGATTCGGGTGTCTCATTCAGAAAAACAGGAGGGGTGCTCGCCTTGTGTGTTGGGCCCATGATGTCGGCCTTGAATTTTTGGTCCTTTTGTTTCAAGACAAAAGGACGGAAAAAAGCCGCAGCCATAGATGCCCGTCGTTGGTCACTTTTTATCTGGATCGCTTCGTTCCTCGCGATGACGGCAAGGAGCGGGAGCGTTGTCGTTTCGTGAGGGTGTAGGGTGCGGTAGCCGAGCCCCGTAGGGGCGATAGGATATTAAGCAGGTTGTGAAGCGAAGCGGAACTCCTGCGCATAAAAAACGCAGCCTCAGATGCTTGCTGGCTTTCTGCCCATAGATCCCAAGCCCCCCACAGGCCAACATAGGGATGACATGGACAGAAAGACTTGGCTGACATGGCTACCAAAAACAATCACTAACCGAACCATTCCGAAGAATCCGAAAGGCTTAGGCAAAGTTCTGGTCTTTTCGGTTAGAGAAAGAAAAACCGAAAAACAGTCCATAAATGCGTATTTGCTCATAAATGTATATATTTGCAACACGAATATGGATAGACGAGAATTTATTAAAGTCGCATCAGTAGGGGCCTGCGCCGCAGCCTTGCTCCCCTCGGTCGGTGGGCTGATGACGGGATGCACTCCTCCTGTCATCAGTGACGGCGACAGTGGCGATGATACTGCCAATGGCCAATGGAACTTCGACGAGGTGATTGACCGCTCTGGAACGTGGAGCATCAAGTACGGACGGGCTACCGAGGGACAGATTCCCATGTGGATCGCCGATATGGACTTCCGGACGGCACCAGCGGTTTCGGCAGCCATGAAAGAGCGGCTGAACCGTGACGTGCTGGGCTATACTTTTACACCGGATGAGTTCTACCAAAGCATCATCCATTGGGAAGAAGAAATGCATGACTGTCATGTGGATAAGGAGTGGGTCTCATACTGTCCTGGTGTCATCACCTCCATCAACCAGGCTTACCTCACCTTTACCAACCCTGGAGATGGCATTATCGTTATGCCTCCTGTTTACAATCTTTTCCGATCGTACGCTGAAAAGCTGGGCCGTCGGGTCATCGACTCCCCCTTGCTTTTCGACGGAGAACGCTATCAAGTGGATTTCGACGGATTGGAAAAGACGCTCTCCCGAAAAGATGCCAAGATTCTTGTCCTTTGCAATCCCCACAATCCCGCTGGCCTTGTCTGGGACCGTGACGTGCTTAGACGGATTGCCCATCTATGCCGCCAAAATGGGGTGCTGGTCATCTCCGATGAGATTCATGCAGACCTTACCCTTTATGGTCGCCGACACACCCCGTTTTGTAGTGTCAGCGAGGATGCGGCAGCCATTGGCCTTGTCTTTGCCGGCCCGACCAAAGCCTTCAATTTGGCTGGCGTGTCGATGACCGCTTATTGTGTCATCCCCAATGAGGAACTGAGGAAACCTTTCCAGAAGCAGCTGGAGGATGCTAAACTTGACGAGGCGCCCATAGCCAGCCTTGTCGCCACCATCGCCGCCTACACGGATGGGGCACCGTGGTTGCAATCCCTCAAGGAGTATCTTCAAGGCAATATCCGGGAAGTCGTCGATTTCTTCTCCACCAACGATTTGGGTATCAAGGCCATTCCGCCTCAGGCCTCTTTTCTTGTTTGGCTGGACTGCCGTGCGATGGGGCTTTCGCAGGATGAGCTGATGCGATTCTTTTCCGACAAAGGCCTCTTGTTGAGCAACGGGGCTGCTTACGGTCAAGGCGGAGAAGGATTCGTTCGCATGAACATAGGCTGTCCCAGACAAATCGTGAAGGAAGCGTTGGGAAGAATCTTATGAGATAGCAGCTAAGTTTTTCTGGACATATTATATCCTTATGCTTTACACCGCCGTTCGACTTATTCCATCTTTCCTGAGCGTTGAAGGCGGGACTCAAGAGGAGTCTTTGCCGTGGAAAGATTGGTTGTGTGGACTTCGGTTTGTTGACCTTCGATGTCGAATTGAAGTGTGGCACCGTCGGCCCGTACATCCATGGTAACTGGTGCTCCCATCACGAGAGGCAGGTTGATGTCGTCATGTCCAGCGGGGAAACCGCACATGACGGGAATGTTGTAAGCCGTAAGATAGGAATGGAGCATCGCTTCCACGCTTTCGTAGTCGAACTCGCTGCCGCAGCTGACGAACGAACCAAGGATGACCCCTTTGCAACGGTCGAGTACGCCGTTCATGGCAAGGATGTTGAACTGACGGTCGATGTTGTGCATCGATTCTCCCACTTCCTCGATAAAGAGGATGAGGTCTTCAGCTTGGGTGGCATCGGCTTGAGTGCCGAGGTTGGGAGCGAAGGTGCAAAGGTTGCCGCCAACTAACACGCCTTGGGCCTGTCCAATGATGTTCTGCGGGTGTGCCGGTAGCTCATAACATGGCACTTGGCCCATCAGCAAGTCGCGCATCAGGGTGCTGGTAGCATCTGTACCACCGGCAGCAAGAAACGAACTCATTGTTCCATGTATGCTCATCACTCCGGCACGGCTTTCTAAACCGTGCAGCGTAGTGATGTCGCTAAAGCCCACAAGCCATTTTGGATTTGCCTTGAAATCGTTGTAGGCCAGCTGGTTGATGAGTTGAATGGTGCCATATCCGCCACGATTGCAGATGATGGCTTTAACGCCTTTTCTGTTGAGCGCCCAACGCAGGTCGCTGACGCGCTCCTCGACGGTGCCGGCATACTTGCCTTGGTAGATTTTGCCCACGTTGGGACCAATTATGGGTGTCAGTCCCCAACCGCGTAGCACTTCGGCAGTGCGCTCCACGTTTTCCATCGGGGTAAAGTACGATGGTGATATAAGTGCCACTGTGTCGCCTTCCACTAAGTAGTTAGGCTTCTCACATTGTAGCTTTATTGTCTCATTCTCGGGGTTGGTCGTCTCCTTTTTGCATGATGTCATAACACCGCAGAAGATAAGCATAGCGACGAACATCCAGTGTGTAGTCTGATTCTTCATATTATTATAAGCTAAATTGATAAAAAAGGAGTTGCGAACCATCGTAACTCCTTTGTTTTTATAGTATTCTCGACATTTTTCTTCTTGTAAGATGATGTTTCTCTTACCACTCCACAGCCATTCGCTGTACCGGCATGGTCATGCACCGTGCGCCGCCGCCGCCGCGCGAGAGCTCGTTGCCCTCGAAGGCGACGATGCACTTCCTCACGTTGTTCAGGTTGACCTTGTTGTTGGCCACATCGGCAGCCGTGACGATGTTGAAACCGGCTTTGTTCAACGCCTCCAAAGTGTGCTGGTTGCGACCATAGCCGATGAACTTGCCAGGCTCGAGGCAGAAGAAGTTGCAGCCGCTGTGCCATTGCTCACGTGCCGCCCAGTCGTTGTTCCTGTTGCCACAGTAGATAGGCTCCAAGTCGATGCCGAGCTCTTTCAGTCCGGCAAGCAGGTCGGAGACCTCTTTGCCAACGGCCTTCGGTCCGTCGACGGTGATATGGAAGGTCTTGTATTTGCTGTTCATGATGACGGGCTCGTAGATCATGCATCTGTCGACGTCGAGCATGGTGAACACCATGTCGAGGTGGATGAATGACTCGGGCTCCAAAGGCAGCTCTTGGAAGATGAGGTGCTTCACGCCGGGCTTGGTCTTTAGATGCTCGACCAATGCCTCAACACCGTGCATGTTGGTGCGCGAACCTAAGCCGCAAATCACCACATCGTCGCGGATGATTTGCACGTCACCGCCTTCCACTGTGCCCTCGCCACGGGTGTCATAATTCAACACGGGGTTGATGACTTTGGTCTCGAACAAGGGATGCAGGTTGTAGATGCTGTTCAGAATCAGGCACTCGCGTGAACGTACGGTCGTGGCCATGTTGCTAATCATGATGTTGTCGAACATGGTGAACGACGCATCGCGCATGAAGAAGAGGTTGGGAATCGGCAGCAGGGCATACGGGTCCTTGTTGATGTAGGTGACGTCCTCGAGACGGACACCCTCGATGAGCTGGCGTGAAAGATCTTCGGCTGGCAGCGACTTCAGGTAAGGAGCAAGGAAGCCTTTGTCCTCGTTCTTACACACACGGTCGACCATGGCGTTCTTGACGTTTTCCATCTGCAGGATGTCGGTCAGCAGGTCGCCGATTTCGTGAACTTCAGCCGCTTTTTGCAGCACCCTCTTGAAATAGCTGTATTCTTTTTGCGCCACTTGCATGTTCAGGATGTCGCTGAACAAAAACGTGTGCGCGTTTTCCGGGGTCACTTTTTCCAGCTCCGGACCTGGAGTATGTACTAAAACGTGTTGGAGTTTTCCAATTTCAGAGTTGACACTGACTTTGATTCCTTCTTGTGAATCCATAAAAGGTGATTTGGTGAAACAATAAGAGCGCAGACTTCATCCATGCTCCGAATAGGTTGCAAAAATACGAAAATCCCCGAAATCCTAAAGAAAAAAGTTGAAAAACGAAAGATAATCCTTTAGTATCTCTCTAAGATACTGTCAATCATTGGATAGAGAGACATCTTCGTCCATGTTGTAGGCTCTGAAATGCAGCTTCTCGGGTTGCTGGATGTTGAGATACAGCTCTTCGCAGTTTTCCGTACCCCATCGACCGACCAAGGTGGCCTCTTGCGTCAAGACCTTGAGCTCGTCGATGAAGTCTTTGCGAGGGATGGCATAGGCACCCAAACTCATCAGGTGCTCTGTTTCTTGTTGACAATCAATGAGTTTGAAATCATGCGCGTGCAAGAACTGATGCAGATGATAGAAAGCCACTTTCGAGGCATCGGTCACGGTGTGGAACATCGACTCACCGAAAAACACCTTGCCGATGGAGATGCCATACAGGCCTCCAACCAGTTCTCCATCTTGATAGCTCTCGAAGGAATGGGCGATGCCCAAGTTGTGCAGCTCGCAATAGGCATCCACCATCTCGTCCTGAATCCAGGTGCCGTCTTGGTCCTTGCGCGGCGTCTCGGCACAATGCAGCATCACCTCACGGAAGTTGGTGTCAATCCTCACCTCAAACTTCCCCGATCTTATCGTGCGTCTCAGCGATTTGCTCACCCGCATTTCGCCAGGACGGATGATGAGGCGTGGGTCGAGCGACCACCATAACAGAGGCTCGTTTTCGCTGTACCAAGGGAAGATGCCGTTGGCGTAGGCCACCACGAGGCGTTGGGGCGAGAGGTCGCCACCAAAAGCCAACAAGCCTTCGCTATTGGCATGGTCGGCAGGCGGAAAGAAACAGTCGTCGTCGTTGAGTTGGTACAGAATATTCATAGCGATGAAATCAAAATGCAAAAGTAGGAAATTTTGCTTTGTAGGGCTGTCATATTATGGCAGCCGTACATAAAATTTCCCTATTTTTGCGCATTGTTATTAAAAGATGCCGCGTTATTTCATCCACATGGCCTACAACGGCAGTCGCTATCATGGCTACCAGATACAACCGCACTCCAACAGTGTGCAGGCCACGGTGGAGCAATGCCTGAGCCTCAAGTTGGGACAAACGGTGTCCATCACAGGCTGCGGGCGCACAGACACGGGTGTCCATGCGCGGAACTATTATGCCCATTTCGACATGGAACAAGAGCTGAAAGACACGGAAGCCCTTGCCCATCAGATGAATGCCTTCCTGCCAGAGGACATTGTGATTTATAGGATTTGGCAAGTCGCGCCCGAGATGCATGCCCGTTTCGATGCCGTGTCGCGCACCTATCATTATTATATCACGCGCACGAAGAATCCGTTCCATACCAACGATGCCTATTTTCTTTATGGTGATTTGTATATTGAAAAAATGCAGGAAGCTGCCAATTTGCTCTTTGAGTATGAGGACTTTACGAGTTTCTCCAAAGTGCATACTCAGGTGAAGACCAACAACTGCAAGATTATGGAGGCGCGTTGGTTTGAGCAGGACGGATTGTTGGTGTTCCGCATCAAGGCAGATCGCTTCTTGCGCAACATGGTACGGGCTATCGTCGGCACCTTGTTGGAGATAGGGAAGGGGCGCATGACCTTGGAGGAGTTCCGTGCCGTCATTGAGCGTAAGGACCGCTGCGAAGCCGGGACTTCGGTGCCTGCCCATGCGTTGTTTTTAGAAGAAGTAGAGTATAAGTTTTAATAGTTATGTTTCAGAAAATCATACGTTTTTGTGTCAAGTTAGTTCAAAAATACTTACCTGAGCCTTTTATTTTTGCCGTAGTACTGACCCTGTTGGCCTTCATCATCGCCATGCCGATATGCCATCAGACGCCTCTTGAGGTGGTCGAGCACTGGGGCAACGGCGTGTGGTCATTGTTGGCTTTTGCCATGCAGATGGCTTTGGTGTTGGTGACAGGTTCGGCTTTGGCTGCTGCCCCTTCCATCAAGAGAGGCATCAGTGCCTTGGCGGGCTTGCCTAAGACGCCTGCCGGTGCCATCGCCTTGGTGACGGGCATCTCGGCCTTGGCTTGCTGGCTCAATTGGGGCTTCGGCCTCATCGTAGGCGTCATCTTTGCCAAGGAAATTGCCAAGAAACTGCGTGGCGTGGATTACCGTTTGCTCATTGCCTCGGCCTATAGCGGTTTTGTGGTTTGGCATGCGGGTCTTTCGGGTTCAATCCCGCTCACCATGGCTTCGATGGAATCTAATCTTGAGAAGGTTACCAATGGCACACTCACCCAACCCGTACCTGTTAGCGAGACGATCTTAACCTATCAAAACCTCATCATGGTGGCGGTGGTCATCGTGGCCATTGTGGTGGTCAATGCGCTGATGCATCCCAAAGGCGAGCATGTGGTGACTATTGAGCCGTCATTGCTCTTTGAAGAAGAACCCCAGTCTGCGCCGAAAGCGACGACACCCGCCGAGAAGCTGGAAAACAGCCGTGTGCTCTCATGGATCATAGCCTTGTTGGGCTTGACCTATCTCGTTATCAAACTGTTCGTCAAAGGTGGCAGTTTCGACCTTGGAGCTGTCATCATGCTATTCCTGTTTTTGGGTGTCATCTTGCACGGCACGCCGTTGGCATACGTCAAGGCCTTCGGAAAGTCGGTGGGTGGTGCAGCCGGCATATTGTTGCAGTTCCCTTTCTATGCGGGCATCATGGGCATCATCACGGGTGTGGGTGCTTCGGGTATCTGCTTGGGTGAGGTGGTGAGCAATGCTTGTGTGGCCATCTCGACGCCAAAGACGTATCCTTTGTTTACCTTCTTCTGTGCGGCCATTTTAAACATGTTTGTGCCTTCTGGTGGTGGCCATTGGGCCATCCAGGCGCCGATTATGTTTACGGCTGGTGCCGCCTTGGGTGTGGCTCCCGGCCTGACGGGTATGGCCATCTCATGGGGTGATGCCTGGACCAACCTGATTCAGCCGTTCTGGGCTCTGCCTGCCTTGGCCATAGCCAAGCTCAATGCAAAAGACATCATGGGCTTTTGCATCATCGATTTGTTCGTTACGGGTCTGATTATCTGCTGCGGACTGTTGCTCTGGGCTTAGGTCAGAAGGTGTCCATACCGTCCCAAATCACCAAGTCGTGGCGCACGTAGCCTTCAGTGCCTCTGATTCTGATTTTGTACCAGCCTTGGGCCTTTCCGAGGCAAGGGTAGGTCTGAGGCACCTCACCTGCTTTGGTAGTGATCTGGCAAATGATGGGTGATTTCAGGTCTGGTTGTGTGCGCACATTGACATTCGTCCTAAGGGTGTAAACGACGCCTTGTCCGTTTCTTGCGCTGTATTCCACAATTTTATGCCCGAGTTTTGGCACTTCTACATCGTCTTGTGCGGTAACAGTATATGAGGTTTGGTTGGTGCGGACATATTTGCCTACAACATTGCCACGGCTGTCGATGACCATTTTCATGTGGTCAACAGAAGCAGCCTTGATGTTAGGGTCACCATCATCAACGTCTGCGATGGTGTCGGCTTCCATTTCGGTGTTTTCGTCCGTCAGTTCTGTCTCGGTCAGGGTAGGGGTCTTGCTGTCTTTCCCTCCACATGAATAGCACATTGTCCCTAAAACAATTGCGAGCGCTGTGGCATACCAAAATCTTTTCATATACTGTAGGTTTTATGACGAAATGTCCGACAAAAGTACGAAGAAAAAGGCATTCGGCAAGAAAAAAGACGTTTTTGTCCCAATAAACGAAAAAAGCAAGACCTAAGCCTTGCTTCTGAGTAGCGGGATCGAGAATTGA
>CAMYXV010000085.1 GCA_947303055.1 uncultured Bacteroidales bacterium
CTGGGCCATGTGGGAAGGCCACGGCGAGCCTGGTGGCGGCGGTGGCGGTGGCGGCGGCGGTGGCGGCGGCCAAGGTACCACAAGCTTTAGCGACGATTTCGAAAGTGGCTTAGGCAACTGGACTTTGGTTGACGCTGATGCTGACGGTCACAACTGGTATCACAGCTCCATGAGCCAGACCTACTCCTGCTATGACTATACTGGCTGGGGTCACAACGGTTCGAATGGCTTTGCTGTTTCTCAGTCTTACACCGATTGCACTTACGACTCCTATGATCCGAACAACTTCATGATCACCAACCAGAAGTATTCTATCACGGCTTCTTCCGTGTTGAACTTCTGGGCTGACTACGGTAACGACAGTTATCCCGATCACTTTGGTGTGGCCGTGGCTACAGTCGACAACCCGACTCCTGCCGACTTCACCATGGTTTGGGAAGGCACTGCCAAGGCTGGCAATGCCGGCAAGACCCAAATCCGTCATGATGGCGATCGCTATCAGAACTGGCGTTCACACAGCGTCAACCTTGGCGCTTACGCTGGTCAAGATGTCTACATTGCTTTCCGTCACTTCAACAGCTACGACCAGTACGAAGTCTATATCGACGACATTGAACTGACTGCAGGTGCCAAGGACGGCGAGCGTCACCTCGAAGGCTACAAGGTGATGTGCACGAGCATCGACGGCGAGCCGATCTTCACCACCAACACCGTGCATCCGTTCTGCCAGGTGGCCACCGACGCACTCGTCGAGGGCGATCACTACATCTGCAAGGTTGCTGCCATCTACAGCACCGGCATGAGCGACTGGACCGAGGCTGAATGGGAATACGAGAGCTGCGAGCACTATGCCGGCACCGTGAACGGCGTGACCGTTGACGGCAACGTGGTGAGCTGGGATTATCCTGGCGGCGGCCCTGTGCCTCCGACACCTGGTCAAGGCAGCACCTTCAGCGTGAACTTCGACGACAGCCAGATTCCTGCTGGTTGGATTACCATCGATGGCGGTAGCCCGAGTGGCTACGGCTGGCAGATTGGTAGCACCAAGTTGGGCAGCACTGGCAATGGCCACAATGGCTCTGCCGACCTGGTTCTGAGCCAGAGCTACGACAACAACTACGGTGTTGTGTATCCTGACAACTGGCTGATTTCACCCGCTGTGACTTTGGCCAACGGTTCAACCTTCAGCATGTGGGCTTGCGGTCAGGATGCCAGCTATGCCGCTGAGCACTTCGGCGTGTTCGTTTCGACGACTGGCACCAACCCGAGCGACTTCCAGCTTGTCCAGGAGTGGACGCTGACCGCTAAGGGCGACCGTTACGACGGAGCTCGCGGCAACCGTGACCAAGGCAACTGGTACCAGAAGACTGTCGACCTGAGCGCATATGCTGGCGAAGGCCGTTACATCGCTGTCCGTCACTTCAACTGCAGCGACATGTTCTATCTGGATGTCGACGATCTCGAACTGACCAGCGGTGCCAAGGGCGCCCGCGCCGCTTGGGATCTGATGATGACCTTCACCGCTCCTGAAGGCGGTCACTATGGTGTGGCCTACGACGGCAACAACTTCTACACCTCCAACTGGGGTTATACCAGCGCCGCTCACAACTTCTACAAGTATGACCTCAGCGGCAACATGCTCGAAGGCTTCGAGATCTCCGGCTGCGGCACGCTCCGTGGCATGACCTACGACGGCACGAACTTCTACGGTGTCGCCAACAGCAGCACGGTGTACTGCGTCGACCTGGCCAACCACAGCGTGGTCAGCACGTTCAGCAGTGCCTACGGTGCCATGCGTGGCATCACCTACGATCCTGAGCGTGACGGCTTCTGGGTCATCGGCAACTGGAGCGGCAACCTGACGCTCATCGACCGCACGGGTGCCATCGTCCAGACCGGTCCTGCCCCGACGAGCGCTTCCGACCTTGCCTACTACAAGGACGAGAACGACGTCGAGCACGTGTACTGCTTCAACAACGGTACCAACGACGTGGAAGACTGGGTCATCGGCAGCGGCTCGATGGGCGGCTCCGTGTTCAACTTCTCGAACGTTCCTGGTTTCGATGCTGGTTCCTCCGGCGGATGCACCGTGGGCAGCTTCAACGGCAAGATCGCCTTCATCGGTGACCTCCAGCAGAGCCCGAACCTCATCGCTGTCTATGAGCTGAGAGACGACAACACCACCCCGACGCCTCCTCCGACCCCGAGTGGCGACATCCTTGGCGCTATGATCTTCGTCGACGGCGAATGGGAAGCCTTCGTTCCTGCTCCGACCAACACCTACACTTATGAAGGTGAAGGTGAAGAGGTTTGCGTCCGTATCGTCTACAACGGTACTGCCGAACTGCCGAGCAACAACTTCTACTATGCCATGAGCTGCGAAGAGTGCGAAGCCCTTGGTCCTGTTGGTCCTGGCACTTGCGAAATGCCTTACGCCATCCATTCCGAACTGTTGAATGAGAACCGTTCGATTAAGGTGTGGTGGGGCGATCAACCCGCTGGCCCGATCAGCGAGTGGTTGTATTATGACGATGGTACCTATGCCACAACCGTTGGCGCTGGCGGTACCCTGTATTGGGGCACTATGTTCCCAGCCGCTTCGCTGGCTCCGTATGCTGGCACCAGCCTGACCAAGGTTGCTGTCCATACTTCGTATGCCTGCTCTGCCACGCTGAATGTCTATGTTGGTGGCGCACAGCCTGCTGGCTCGCCTGCTGCCACGCAGACCTTCACGATGGCTGGTGACCAAGAGTTCATGGAAATCACCTTGAACAATCCTGTTCCTGTTGACGGTACACAGAACTTGTGGATTACCTTCTACCAGACTGGTGAGACCTATCCTGCCGACGCTTGCAACGACACTGGCGACCCGAACAACCGTTGGGTGAGTGTTGACGGTGCCTCGTGGATGGATTTGGCCACTGCTGGTCTGCCTGGTTACGGCTGGATGATCCGCGGCTACGTGACGAACCAAGGCAAGGGTGGCGAACTTGTCAGCCTGCCTGAGTTCAGAGGCAATGTTGGTGGTGAGTTGAGCCACACCGAAGTGGTGAGCAAGCCTGCCGACCTGAGCTTCATGAACCGCGCCAACATTGTGAAGTACAATGTGTACCGTTCGACCGACCCGACCGTGGGTTATGTCATGATCGGTGAGGTTGCCGAGACCGGTGCCACGTACTACGAATACATCGACACACCTGTTGATGGTGGTACGTACTACTACCAGGTCCGCGCCTACTATGACAACGACTGCGAGTCCGAGCCTGGCGTTGCTGCTGACGACCCGAGCCACAACTACGTGAGTGGCACCACCGTCGGCGACGGTTTGAACGAGAACAGCGACAATGTTGCTCTCTACCCGAACCCGACCAACGGCAACGTGACGATCGAGGCCAACGGCATGAACCGCATCACTGTGGTGAGCGTCCTCGGCCAGGTGGTCTTCGACACCGAGCTCAATGCTGACAACTACATCCTGAATATGGGTCAGTTCAACGCTGGTCTGTATCTGGTGCGTGTCTACACTGAGAACGGCGTGACCGTCAAGCGCGTCACTGTCATGCAATAAATGACAATCGGTCTGTAGGGCTGTCGTACCACGGCAGCCGCCGTGAAAACGGCTGCCACAATGTGACAGCCCTACAACCGACCGAAAAAAAAGGGAAGGCAATCCTTTGCGGGTTGCCTTTCTTTTTGTATATTTGCGGAATCAAAATCTCATTATTATGGCAACCTATCAAATTTGGCTTATTGTAGCAATTCTGCTTCTTATCTTCGAAATTTGTTCGGCGACCTTTGGCGCCATCTGTTTCGCCATCGGAGCAGGCTTTTCGGCTTTAGCTGCTGGACTTTGTGCAAATGTTACCTGGCAGATTATCATTTTTGCAGTGGTTTCACTGTTGACTTTCATTTTCTTACGTCCTGTTGTGATGCGGTTTTTGGACCGGAGGTCAAAAGATGTGAAAACCAATGCCGATGCCATCATTGGCAGAAAAGGAGTGGTCTCGGAACGTATTGATGCCGAGCAACATACAGGTCGTGTTGCCATTGATGGCGACGACTGGAAGGCGGTGTCGGAAGATGGCTCAGTCATCGAGAAGGGTACCACCGTGGAAATCGTGAAATTGGATAGCATTATAGTAACCGTTAAACAATAAAATTATGAATGTTGGCATGATTATTCTTTATGTCTTGATTGCATTCGTCGTGATCTACATCCTTCGAGGCATCAAGATTGTTTCGCAGTCGGAGACTATGATTGTGGAACGCCTTGGTAAGTACAACCGCACCTTGAACGCGGGCATCAATGTCATCCTGCCTATCATCGAGCAGGCCAAGGAAACCATCGTTCGTCGCCAGAATGGTGCTTTGTCTCGCACCTCGCGTATTGACATGCGTGAGCAAGTGTATGATTTTGATAAACAGAGTGTTATCACAAAGGATAACGTGATGACCGAAATCAATGCCTTGCTTTATTTCCAGATTGTCGACCCGATGAAGGCTGTGTACGAAATCCAGAACTTGCCTGTCGCCATCGAGAAACTGACGCAGACCACGCTCCGTAACGTGGTGGGTGAGATGGAACTTGATGAGACCTTGACCTCACGTGACACCATCAACTCGAAGCTGCGCAATGTGCTTGACGATGCTACCAACAAATGGGGAGTGAAGGTCAACCGTGTTGAGTTGCAGGATATCACTCCTCCTGAGAGCATTCGTCGCACCATGGAGCTCCAGATGCAGGCTGAGCGTAACCGCCGTGCCGAGATTTTGAAGGCTGAAGGTGAGAAGCAAGCGCAGATTCTGAACTCGGAAGGTGAGAAACAAGCTGAAATCAATGCGGCTGAAGCCGACAAGCAGGCCAATATCCTGAAGGCTGAGGGTGAAGCCCGAGCCAAGGTGCTGCAAGCCGAAGCCGAGGCTGCTGCCATCCGCAACATTGCCGAGGCCGTCGCTGACCGTGGTGCCGATCCTGTCAATTACTTGTTGGCTGTGAAGTACATCGAGACCCTTAAGGAAGTGGCTGGTGGACAACAGAACAAGACTGTCTATCTGCCTTATGAAGCTTCCAACCTATTGGGCTCTCTTGGCGGCATCAAGGAGCTGCTTGGCAAATAAGGAGAGACACTTTTCATTGTGAACTATGCGTGGCTTTGGAAAAAAAATCCAAAGCCACGCGTTTTTTGTTTTGGTTTTTCATCAAATAGGCTTCTTTTCCTATTTTTGCACCTAACAAATTGATATTGTGCTATGAAAAAACTCATATATTTCTTTTCTTTGATTCTTTTTTTGAGCCCGTCCTGCAAGAATAAAACGAAATACAAAGATCTGACTTCTACTTGGCCTGTTATTGAGGACATATTTATTCCGAGAGATGCTGTTCCTGACAGTGCATCTATTATTGAGACAGTCCGTTTCTATGATTCAGTTTTGCCAGGACGAGCCTATTCGAGGCGCAATATAGACTTGAGTTTTCAGAAAGCCCGCGCCTATTTCTTCAAGGCTCTCATGGAACAGACGCAGACTAACCAACATGTCGAGGCTTTCAGCGATTACCTCAACGCATTGTGGGTAATGGAAGGAACGAAGGGCGAACACGCTGTCTTTGCTTCAAAGAACTATGATCCGCAATATGAACGATTTACGGCGTTGACCTACGATCGTTTGGCTTGGTTCCTTTATACCTACGATGCTTGGGGAACGGCTTTGGATTGTTTGGAACGGTCGAGTGAGTGCTTTAGGAAAGAGGGGAACCCGAAAGGCATAGCTTCCAATTTCGAGTTGATGGGAGATGTCATTCTGGCGCAAGGCGACAAGGTCCAGTCCATGTATTATTACAAGAAGTCGGACAGCATACATGAGCGTTTAAAGACGGATGATATCTATCAGAATTTCAGTAGTGTCATTCATCGCTCCTTGGATTTGTATAATGCCAATGAGAAAACCGCTTCTTTGGCTTTGTTGCATCATGCTTTGCAGGAAAACCAAAGCTCATGGTTGACGCGTCAGGTGCGTTTTGCGCTTGGCTATTTTTATTTGCAAGACCATGAATACGATTCGGCTTTGTATAATTATGAGCGGAGTTATCCCTTGTTGCCCCGACAAACGTTGAAGTCGTATTCGCGTATTGTGCAGATTGCCAATCATTTGGGAGATACTATCAAAGCAGGTTATTATGGCGAACTTTTGGCGGATGCCTATCTTCAACAGTTTGCAAGGAGCAGCGATAGGGCCAAGATGGAAACCCTGTATGAAAACTATTTGCAAGATTGCAAGGACGCAAAGCATAAAGACGTGCTATTCTTTGTCATCTTCTGTGTGTTGTTGCTCATCGCCTTAATTATTTTCGATAGTTATATCTTAATGAAGCGTAAACGACGTCACGAGAGGGAAATTGAGGCACGAGAACAAATACAGGCCACGCTTGAGGACGAGATTGAGTCAGTTAAGAACGCTTCTCAGAAGAAAGAAGAGACCATCAAGGTGTTGCAGTCGAAACTGGATAAGGTGATTTCCAATCCCGACTTTCAGAAGCTGCCTTTCGACAAAAAACTTGAGGCCCTTTATGAAACACCTGTGTGTAAGCGGATTCTTAAGGTGAAAGAGGCCAATGTTAAGGCTTTCTCTTCTTATCCGGAATTGGTGCTGTCTGACAACCAGTTAACGATGTTAGTCAATGCGGTGGATGCCGTCTTCCCCAAGTTCTCGGTACGTATCATCGAGATGTTCCCGCGCTTGAAACGCTCGGATGTGGTCTATTGTTGTCTGTATATTCTTGGCATTACTGAGGTACAGGCTGCTGCTTTGACAGGCAAAACCTATCAGGCAGTGTGGACCCGATCGCTCAAAATGCATGAAATTTTCAATAACAAGTCGAATTTGCAGCTTGTTTTGCATGGCTTTTTAAAAGATTGGCAATCAAAATAATATGTTGATTTCAAAAAATCTAATCAAAATTCCTGCGAGGAATTTGATTATTTTGTATTGATTTTTTATTAGCTTGATTATCAGACATATAAATATTGTAATATTTGATATTATTTGATTGACTTTTTGTCGATTTTTTTCTTGCTTTTTTTTCGTCACCCTATTTTTGCATCCTAATTCAAAGACTAAGATTATGAGTTTTGTAATGAAAGATGTACACATTGGCCAGTTGATTCAAGAGGAGATGAATCTTCAGGGCCGCAATGTGACATGGTTAGCCAAAGGAATCTTTTGTGAGAAGTCCAATGTTTATAAAATGTTCAAAAGGAAAAGCATTGACTTGGCCCAGTTGATGAAAGTTTCCGAAGTGCTTAACCATAATTTCCTGAAAGATTGTTATGAGGAGTCATAACGATTCCTTTGATTTGGTTAATAAATCTTTTTTGCCGCAGTCTCTTTTTGAGATTGCGGTTTTTTGATGCTTTTTCATTAGTTTTCCTTATCTTTGCCGTGTCAAATATCCTTGAATCGGGATGGAGATTTTGGATTTATACGATAAAGACCTGAAACCCACGGGACAGACTATTGAGCGGGGGCAACCTGTTCCGCCTGGCTTGATGATTCCCATCGTTGCGGTATTCGTCTACAACGACAAGGGCCAGTATTTGATTCAGAAAGTCGCCCCTCGAAAAGGCAACTATTATGCCACCACAGCAGGTCACGTGCAGAGCGGAGAGAAGGACTTCGCCATCTCCATGCTGCGCGAGCTGAAAGAGGAGATTGGCCTTTCGGTGACTAAAAGCGAGTTGAAGTTGGTGAAAATCAGGCGGTATGACTATAAATTCACCTTATTATATATGCTGAAGAGTAACGTTCCAGCCGAGATGCTGCGCCTGCAGAAGGAAGAGGTGGATTCGGTGTCGTGGATGAGTCACGAGGACATCGAGCTGCTCTGCAAGATGGGCCTTTTCAACTTGAGACACTACCAATTGCTGCTTGATTGCGAAGAAAGATTGCAAAACAGGCATTGATTGTTTTTCGTTTGCCATTTTTCGCTATATTTGCGGCAATTTAAGTATAGTTGCAACAAATACCTAATTATTATGATAGCAAGAGAATTACTAAATCCGAAAAGCATCGTAGTGTGCGGTGCCTCGTCAGACATTCACAAACC
>CAMYXV010000086.1 GCA_947303055.1 uncultured Bacteroidales bacterium
CCAATATGCTTATATCTCAGCCAAAACCAATCGCCAAATTTCAGAAGCGGAGGCAACTGCTGCCATTGTTTGGGCTACAGAACACGAAACTTTCTGGCATTCCCATTTTGTTCGAAGCAACAATGGTCGCCTCTTTTTTCACGATTACAAGTACAGCACCGTCGGCCTCGCCCTTTGGTCGCTTTCCAAACTTGGACACACTTCCGCCATCATCCGATTCAATGAATGGATTCAGTCGGTGATAAAAATCTTGGAAGCAGCAGAGTACCTTGATATCGCAACAATCGACAACACCATCCAAGAGAATCTGAACGACTTAAACACCGTCTTTTGCCATGATTTATCTTGAAGAGTTTAGTTTTCCGTCTTTCCAGTTCGAGAACGATTACCTTGCGGATGCTTTCGATTATTACAGAAATGCTTTTCTCGGCTCCTACCGCACCGACTATTACATGGGGATGGTATATCCATTCAATGTGTTGGGTGATGCAGAGCTGGTTCAATTGGTTTTTAAACCCATCACCATTTTTTATGGAAGCAATGGCGCCGGGAAATCAACGGCCATCAATGTGATAGCAGAGAAGTTGGGTGTTACTCGCACCACCCCATATAATTCCTCTTCTTGGATGAATCGATACGTCGATGCCTGCAGTTGTAAGCTCAATCCCGAATTGGAAACCAGAATGAACAGAATCACCAATGTTTTGACCAGCGATGATGTGTTCAACATGATGCTGGATGCTCGAAAGAACGATGAGATGCAACAGCTTAAAAGCCAAGCCCTGCGAAAGGAGTTCTTTGGTATTAAATATGGCAAAACGCCTAAAAGGAGTATTAATCTTGAAACCCGTGAAGGCATCGAAGAATTAAGAGAACTAAACGCCACGAAAAAGAAAACCACCAACCGTTTTCTTACTGATATCCTTGGTAAAATCAATAGAGGCTATTCCAATGGTGAAAATGGTTTGATGTATCTTACAGAAAAACTTCAGGAAGGAGGCTTATATCTTCTCGATGAGCCAGAAAACAGCCTTTCGGCAGAGTATCAAGCAAATCTTGCTAAACTTGTCCAATTCAGCTCCGAAAGATGCAATGCCCAATTTATTATCGCTACCCATTCTCCATTTCTTCTTTCATTGCCCAATGCATCAATTATTGATTTGGATTCTTCACCTGCGGTTCATGCAGACTGGTGGCAGCTTGATAATATGAAGCTCTACTATAATCTTTTTAAGTCCTTTCAAACTGAATTTGAGCAGGGGGAATAGTTTTTGTTGTAGTAATCCAGAATTTCAAATCATCATGTCATGAAAAAACACGCATTTACTCATTATTGGCCGTTTTTACGGTCGTCGGCTTCGCACTAGGGTTGGCTTTTGAGAGCATCGTGGGCAAGGCCTACGCCAAGACGGAAGCATCTTCCAAACTCGTCCTTCCCGAAGATGTAGCCTTACAACTCCATTGATATGGCGCCAATGCGGTTGCTCATGATAATCTCCTGTATGACAGGCGATTTTACGGGGTCTTCAGATTGCTTCTGTTCCATCATTTCACTCATTTCCTGCCCTCCCAATTGTTCATACATTCCACCAACACCTCCGCAAGGTTCTCTCGGCTCTCACTATGAAGGGTTTCGTAGTGCGGAAGTATAAACCGCTCTATCAGCCCCACGCGCTTCATCCGCTCGTACACCTCTTTGTAGGAAGTGTTCAGCAGTCGGGCGGTGGTCTCGATGCAAGTGACCACAAAAGTCATCATCATTTGGGTCTTCGGTATTTCAATAAGCTTCTCCATAAAGTAATAGTCAGAAATGCAAAGATGCTCATTTTATTCTATGAGTACAATCAATTATTCTGAGTTTTATTTGAATAGGGCAAGATTCTAAAAAATATTTGTCAAAAAAAGTTGTTTGTTTGAGTGTGTATTATTGATCATTAGAGGGTTGTTTTTTATATTAAACTTCCAATAAACCGCACAAACCCCTCAATATTCCCCTCCACGCTTGCCTGCTCCAACGCTGCCATGTATTCCTGTCGGCGCTCCACGGGAATCACAACCCAGGGATAACCTGCCGTCACCAATTGGCTGTTCATCACGAAACGCGCCGTGCGACCGTTGCCGTCCATGTAGGGATGGATATAGACGAAGAAGAAATGCCCTAAAATGGCACGCACCAGCGCGTTCTCCTCTTGCATCATCAAATCCGACAAGGCACTCATCGCATCTAAAACCGCGTCAGGATTCAATGGCGTGTGCATGGAATTCCGGATATATACCTGATGTCTACGGTATCCAATCAAATCAGTTGCCTTCACTATGCCCGCCCTAACGCACGGCTCAAACAACTGAAAATGCCAGTCCTGATGCCCTTTCACATACAACTGCGCAGGAGCCTTGCCCGAAAAACAGTCCTTCACGCCTTGCTTCAGCAATTCGTATGCTTGATAATACCCACGGGCAGCCAACGCATTCCGGCGTTCCTTGTCCTCCTCGTTTTTTTCAGGATCCCAGTTGCCACTCCGCACACGCTCCAATAGGCCTTCCGTAATCTTATAGCCCTCAATCGACAAGGAGTTATAGCTGTCTTTTACATACGTCGCATCCATCATCGCCAGCACCGAAGCAGCATCTTGCTGTACTGGCTGTATTTTTAACGTGTCTATTACCACCTTCCGCATTTGCATCCACATCAAGCGGATGCGTGAGGCGTAGGGTGATTCCACAAATGTCGCTATATGCACATTCTCCTCAAACGGATTCTCCTCCGTCACAGTATGCCCCACTTGGCGCATCATTCGCAATAACTCATCCGCCATCTCCTCGCGTCCAATGGAGCGCAACGCACCTGCCACACGACCTGCCCGGGTGGTATGTCCCCCGTCGATGGCCACCTGTACAATTGGCGACACGTCACGCAGGCTGGCCAGACAAGTCCTTGCCTCCAACGCATCACGGCGATAATAATCCGGTCCCACCATCAACAAGGCATATTCCATGGGATACAAACGCACACCATAACGCGGCTCCCGTATCACCTCTGGCGGAAGGCTTGCCTTGATATCCACAAGCGATGTTCCGAAAGGCAGTTGCAGGATGTTGTTTGTTCCGTTCTCGCAGCGCACAATCAATTGTTTGGGAATCACCGTCTTCCCGCTGTGGAAATAGAGTGACAGCTCCGGTGACAAGCACCAAGCCCCATTGAATCTCTTGTCTAAATAAGCCGTAATGAAGTGCCAGTACGACACATACCACACCGTTGAATCGCCCTCGCTCCCTGGCGATGACGGGATATACCATCCCTTCATGACCATCTGAAGGTATCCGCTGTTCACCAACCGCTCTGTATGTGTCCGTCCCAGCGTATCCGCTCCCTGAATCACCAAATTGTCTCCATGGGCATCCTGATAGGCCTTTAGCACCGCCAGCGATTCCACCAATTTCTCTTGTATTGTTGCCATAACTGCATTTTTGCTGTCATTAGTTTATTTTGCTTTACTATTGTTAGTTTATTTTGCTTTGCTGTTGTTAGTTTATTTTGTTTTACTAACATTAGTTTTTGACGCTGCAAAAATACAAATCTTTTTCTATTTCAACAAAATAATTACCAAAGAAGAAATAAAAAACACTATGCATTTTATTGCAAAGTCTCTCTAATCGCGCTTGTTTTTATTAGTTTATTTTGCTTTGCTGTTATTAGTTTTTACCGCTTGACTTCGATTAGTTTCAAAGCCCTCTTGGCAATCACCACCGCCACAACTGCACTGAAAACGCTGGAAACGAAATTGAGCACCCAGACACCGTCGAGTTGCCAAAGCGGGACAAGGATGGCCAAAAACACCAAGGGGAAAACGAAAGTGCCCAACAAGGAGATGACCAAGGAATGCCAAGGCTTTTCCAAGGCGGTCAGGTAGCCAGCCAGCGTCATCTCCACCCAACTCACGAGATAGCTGAGCGCATAAAACCGCATGGCGCGCAGACTCATGTCATATAATGCCACGTCACCGTCCTTCACGAAAAGCGGCAACAGCAGCTTTCCGCCGAAGAGCAGAAACAGCATGGCAAACAAGGACAGGATGGCGGCTGCCGACATGACGACACGCTGCATCTTGCGCATCCTTGGCAGGAGTCCCGCACCGAAACAATAGCTGATGGCGGGCTGTAAGGCATCCGACATGCTGTAAATCACCATGCCCGTGAGGCTCGCGATGTATTCCACGATAGACACCGCCGCCACCGCCGTGGAACCGCCCAGCTTCAGCAGCACGATGTTGATAATGATGGCAAACAAGGAACCAGCCATACTCACAAAAAACTCCGATGAGCCGTTGGCGATGATGGTCAGCATCTGATTGACCGAGATACGGCCTTTGGTGAGTTTTAGCGGCAGTTTCTTGGCGGAGAAAGGTGTCAACGACCAAACCGCGCCCACTGTCATCGAGATGCAGCTGGCCAATGCCGCTGCCCACAAGCCTTTGTGCCATACGACGATGAACAGCGCATCAAGCACGATGTTCAGCACTGAGCAAACGATGTTGATGACCATGCTCAGGCGGACCTTGCCGCAGTCGCGCAGGTAGTTGTCGGTGGAGAAATAAATGGAGCAGAGCGGCATGAACAGCGAGAACACACGCAGGTATTGCACGGCATACTCCGCCGTCAGCCCCTTGGCACCCATCAATCGGATGAGTGGTTCCGCAAGGAAGAAACCGAGCAGACCAAAGAGCGTTGAGATAACGGCGATGAAAGCCAGGCACACCGAGAACACACGGCTGGCCTCTTCTTTCTTGTCTTGCCCCAACAGGATTGAGATACGCACAGAGGAGCCGGTCGCAATCATGTCGGCCACAGCGGCGATGATCATGACCATCGGCATCACCAGATTGACCGCCGCCAAGGCTTCTTGTCCGATGTAATGTCCGACAAAGATGCCGTCGATGACGGAATACACGGCCGAAAAGCCCATGCCGACCATCGCAGGCAGGGTACACTTGAAAAACAGCTTCAAAATGGGTGACGATCTGTAGGCTTGCTCGTTCATGGTTTAGTTTGCGAAATTGATTTTTGTTCCTTCTCTGACAAACCCCGCGCCCTTGGCGATGATGACCTCACCGGCTTTCAGCCCATCAGTCACCACGTATGATTTTCCGTCAGTGGCGGATTCCACCTGAATCATGCTGGCAACCGCCTTGCCCTCGACCACTTTCACTACATAGACTTTATCCTGAATGTCGTAGGTGGCCTCTTGTGGAATGACAATGGCGTTATGAAGCGAGGTCGGTAAAATGACCTTGCCCGTGCCGCCGCTAAGCAACATCCCGTTGGGGTTGTCGAAGCGGGCGCAGACCGAGACGGCACCTGTGCGCTCGTCCACCACACCGCTGATGCTCTCCACATGGCCAGTTTGTTCGTACACCAGGCCATTAGACAGTTGCAATTGCAGTTCAGGGAAATGGCTTATCGCATCCGCGAGGCTTGGGTATTCGGCCAGGTACTGCATCACGGTGTTTTCCGTCATCGAGAAAAAGACACGCATCTGACCGTTGTCGGCCACCACAGTGAGGCCGTCTTGGATGGTTGGCCCTACGAGGTCTCCTTTGCGGTAAGGGATACGACCCACCACGCCATCGGAAGGACTGCGGATCTCGGTATAGCTGAGGTCGTTGCGGGCAGAGGTGAGCGCCGCTTTTGCCGCTGCGAGGTTGGCTTTCGCCACATTGAGGTCGCTCTCGGCAAGTGAAAGTTCAAAGTCAGAGACAATCTCTTGCTGGCGAAGCGTTTTCTTGCCGTCGTATTCCAGTTGCGCCCTGTTCAAAGCGGCGGTCATCATTTGCACATTGGCGTTGGCCGACTCCACCGCCGCACGATAGGTGGCATCATCGATGCGGAACAACAGCTGACCCGCCTTTACCGCATCGCCTTCCTTCACATACACACCTTGCAGATACCCCTCAACACGAGGAATGATCTTGATGTCCTGGTTGCCTTGAATCGAGGCAGGGTATTCTGTGCTCATTGTGTAGTCCTGCATGGCCACCGTGAGCAGTTCGTGTGTTTCGGGCACGTTTTGTTCCTCTGGTAAGTTGTTGCCGCACGAAAAGAGCAGGAAGGCTAACGCCGACAATACTGTCAAATATCTAAGCTTCATACACTACAAATTTGAAGTTGCAAAAATAGGCTTTACGAAAACAAGCATGGTTTATAAAAGTGAACCGATATTGTATGTTTTCGGAACTATTTGTATTTTTGCAGCATGAATTACATCGTCCAACAATATGACCATGCAACGGCTATCGTCAAAACTGAACTATCGAAGTTTTGGCTGTGCCACGTGCAACATGGCACCATCACGGTTTCTTTTGAGCAAGAGAAACACAAATTGTTAGCTGACACGGTTTTCGTAGTCCCGGAAGGGATCCAGTTCAAAGTGGTTTCTTCTTCTCGCAATATGAGGATGGAAGTCCTTGTCTTCGATGAGCCGTTGATGAATGTGGTGTATGCCCTGCTCGGCGCGGAGGCTGATTTTGGCTCTTTGGAGATGGCGTTTTGGTCTGACAAAACGATAGACGAGCCTTTCAACCGAATGCTTGCCGCTGACTATGATTTGCTTCGTGTCGCCGTTGAGCAGCCTAACCTCGTTGCCCGCAACAAAATGATTACAGCCTTGCTGGTGCATCTTTTGCTAACGCTCTATAACGCTTCCGACAGACCCGAAAATACCACGCAAAATGACAACAGCAAACGTTCCCGCCAACTCTTGAACCATTTCTTCGAGTTGGTAGGCGAAAACATCCTTTCGGGACAGCGCAACATCCCGTTTTATGCTGAGAAACTCTGCGTTTCAGAGCGTTATCTCTTCAAAGTCTGCAAGAAGGAAACGGGCAAAACGCCCAAAGACCTCATCAATGAGTTCCTGGTTGGCCAAATCAAGAATGCCTTGCTGACTACCGAGATGACCCACCAACAGATTGCGGACCAGTTCGATTTTCCCGACCAATCAGCCTTTGGCCAGTTCTTCAAACGGCAAGAGGGGATGTCACCGTCGGAGTTCAGGCAGAGGTACAGATAATCAAAAAAGCCAGGCCCTTAAAACGAACACCGCCGCAAAGGTCAAGAACCCTTGCGGCGGCAGTTTCTTACGCTATCGGAATCTGAATCACCGACAACCATTTTTCGGGATCGTCTTGATTCCAAACGCCATCAATGTAGCAGGTGCGGTGATGGCCAACGACCTTGTAGCCCTGCTCATCGATGTAGCGGAAGGCCTCTGTGTACGACTCGTAGAAACGTTCGTATGGGCCGATATGCTTCATGCAGAGTGCCTTGGGCACGGCTGGCAGACGCTTGAACTGGATGATGGCACTGTCTTCACCCATCTCTTCAACTTGTTCGCAATACTCGATGTCGATGTCTGTCGGCTTGTACTCCTTGTTGTGTTCGATGGTGAAGCAGTAGCCGGGCGGCGGACACTTGCAACCGAGCCTTTTCATCTCGGGGCCGATGACGTTGACGCACAGCGGGCCAAGGGCGGCATAGTTAGGGATGACTTCACGATGGCTTGCCACGATGATTTCGGGCAGTGATTGGATGCTGAATTTTTCCATTTTAGTGATTTGTTTGCGAGAGTCCCTCCAATTGAGCAGTTGGTCACGGCGGGCAATCAGTTGCTTCAGCTGCCTTTCCGTTTCCTTGATTTTCTCGTCCATCTGCCGGATGTCGGGTGTGTGTGAACCGTCTTCGTACAGTTCCTTGATTTCATCCAGCGAGAACCCGAGCCGTTGCAGGTCGCGGATGGCTTGCAGCGTCTGCATCTGTTCGATGCTGTAGTAGCGGTAGCCCGTCCACTCGTCCACCTCGTCAGGCAGGAGTAGTCCCTTCTGCTCGTAATGGCGCAAGGTCTTCACAGTCACTTGCATCATCTTGGAGAACTCTCCGATTTTTAACTTTGTTTTGTTGCTCATCGTACGATTTTTATGCTTAAGCGGCTGCAAAGTTAAATCTTGCCCCAAGGGACGAGTCAAGAGAAAAATTCATTTATTTCATTTTTTTCTTTTTCGGCTTCGGCTGTGGCAATGCCTTACAGGTCTCTTTGTGATTG
>CAMYXV010000087.1 GCA_947303055.1 uncultured Bacteroidales bacterium
GCCCCAACAACCAGCCTTCGCCTTGGAGTGTGGGCATTGAGTTTGAGTTGGTGCCATAAACATAAAACCTCATTAGTTTTTGAGAAATCGCACTTTTCGGAGTGTGATTTTTCTTTATGTCTGAAAAAAAGCCTAAATTTGCAGACCTTTTCGGACGAAACAATTTAAAAACACATAAGAAATGAAAGTACAAGAATTAGTTGAAAAGCTCAACCTCAAAGTTTTAGCTGGCGAGAAAGGCCTTGACAGAGAAATCGACGGCTGCTACATCTCCGACCTTTTGAGCGACGTGATGGGCAACGCCATGGAAGGCAACATCTGGATCACCTTGCAGACCCACAAGAACGTGATGGCCGTGGCCTCACTGAAGGAACTGGCCTGCATCATCCTCGTGAAGAACCTCATGCCCAACGACGAGACCATCGAGCAGAGCAACGACGAGGATTTGCCTATTTTGCAGACCTCGCTGCCGACGTATGAGATTGCTGGATTGGTGTATAACCTGTTGCACGAATAAAACGGCCCTTCGACAGGCTCAGGGACCTTCGCTGGAAAAAAGCCAAGGTCGTTGAGCCTGTCGAAATCGAAGATTCAACGAAGTTAAACGCCGACCTTGAATCATGGAACTCCAATCATATAGAGCGGATTTACACATGCACACGGTGCTTTCGCCGTGCGGCGACCTCTATATGAGTCCCAGCGCCATCATCGAACAGGCCAAGAAGCTCCACCTCGATGTCATCGCCATCTGCGACCACAACACGACCCGTCAGGTGAAGGTGACGCAAAAGATTGGGCGTGAGAACGGCATCTTCGTCATCGGTGGCGTCGAAATCACCACGCAGGAAGAAGCCCATGCCCTCGCCTATTTCGAGACCGACGAACAACTGGACAAGTTCCAAGAATATCTTGACGAGCACCTTCCCCACATACCTTTGGACGAAGAGAAGTTCGGCTACCAGTTGATTGTCGACGAAAACGAGGAAGTGGTCGGCGAAGAGGAATGGCTGCTTTGGTCAGCCCTCGATGCCGATTTGGACCAACTCTATGATGTGGTGCACGAAATAGGCGGGCTGTTTGTCCCAGCACACGTTAACAAGCCTGCCAGCAGCCTCATCAGCCAGTTGGGCTTCATTCCGCCCGACATCAAAGCGGATGCTTTGGAAATCTCGAAGCACGTCACCAAGCCCGACTTCCTGAAGAAATACGCTTACTTGAAGAAGTTCAACTTCACCAAGAGCAGCGACGCGCATTTTCTTCATATTATCGGCGAGGTGCATTGCGTGCTGCACATGTACGACAAGACCTTCGACGAGTTCCGCAAGACCCTCCACGGCGAGGACGGGCGCTATATCGACACTGAACCCAAGGAAAAACTACAACTCTTATTCGGATGAAAGAATTATCACTACACGTATACGACCTGATGGAAAACTCGACGGCGGCCAACTCCACCCAAGTGGAACTGACCATCCGCGACAGCCTGAAAGACAACATCTACGCCTTCACCATCAAGGATAACGGCAAGGGCATGACGCCCGAGTTTTTGGCCAAGGTAACCGACCCATGGACCACCTCTCGCACCACGCGTAAGGTTGGACTGGGCCTGCCGCTGATCAAAATGAATACCGAGAACGCTGGCGGCGGCATGAACATTGAGAGCGAGGTCGGGAAAGGCACGGTGCTCAACTTCTGGTTCCAGCACGACCACCTTGACCGTCCGCCGATGGGCGACCTGGCGGGTTCGTTGGTGATGCTGTTTTCGGCTCACGAGGACATCCATTTTATCTATAAGCACATTACTGACGACGGCGAATTCGTCTTCGACACCGACGAAATCAAGGAAGCCTTGGACGGCATGTCGATGAATGATGTGCATATCATGCAGTATCTGAAGGAAATGATTCAAGAGAACTTGAAAGAAATAAATTATAACGATTAACCCTGTAGAGACGCGATTCATCGCGTCTCATAGAAAACGAAAAACAAAATAATATCCAAGGAGACGCGATGAATCGCGTCTCTACAAACAAACGATACCGATGAAATTAAAAGAGATTTCAGAATTATTGAACGCCAAGGTGCTTTGCGGCCACGACCGTTTGGATGAGGAACATGAAACCGCTTTCGCCTCCGATCTGATGAGCGATGTGCTCACGCTTGGCGACTACAACCCTGTCATCTTGACTGGACTCTGCAACATGCAGACCATCCGCACCTGCGAGATGGGCAACCTCGACATCATCGTCCTTGTGAGGAAGAAAAAAGCCTCGGAGGAGATGATTGAGGAAGCCGAAGACGAGGGCATGGTGGTCATGGAATGTGACTTCTCCATGTTCAAAGCCTGCGGACTGCTCTTCAAGGCGGGTATGCAACCCATTTTCTGATGTCAAACCAAAACACCACGCCATGCACTTAGAATACCAAGTATATGAAGCGGACTTCGTCAACGCGGGAGCCGCATCGAGCGCGATCAAGAAGACCTTGAAGCAGCTCAACGTCAGCCCTCAGATTGTCAAACGGGTGGTCGTCGCCTTATATGAGGCTGAGGTCAATGCCATCGCACACGCCTATGGCGGCACCATTTACGCCGACATCGAGCCTGACAAGATTACCTTGAAGGTCGTGGACACCGGTCCTGGCATCCCTGACATTGACTGGGCCATGCAGGAAGGCAACTCCACCGCCTCGCCCGAGGTTCGCAACATGGGCTTCGGCGCGGGCATGGGTCTGCCTAACATTCAGAAGAATGTCGATAAATTGAATGTGACTTCCACTGTTGGCGTTGGCACTACCGTCGAAATGGAAGTCAACTTCGTCTAATTATCAATTATCAACTATCAATTCTCAATTATGGAAAAGACTCCTTTCTTCCACGCCCTTAAGATAGATGAAGACACCTGCATCGGCTGCTCGCGCTGCATGAAAATCTGCCCCACCGAGGCATTGCGTGTGCGCGACGGCAAGGCTGTCCTGGTTCCAGACCGCTGCGTCGACTGTGGCAACTGTTTCAAGGTCTGCCCCACCCGTTCCATTTTCATCGACCAAGATGACTTTGACGACATCTTCAACTTCCCTATCCGAGTCGCCTTGGTGCCTGCCGTCTTCATGGGCCAGTTCCCTAACGACATCACCGTGTCGCGCATCTACGGCATCCTCAAGGATTTGGGCTTCACCCATGTGTTGGAAACCGAGTCTTCCATACCGATTTATACGGCAGCCAAAAACAAATACGCTGCCGAGAACCCCGACATCAGGCCGCTCATCTCGACCTTTTGTCCGGCCATCGTGCGCCTCATCCAGGTGAAGTTCCCAGGCCTGACCGAGAACCTTATCCCCTTGCGTGCGCCGCTTGACATCACGGCTATGTATATTCGCCGTAAACTTAAACAAGAGTTGGAGATTAAAGACGACCAAATCGGCATCTTCTACATCACGCCATGCGCGGCCAAGATTGCCGCTGTGAAGAGCCCCGTAGGCGAAGAGAAATCACTTGTCGACGGTGTCATCAACATGGACGCGCTTTATAATCGCGTTTACCACGAAATCAAGAAGCAAGGCCATGGCTACAAAGAGCAGAAGTTGCCCGTATCGCAACTCTCTGCCGATGGTGTGTTGACCTCACTGACTAATGGTGAACGCCGTCTCTCGGATGCACAGCACTCCTACTCAATTGACGAAATCCATAATGTCATTGAGTTCTTGGAAAAGGTCGAGAATGAAGAGATCGAGGATGTCGACTTTCTCGAACTGCGTGCCTGCGATCAGAGCTGTCCCGGTGGCATCCTGACTTGCGACAACCGTTTCCTCATTTGTGAGCGCGTGTTTGGTCGCGCCCGCAAGATTGCCGACCGCGAACGCAAGGGCGAGCAAACCAAAGACCACGAGCTGGAAGAAGAGCGCAACTACCTGATGCGCCATATGAAGGTTGGTGACATCAATCCGCGTTCCATGCTCGTCTTGGATGACAACATCGCTGTGGCTTTGGAGAAAATGAAGAAGATTGACGAATACCGTGCCCGTCTGCCCCAGACCGACTGCGGCATCTGTGGCGCCCCCACCTGCGACGCTTTGGCTCACGACATCGTTTGCGAAGACGCCGAGTTGACCGACTGTGTCTTCATCCAACGCAACCTCGAAGCCCGAGGCAACATGGACGTGCAGGAATCCCTCAAAATCATGGAGGTGATTTGGGGCAAGGCGAAGATGAATGATTATGTGAAGAAGAAGTAAACGGCTGAACAAGCAATCAAAAAGGCCAGCATATGCTGGCCTTTTTGATTTGAGATTATTTAGAACTTGAAGGGAAAGTAAGGGTTCTGTCTTCTATTAAAGCCGAATTGTAGATGTAACCATGACCTGGATCGAGGTTGGTAACCCCTCCCCTCCATATGCTGCCGTTGTAGCCGGAAGTGCCACTTTGGGAGATAACCCTGTCGCCACTCACAGCGAACCCTGAGAAGGTGTTGAGCAGGGTCATGCTCTCGCTAAGCGGGAATGCAATCCAGTTGATGCCATTTTTAATGGTGACAGGATGCTCGGCAGGATTGACAGGCAAGCCTTCCAGCGAGATCTCGCAAGCGGTGGGGACTAGGACTATGTACATGTTCGTCACATTCCATGGGATGTTACCTCTCCAGTAGGTGCCATTCCATGCGGTGGTACCGTTCTGTGAAATAATCTTGATACTCGTGGCTCCCGGATAAGCATTTAATAGGAGTCTCTGAAAGTCATCTAGGGTGGTCTCAACGTTGAGAGACACCCAGTTTACACCTGTAACCAGTGCCAACGTCTGAGTCTCCGTCGAATGCTGGATACCAAGTATTATCTGGTTCTTCACACCCATAACCGTTCCGCTGTAGCTTGAAGGAGCAAATGGGTTGTAGTTGGTGCCGTCGCTGAAGATCCGGAGTGCTTGGTTCGAAGCTTCAAAAACTCGGCACTTCATACCATTGGAATAACTACCAGTGTTGTCGTCCATGATAAGGGCAAGGTTGCTCACTCCATCATATTCGAATGGAATATCTAAGGTAAAGACTGTCCAGTCTTCGGCAATCATGTCGACAGTGTCAGAGAACACCTTGTCGGCTTCTGTAACGGTAATCCAATCCGAACTGCCGCTGAAAGAGGACTTTTCCGTGTGGACAAGATACATGTCATAGACACGGCTCTTCTCCGACCCTCCGTTATAGAATGCAATGCTGGTGATGGTGCAGGCTCCTCCAATCTCCTCAGCCGTATAAATCTGCTGCGAAAGTGTAAAGTTGTAATATGAATAACTGGGCAAATACTGGTTCGTACCGTCACTTCCGTCACCGATAAAAATGCCTTCTTCGAATGTTGCCACAAGGTCTCGGTTTTGCATCACAGTGAAACTATATTCCAAATCCGTGGAAACAATTTGTTCATTCTCAACCCATCCAACAAAACGATATCCCACATTGATTGTAGCGGTGACCGTGCAGGTTTCGCCGAAATAGTACTCTCCTCCACCACTCACCGTGCCTCCGTTTGCTGGGTTGGCACTAACTGTGATGTAGTAAGGATCCGTTGAAGGTATTACCTTGGTGACGAGAAGTTGGTTCTTCATATCCACAACAACTGTTCCCGAGTAGCTCTCAGGAGCTATCGCACTGTAATTGGTGCCGTCGCTATAAACACGGATGGCCTGGCTCGGAGCAGCGAGCACACGACAACTCATATGAGGCGAAGAGGTCCATTCATCCGAATTGTCATCGGCCACGAGAACAACATTGGAGGTACCGTTGTAAGTAAACGGATTGCTAAAGTGGATGACGGTCCATGCGTCAGCAGCCATGGTGACGCTGCCACTGAACACCTTATCGGAAGCGGACACGGGAACCCAATCATTATTGTTTACGAACGAGGCCTTTTCAGTGGCTTTCAGATAGAAGTCGTAGGTACGGCTCTTCGCGGCTCCGTCATTATAGAAGGCTATGCTGGTAATAACTCCGGCCTCGCCAAGCTCCTCGGCAGTGTAGATCTGTTGGGTGAGAGCGTATTTGTAATACGAATAACTCGGAAGGAAATCGTCGGTAGCCGAACTCCCGTCACTTATGATAATGGCACCTTCGGGCGCTATGGTCACAGTGACTGTTTCCGAAGCTGTCGAGAGAAGCCCATTCGCGTCAACACTTTTTAAGAAATAGGTGTATCTTCCATAGGGGACATTGCTATCGAGATACGTCGTCCCGCTTGTGTTTCCTATGAGACTTCCACCTCTGTAAATGTTGTAGGAGGCAGCATTGGCAGCCGCATCCCAGGTCAAAGTCACATCATTGTCGTCAACTGATGCTGAAAGATTGACCGGGGGGTCACAATCACTCGAAGAACCGTAGGTGAAGGAAATGGTGCTGCCTGCATTCGTGATATTGTAAATCCTAAAGGTGTAGTCGACCGTACCGCTGGTGAAAAACGGATAGGCGCTTGTAGAAGCACTGAATTCGGTCCTACCGACATTGGAACTGAAATAGGCATTGTTCAGATTGCCATTTGCTGTGGAGGAACCTCCAGGCCTGAAAATGTAGACTTCATCATAAACGCCACTGCTCGGATCATAAGAGGCGTTTCCATCGAAACGAGTGTCGATACGGTAAACAAGAAGACCTGAGCCTGGCAATCCTGTCTCAAACAGCGAAGTGTTGTCACGATATTCCAATACATAATATTGGTTGGGGTCGTCTGACTGTATTTTGTAGGCAATATTAGTTGGCGTAGCCGAACTGATGGGGTTCAGGGTGTATGTTCCAGCCTGGGTGATTTCAGGGATTTCATCAATCCAGTGGCCGTATTTCATTTTCATATAGGCACCGCAATGTTGGGGAGGCATCGTGTTGTTGTGCATCAAATCCCAAATTCCAACGGCATCGGGACCCGTATAGGAATAATGGTACAAGTCAGGTGCGCCCAAGGAATGGTTCATCTCGTGGCACATTGTTGAGGTGTTGAAATAGCCAGTTGCATCAGCCAGTTGGAAATTGAATGTCCATACCCGTTTCCCATTAATATAAACCTTTTTCCCATACAAGGACCACTTGTGAGGCCAAAGTAATGAACTCCATTCACCAACGCCACCACGAACGATGAAGCAGACATTGTCAACCAATTCATCATTATCATAGTCAATGTTAAGGTCTGTGGGAATAGGATAGTTGGCATTGATGTAATTCACAGCTCTTTCAAGCAGGCTGAATTCACGCTCAGTGCGCTCGTCATCACCATTATAGCCATTTGTATTTGTTGAGGCATTGTACGGCTGGAAATAACTGCGCGGATAGGTATCTTGGTAAGAAACAATGACGTCACCATTATGCCCAGGATAGAAAGTGGTGGGAATCTCAATGGCCCCATAGGATGCCGCCCTAAAATATGACCTCATGGAAATAGCGTTCTCCGACACGTCATTGAACATGTTGTCAATGTCGGTATAGGAATTGGTGAACTCCGTATCATCAGAAAACCGGATGAAAATGGAAATATTGTTGAGCGTGCCATGATTCGGAAGGCCGTCTCGGTTGACAACAGGGCTATCGTATTCCAGCCATGCTCTTCTCCTTGTCATCCATTCTTGGGGAGAAATGAGATTGAAAGGCTTCAAGTTTTTGCTGGCTGGGTCTACCCTACCTGCCACAAACTCAGTAGCAACCAGTTCGCCGTCACGCTTGTCAGCATAAACGTAGAAGCCCGTTTGGGGATGTTGCATGATGGTGAATCCATCCGCATCGTGGAGATAATTGAAAAACTCGTCTCCAGACGCATAGCAATACAACACGGAGCCATCAGGTTGGGTTAATGTCATCGGGACATTTTTCAAATAAGCGGCATGAGCACCAATGAGGCAGAAGCATGCCATAATCAGTAGAATAAATCTTTTCATTACTTAGAGGTTTTGAAATACAGTTATAATGGGCTACAAAAATAGCAAAAGATGATTATTCATGAACATTTTATATAAAAAATGACCGTCCTACATAAGAACGGTCATTTTATTAACTATTCAATACAAAGGTGGAATAGGCTATTTCGCACCTACTGGAAACGTAAACGTTCTGGTTTCCGCATGAGCCGACTTG
>CAMYXV010000088.1 GCA_947303055.1 uncultured Bacteroidales bacterium
AAGCCGCGCAATTTTCTGACGGTTACTTCGACCCCACCATCTCGCCCATCGTGGCTGCCTGGGGCTTCAGTTACAAGCGTGGCGACAGCATCACACCGCAACTCATCGACAGCCTGAAACAATTGGTCGATTACCGAAAAGTGCGCATCGAAAACGGGAAAGTCATCAAAGAAAACCCTGCCATGACTTTGGACTTCAATGCCATCGCTCAAGGTTATACTTCTGATTTGATTGCGGCTTTTTTGGACAGTCGCGGCATCAAGAACTACTTGGTCGATACGGGCGGCGAAATCATGGCTCATGGCGAGAAACCCAACGGAAAGCCTTGGATTGTAGGTATAGAAAAGCCCGCCGAACAATGGGACTCAGAGCAAATAGTACACACCCGTATCGCCCTGCGTGACAAGGGGCTGGTCACTTCGGGCAGCACCCGAAAGTATGTGGAACGCGACGGCAAGCGTTATTCCCACTGCATCGACCCCCACACAGGCTATGCTGTTGAGCATCAGTTGCTCAGCGCCACTGTTTTGGCTGGAAACTCCGTCTGGGCCGATGCCTTGGCCTCTATCTGTATGGTGATGGGCATGGAGGCGTCGATGCCGCTTATCAACAACTTAAATGGCGTGGAGGCATATTATATTTTCGTCAACGAGAAAGGCGAATTGGAGACTTTTGCAACAGACGGATTCCAAAAACTGATTGTGGAATAAAAAAATAAGTCGCTGAATATCAGCGACTTAAATCGTACTCCCGCAGGGGGTCGAACCCTGGACACCCTGATTAAGAGTCAGGTGCTCTACCAACTGAGCTACGGAAGCATCGTTTTGTGGGTGCAAAAGTACAACCTTTTTCCTTATGTTGGACGTTTTTCTCCAACTATTTTTTCTTTATTTATCTATATGATTGATATACAATTATTTATACAAAAACCATTCCTGGAAAATCTATTACAATTCTACGCATCAGTTTACCACTGATAGCATCAACTTTCCAAAAAAAACAGACTTTACTGCTTGGTAAACCAAAACTTGAACTCGCCCACTCTGGCCTTACTCACAATGACACGTTCCGGGGTCTCCATAATCAAGTTGATAGCCAACTTGTTACCAAACCACACCGAGACATCCTTGATGGCTTTACGCGCCACTACAAACTGACGGTTGGCACGGAAAAACTCATGCGGATCCAACTGGGCAATCAAATCGTCCAACGTCTGGGTGAGATAGTAAGACTTGTTGTCATACGTGACCATCTTAACCGTCTTGGCTTCTATGTAGGCATAAGCCACATTGCTCACAGACAGCGGAACGAGTTTGTCACGCTCAGGAAGCAAGAAATAATTCCTGTATTTCTTTTTCTCGCCCAATTGCGCCAATAGCTTTTCAATCTGATCAGAATTGACACGGGTCTCCGACAGCGTAAGCAATTTATGCATGGCGCGTTCCAATGCCTCCTTACTCACAGGCTTCAGCAGATAGTCGATGCTGTTCACCTCAAAGGCCTTAAGCGCGTATTCGTCGTAAGCCGTAGTAAAAATGACAGGACACGTAATGCTGACCTTGTCGAAAATGGCAAACGAGGAGCCATCGGCCAAATGGATATCCATAAAGATGACATCAGGCATGGGATTCTCCTCTATCCATTCGACGCTGTCCTCGATGGATTCAAGGACACCTACGATTTCAATACCCGGGCTAACCTCTCCGAGAAGCTTTTTCAGTGCTTTCGCAGCCATCATCTCGTCTTCAATAATCAGAGCTTTCATAGCGTTTATTCGTTTTGTTTAAGTGGCAAAGTTACAGTAAAATTCTTTCCGTCGTCAAAAATTTCAACATTTTCGTTCCATTTGATACGATATCGTTCCGCCAAATTGGCCAATCCTATGCCGCTTCCTTCCTCTTTCCCTATCTTTGGATGAATTTCATTGCTGATTATCAAATGATTATCATCATCGGTCTGAATATGAACCGTCAGAGGCTGTTTAGAGGAGATGACATTGTGCTTGATGGCGTTTTCAATCAGCCCTTGAATGGAAAGCGGCAATACATAGTAATTGTCGTAGGCATCATGGTCGATGTGATGGTCAAAAATCAGGTTGTCGCCATAGCGAATTTTCATCATTTGACAATAAGAACGCACACAATCCAACTCCTTGGCCAGGGTCACCACCTCCTCGTTCTTTAACGTATAGCGCAGCACGGAAGAGAGCTGATGGACAAAATTTTCAGCCTTGTCGGAATCAATATCGATAAGACCTTTCAAGGTATTCAGCGAATTGAAGAGGAAATGGGGATCCATTTGAGTTTTCAAGGCTTCGTAGCGCGAATTTGCATTTTCGGCCCGAAGGGTCTCGTTTTCGACATCGGCCACTTTCTCGCGATATTGTGCGCGCACCAGATACACCACCATGACAGCGATGGCCATCAGTGAGCAATCACCCAGATAACCCCTCATGATATAGGTGAATACCGTCCTATTCGGATCAGGCCAGTCGGGAAAGATAATCAACTGGAATGTGGTAAATATGGCACTCAACAAAAATGTGATCACCAATGTGCCCAAAACAATCACCACTAACTCGTCGCTTCGCCGCTTGAAGTTCCTGCTGAATATTTTCCTACAATAAATCATCACCGCGAAAACCATGATGAAAGTAAGCGGAATGTTCAAAGCAACTTTTTGATAGAAATCTTTCTTGTCTTCCACCGGTGGTGGCATCGGGGCTTGCGCTTTGTGCTCATGCGCCAAGGCACGGGCATCCCTAAACTGGATAATCTTCGACTTAGCTTTCGCCTTTTCCGATACCTGCTCATCATGCTCACTCTCCTGAGTGGAAAAAGAAGGTCGACCAAAATAATGGCTCAACGTGTACAAAAAATAGTACGCCATCGTGAGACCTATGGAAAGAAGAACTATTATTTTGATTGACAGATATTTATCTACATCTTTATGCGTACTGATTCCATTCATAGGCAAGAGTTATTCGTATCTTAAAGCATTGATCGGGTCGGTGCGCGAAGCTTTCAAGGCGGGGAAGAATCCCGAAATGAGACCCAAGATGGCGCACGAAACAAAAGAGATGACCATCCATCCCACATTGACAACATAAGGCAACGACATGGCCAAAGAAACCACATAGGATAGCAGCAAGCCCAACAAAAGACCTATCACACCGCCGATAAGGCTCAAAATGATACTCTCAGTCAGGAACTGCAACAGAATGGTGGAGTTCTTGGCTCCGATGGACATACGCAGACCGATTTCCTTGGTGCGTTCTGTCACCGTGACATACATGATGTTCATGATGCCGATACAGCCTACCAGCAAGGAAATCAAGGCGATGGCGACCAAAACCGTGGTTATCATGCCCGTCATAGACGACATCATTTCCAGCATCTCTTGCTGAGTACGCACCTCGAAGTCATTGTCGCCCCCATCGGGGATTTTGTGCGACACCCTCAAGATGCTCTCGATTTCCTCCACGGCGGCTTCTGCCACGTCCTCAGAGGCAGCAGAACACACAATCTGTTGGATATAGTCAACGCCCAACATACGCTTTTGCACCGTGCTGTATGGCATCACCACAAGGTCGTCCTGGTCCATACCCATGGTGTTCTCGCCCTTTTCTTTCAAGGTGCCAATGACCTTAAACGGCATATTGCCCACGCGAATGGTCTTGCCGATGGGGTCTTCTCCGTCGTCAAACAATTCCTCCACGATGGTCTGGCCTATCAAACCGACCTTGGCGTATTTCTTCACGTCTTCATCAGTGAAATTCACACCCGTGGCTATTTCGTACTTTCTGATTTCCAGATAGTCGGGTGAGCCGCCATAGACCGTGCCCGACCAGTTCTTGGAACCGTTCACCAGCTGTCCACCGCTATTCACCACAGGGCTGACCGCCGTGACATTCTTAGCACCTTTGGCAATCAACTCGCAGTCATGCACTTTCAGCGACTGCACATTGCTCGAGCCCATGCTGACACCACCACGTCTTTGATTGGCACGCATCACCATGATGAGGTTAGTGCCCATGTCCGACAATTGATTGGCCGTGCTTTGCTTCAATCCCTCGCCCAAATTGACCACCGCGATGACGGCAGCGATACCAATCACGATACCGAGCATGGAAAGGGCCGTGCGCGTCTTGTTGCGCAACAGGGCTTTCACCGAAATCCGTATGAGGTTCAGAATATCCATATCAATAATCGTTTTCAACCGGCAAGGCTGCCAAGGCCTCCACTGCCGACTTGGTTGCTACAGGTTCATCGCGAAGGATGTGACCGTCGCGAAGGAAGATGGTTCTACTTGTAAATACTGCAATATCAGACTCATGCGTCACAAAGGCAATGGTCTTGCCCTGTTCGTGAAGGTTCTGGAAAAGACTCATGATTTCGTAGGAAGTGCGGGTATCGAGGTTACCCGTGGCTTCGTCGGCCAACACGATGACAGGGTCATTCACCAAGGCACGCGCAATGGCCACACGCTGCTGTTGACCACCCGAGAGTTGGTTAGGCATATGTCCCATACGGTCTTTCAAGCCCACCAATTCTAAAGCATGTTGTGCCTTTTCGTGACGTTCGCGGTGCGACACTGCCGGGTTGTACACCAAAGGCAGCTCCACATTCTCCAAGGCCGAAGTACGCGGCAAGAGGTTGTAGGATTGAAACACAAAGCCAATCTTGCGGTTGCGGATGTCCGACAGTTCGTTTTTGCTCCTTTCCCTGACCGAGATGCCATCGATGTAATACTCACCTGAAGTGGGTTGGTCGAGGCAGCCGAGGATGTTGAGCAAGGTCGACTTGCCGCTACCCGACGAGCCCATGATGCTCACGAACTCGCCCTGACAAATGTCGAAGCTCACGCCTTTGAGGGCGTGTACCTCCTCACTGCCGACGACGAACGTCCGCTTGAGGTTCTCAACCTTGATGATAGATTGCGCACTCATGACGTAAAAGGTTTACTGTGGTGGAGGACCACTCGGAGCACTTCCGCTCTTGTTGTTGCCTTTGTTTTTATTCCTACCGGGAGGGCCAGGCATGAAGGGATTCTCACCCTTCTTCACCGCTTTCTCCTTGACGACATATTGCGCAGACAGCACCACCGAATCGCCAGCTTGCACGCCTTGCTCGATGATCTTGTATGCGCCGTCGCTCATGCCCGTTTTCACAGGGCGCGGCATCATATTGTCGCCTTTCTTAATCCACACCATATTATGACTGCCCGACATGGCTTTTTCGTCCATTTCGGGACGTTCGCCTTGCGGAGGCTCAGGCATCTGGCCGTCCGGCTTCTCGGGTTTGCGCATAGCCTTCAGCACCTGCTCATCAGGGGTGAAGTTGAAGGCCTCGGCAGGCACAGCCAGACCCGTCTGTTCTTCCGTAACGATGGTCACGCTGGCGGTCATGCCAGGGAAGAGCTTCTGCTCAGGATTGGGTGCATCAATGATGACGGTGTAAGTCACCACATTGCTCGTAGTGGTAGGTTTCATGCGGATTTGGTTCACGGTGCCGTCAAACACGTCGTCCATGTAGGCATCGACGGTGAAGGTCACGCGCTGCCCCACTTTCACCTGCCCGATGTCGGCTTCGTCCACATCGGCTTCCACCTGCATCTTGGTCAAGTCGTTGGCCAAGGTGAACAAAGTAGGTGTGCTAAAGGATGCTGCCACCGTCTGGCCCACCTCCACGGCACGGTCGAGGACGATGCCATCGATGGGCGAGTAGATTTCGGCGTAGGCCAAATCAACCCTCGCCTGATCGTAGGCAGCCTGCGCGTTTCGTTTGCTCATCTGTGCCTGGGTGTACGAGTTTTGAGCCTCTTGATAGGCAGCCAGCGTAGCGGCATTTGCTTCATAAAGCTGTTTGGTGCGCTCATAAGTAAGCTTGGCATAATTGAGCTGACTCTCAGCCGAGGTGAGGCTGGCCTTGGCGCGACTCAAGCTTTGGTTGAGCGTCTGCTTATCCAACTCGGCCATCAGCTGACCTTTCTTCACCACGTCATTGTAGTCGACGTAAATCTTTTCCACCTTACCTGACACTTGCGTACCGACTTCGACGGTCTCCACCGGCTCGATGGTTCCAGTCGCAGTGACAGTGTTCTCAACGGTGTACTCCCCGACCACATGGGTTCGGATGACCAATTCCTTGTTCGCTGATTTCGTGGCTCTCACAATCAGTATTGCAGCAATAGCCACGGCAAGGATGCCTAAGATAATCAGCCATATTTTTCTTTTCTTTTTCATATATCGTGTTTTTCTGTTTCCGTTTTTGTGCGGCTGCCACGGTGTGACAGCCCTACAACTCTAAACTTTCTACTGACTCTAAACTCTAAACACTAAACTCTAAACTTATAACTCAATCTTTTTGCCCATGTAAATATCCAAAATCTTCCTTTTCATTACCAAGGAATACTTGTTCTGGATGTAGGTATTCAACACGTTCAGGTAATTGTTTTGCTGTTGAAGCAACTCCACCGTGGTGATGGTACCGTATTGATATTGAACATTATAGGCGTTAAAACTCTTACTATAGGCATTTTCCCTCATTTGCGACACCTTATAGGCATTGAAGGCCGAGACCACATCACGATAGGCCTGCACCACCGTTTGGCGCACCGAAAGGGTCGATTGCTCGTAATCCAACTGCGCCTGTTCTAAGGCGATACGGCTCTTTTTCACGTTGGCTTTGGTTTGTCCACGGCTATAAATCGGAACGCTCATCGAAACGCCCACGGACTCGGTCGGTTTGCCGTACCACCTTGAATTGCCGTCACCATCGAACGAAAGCACACCCATACCCACATTAGCATTGGCGGAAATGGACGGGAAGTAGTTGCCTCTCGCCATATCGACGCTCTTTTCAGCCAAACGGATGTCATAGTCACTCATGCGCAGCTCAGGCATGTATTCCATGGCGAGTGCAATGGCTTCTTCCTCGGTTGGCAAGGATTCCATTAAGAAATCAAGATTGTCGGTATTGGGAGAGATGATTTCCAAATTGTCGGTAGGGTCCATCGAGAGCAAGACCTTCAAATCCAGCAAGTTGTTCTCGACATTAATGCGCGTGTCGACCACATTGTTGGAGTCGCTGTAGTATTGCGCCTCAAGCAACAGCAAGTCACTCTCGAGGATGGCGCCCACCTTATGACGCGAACGACCTTGCTTCAGTTGCTCGCGGCTGGTGTTTAATACTTCCAGCTGATAATTCAACAGTTCCTGATTGCCGAGGATGGCAAGGAAACTCTGAAAAATCTGAGCGGTCAGTTGGTCGTCGTAGCGTTCCAGTTGCACCTCATTGCGCTCCAAATTAAGGCGATTTTGCTCGATAGTATTGTTGATGTTACCGCCTTGGTAGATAGTCACTGAGGAGCCTACACCCACGTTGCCCGAAGTAGACCAGCCGTTTTCATTATTCGACAAGTTCTGCCCTACTGAAGCGCTCAAATTGGGCAACCTTTGTTGTTTTGACTGTTCATAGGTCGTCTCCAACGACTTGCCAGTCAGTTCCATCGACTTGCGTTCGTAGCTGTTGGCAAAGGCGAAGCGGATGCAGTCCTCAAACGAGAAACGGTAGGAACTCGGCTCTTGCGCCATGCCCGAAAACACAAGCGACACGAAAAAGACGAAGGTCAATATCTTTTTGTTTGCCATCATAACCCATTATTTAAGAAGCGCAAAAATAGGAAAAATCTCAGAAAAATCAAAAAAGCAAGAAAATTTGCTTTCTGATTAGTTTTTTGTATTTTTGCGGTATTCAAAAGGGAAGCAGGGATTGGGACTCAAGTCGGACATCAACAATAAATCAACTTATAACTAACTAAAATTTAAAACGTTATGAAAACATGTAACAAATTCTTCGCCGAATTGTTCGGCACATTCGTTCTGGTTTTCGGCGGCTGCGGTACCGCCCTCTTCGGACATGTCGGATTCCTTGGCGTAGCCATCGCCTTTGGTCTCACTGTGGTGGCCATGGCCTATGGTATCGGTCACATTTCGGGTGCTCACCTGAATCCTGCCGTTAGCTTTGGCGTTTTCGTCAACGGCCGCATGAGCTT
>CAMYXV010000089.1 GCA_947303055.1 uncultured Bacteroidales bacterium
TTACTCCTTTTTTATATTAAACAATCAGGTTCGAGTAGAATTATGCCTTGATGTTCATTGCTGACAACATTCCACCATAGACGTTGTTCAAAGCGGTCAAGCGCTGTGACAACTGCGTCAACTGTTGGTTGAGTTGACCGGCATTCTGTGATGAAGCGTTGAGGTTATCCATGTACTTGTTCATAGTTTCGGTCAACTTCTTGCTGGCGGCTGAAGTCTGCTCGGCACCTTGGAGCTGGAGCTCATAGATGGAGTTGAGTGACGTCATGCTGCTGGCCACCTTCTTGATGGTGTTGGCATCGAGGGCGCTGAAGTCGAGCTTGCCCAACGAATCGGTGAGTTTCTGGTTCGTGGTGACATAAGCTGTCGAGAAGTCGGAGATGGACTTCGTGGCACGATCCATAGCATTGGCATAGTTGGTAGTGGCAGCCATAGCGTTGCTGATGTCGGCCATCTGACCAGCATTCTCAGCCAATCTGTCAATACCTCTGCCGAGTTTCTTGAATGTATCTTCGCTGACGTTCATCTTTTCAAACATCTTGCTCAACATAGCTTCCTCAACATCGGTGGTAGCGGCTTTGCCACCAGTGCCACCAGTAGTAGCGAATTGGGTGCGGGTTTGGCCATCCCAATCTTCTTCGAGTTCAACAAAAACGTTGTCCCATGCATAGTCAAGGTGTTGCGGCTCAAAAGCGGAAAGGAAGAAGATCAAAGCTTCGACACCCAAACCGATAGCCAGCATAAAGTCAGCACCCGGAATGTGAGTCAGTTTAAAGTAAGCACCAACCATCACGATTGCAGCACCGATACCATAAACGGCACCCATGAAAGTTTTATACTTTTTCGATTGAGTAAAAGCTTGGAATTTTCTGAATCCACTAAGGTTTTCTTGTTTCTTAGCCATAATTTAATTGCAATTAAATGTTATACTTTATGATTACTAATTATTCTTGTTTTATCTATACACCCTTGACATTCTCGGGTTGTCGCCCTTGTTGCGGCCCAAATAAGGCTGGATGCAACGGAAGCCCGTGAAGCAGTTGGCTGTATCCTGATACTGATAGTCACGAGTGGTAACTTGCATATAGTAGGACACATCCTTCCATGAACCACCACGGACGACCTTACGCTTCATGACCGGCGGGTCGTCGGCTTTGGCGTTGTAAGTATAGTTGGGGTTCATATCCCAAGTGAAGTTATACGAGTTGGGGTCGTAAGCCGTGTTGGTCCATTCTGCCACGTTACCAGCCATGTCATAGAGGCCCCAGCCATTGGGAGGATAGCAGCCCACCACGAGGGTACGCAAACCACCGTCGGCAAGGTAGTTACCTCTTCTCGGCTTGAAGTTGGCCAAGAAGCAACCCTTGGCGTTGCTGGCGTTAGGACCACCCCACGGATAAGGATTCAACATCTTGCCGCCACGGGCAGCCCATTCCCATTCGGCCTCAGTGGGCAGACGGAACTCGGACAAGTCGACATCCTTCTTGGTACGCAGATAGGCATTGAGCAACTCCGTACGCCACACGCAGAAGGCACGAGCCTGTTGCCAGGTGACACCCACCACCGGATAGTTGTCGTAAGCCGGATGCCAGAAGTATTTCTCGGTCATCGGGTCATTGAATGAATAGCTGTAGTCGTGAATCCAGCACAAAGTGTCGGGATAGACATTAATCACTTCAGCGCGGGCATAGACCGAACGGTCGCTATAGCCCTGCTTACGGTTCGACCAAGCGCCCTTACGGTCGACATTAATTCCGGCATCGGCTTCGCCCAAAGAATAATCGTTCTCCACCAACTTGTCATCAGCAAAGTCTTTCTTTGCAGCGGCTACCATGTCGAACCAGAAATAGGAATAATACAATTTTCTTGTGTCAATCTCCTTGCGACGGAAATATCTCTCATGCTCAGGGAGATACATCGGCTCAAGAGCCTCGCGCACTTCCTGTTCCTTGCTGTTCCAGTCGATTTTTTCTTTCCAGTTTATCCTCGGAGGATCGTACACCTCGCCCGATTTACTTTCGGTGATGGCATATTTGTCAGGAAAATTGTCGGCAAGAATTCTTCTCGCAATAGAGTCTCTGACCCAATATACGAATTGACGATACTCGTTGTTGGTGATTTCGGTCTCGTCCATGAAAAAAGCGGAGACTGAAACCGTTTTCGGCTCATTGAGGTAGGAACCCGTGATGTCTTCACCGCCCACACCCATGGTATAACTGCCTTGTGGGACAAACACCATCCCATAAGGATCCGGTTGATTGAAGGTCTTGTTTGACTTTCTCACACCAACCAACTCGCCTTGATTTGAATTGCCGCAGGCTGTGAGCATCAACACTACGGAAAACATGAACAATAGTTTTTTCATCTTCTTGACAATGATATAATTACTATTTTATTTCTTTTTCTTCTCAATCAATTTTCGCTGACTATTTAGGCCAACAGTGTCTATTAAAAACCGCCAAAATTAGAAAATATTATATTTCGCCCCGCTTTTTTTTTACAACTTTTTCTACATTTTGACTTTAAGTCCACATTAATATCGGTTCAAACGACCTCTTTTCCCCCATAAAAATTACAGATAACGGACGCTACGATAGTCACGCGGCGTTCGATCGAGGTCAAGTTTGAAACAATAACTCAATCCTATCTCATGTGAGCCTGGCAAACCCAAGCCCAACGTATTAATATCGTAAGAATAACCGACGGTCAAATCCTTTATGGTAATGCCCGCCATCAGGCCAACAGACTCTTGAAAGCGGTAATTGACTCCCAATGAAAACACGTTGTTGTAAATCACTCGTGCACTGGCATTGAACTGCGTTGAGGCAATGTCGCTCATCACACTCACCGACGGGACGAAGGTCAGATAAGGCAGATCCTCAAACTGGAAAGGATAGCCCGCCACGGCATAGAAAGTACGGTCGGTGGTGAAACTGGCGCTGGTCTCTGAATTGTCGTTGAGGGCCTTGCTCATGCTCTCAAGCACATTGACAACCGAGAAACCGATATAAAACGACTCGGGAATCTGATAGAAAAGACCCACATTGAAGTCGAACAGCATGTCGCTTTCCTCGCCCAGACCTTGCAAAAGCGGGTCGCCTTCCTGATTGGGATGCAATTGCGAGAAATCAACCGAGCGGTTGAGCAAAGTTCCCGCCACGCCAATGCCTAGAGTAGAGCCTCCAAGATCCATGTGATAGGAATAACCCAAGCCCACGTTGACATTGTTCTCGAAGCCCAACTTGTCCTGCATGATGGAGAACTCCAACCCACCATGCAACGCCCTAAAAGGCATGTCGCCAGTCAAAAGGAAAGTCGTGGGAGCCACTTCATTGCCATCCATGTCGGTGAAGCCCGCCCATTGCATACGATAAAGACCCAACACATTAACACCTTCGCTCATACCGGCATAACCAGCATTGGCGTAGGCATAGGAATTGGAATAATTGGTGAAAATGGGGGCCTGCTGTGCTTTGACATTAATGACTGCCAGCACCATGGCAAAAAGAAGGGCAATATGGATTAATTTCGTCTTCAAGTTCAACATGATTGTCGGATTTGAAACCGCGAATTTACGAAAATAGTATTTATCTCAACAAATTAATTTTTAATCGAATTTGCTAAACTATTGAAATTCAGAATGATATTTTTTACTTAAACAATCTGATGATGTCATTGCCGTTGGCCAAGATAACCAGTCCTAAAACAAGGATAAGGCCCACCGTTTCGGCCACTTCCATGAACTTGTCGGAAGGCTTGCGGCGAGTGATGATTTCAACCAAGAGGAAGAGAATGTGACCACCATCCAAGGCCGGGATGGGCAGAATGTTCATCACGGCGAGGGCGATGGAGAGGAAGGCCGTCATGCGCCAGAAGATGCTCCAAATCCAAGTGTCAGGGAAAATCTTTCCAATGGAGATAAAGCCGCCCACGCTCTCATAAGCCTTGGTCTTAGGCGTAAAGATCAGTTTAACCTGCTTCCAATAGTCACCCAACTCGCTGAAAGTCTTTGAGAAACCTGCGGGGATGGCTTGGATGAAGGTGTATTCCTTTGTTTCCAAATCGAAATAGTCGGTCAAATAGGTCTCAGTATAAGCTCCAATCACACCCTCATCGGGAAGATGCATGGCCAAAGCAAGGGTATCAGCATCACGGAGCACAATTACATTAATATCTTGATTTCTAAACTGTTTGATATTCTTGACAAAATCTTGATAATAAGGTGTTTGAATATCATTAATTCCAATGATGACGTCACCGCTTTGCAAGCCACCCGATTGGGCAGCCGAATTCTCCACCACTTTGGCTACGACAAATGGTATACGATATGAAATGAAGGTCGGATCTTGTGAACTCAGCAGCTTGGTCACGGCATCTTCGGGAAGATTAATGACCGTGTCTCTGCCGTTACGTTCCACCTTAACGGTTTGGGCCTTGTCGAGGATGATTTGCATGGGAATGTCCTGGAATTTCTCGATGTATTCGCCATCGATGGCCAAAATCTTGTCGCCGTCGCGGAAACCCAACTCATAACCCAAACTATCTACGGAAATGCCGTATTTGTTGACCTCAGAGGTGGGCAGATATTGCTCGCCTTCCTTAGTCAACAAACCGATATAGATGACGAACGCCAACAAAACGTTCATGGTCACACCGGCAATCATGATGATGAAACGCTGCCAGGCGGGCTTGCTGCGGAACTCCCAAGGTTGTGGCGGTTGCTGCATCTGTGACTTATCCATCGACTCATCGACCATACCTGCAATTTTGTTGTAACCGCCAAGCGGGAACCAGCCGATGCCATATTCCGTCTCATCGCTTTGGCGCCAATCGTCCGGGTCAAGAGTACTTAGATCGATAGGCTCATATTTCGTCTGTTTCTTTCCTCTCGCATCCCTATATTCAGTTGCCGTATATTTCTCGGGCACATTCTTCGAGAAGAACTTGAAACGCCACTTGCCGTTTACTTTCTTGCATCGGAAAAGCGAGAAGCCCCAGTCGAAAAAGAGGTAGAACTTCTCAACGCGGGTCTTAAAAGCCTTTGCGGCAAGGAAATGGCCCAACTCGTGGACGAAAATCAAGATGGAAAGAGAAAGGAAAAACTGCAATACCTTTATTAATATAGTCATCTTTCAGTTTTATTTGATGGGTGAAAAAGTGTGCAAAGATAGTGTTTTTTAGTTACCGTTGGGATTATTAATGGTCATATATTCAGCGGGGTTGATGGCGACACCGCTACGCCACAGCTCAAAATGCAGGTGTTCCGACTTCTCCGCATCGCCCGACTGACCCAAAATGGCAATGGCCTCCCCTGCCTTCACGTATTCGCCTTCTTTTTTCAACAGCGTGGCATTGTGCTTATACACAGAGAAATAGCTGTCGGCATGTTGGATACCGATGCAGTAACCATTGTTGATGCTCCATGAGGAGAACACGACCGTGCCGTCCAAAGTAGCGTTGATGATTTGGTCGCCGTCAGAGACAATGTCGACGCCAAAATGTCCATTGTCAGGATTAAAGCCATTAATGATGGTGCCGTTGATGGGAACGAAGAAGTTCTTGACCAAAGAACTTGGCTTGGCGGGCGGCAGATAGTCGTCGCCGAACAGGTTATACTGGCTTTGGGCCTCGTATTCGGCACGCAAAATACTATCTTGTTCCGATTTCTTTAACGTGATGGTGTCGGTAACACCCTTCGGCAAAGGCTCATAGATATTAAGCGAAGCCAAAGCACTGTCGGCGGCAAAGTCGTAGCCTTCAACGATTTTCTTCAGATTCTCAAAATAGATGTCCTTCTTGTGCATCTCGCGTTTGAGCGAATCGGCACGAAGGTTAAGCATATACACCTCGCGGTTGAGGTTGTTGTCAGTATAGCCAGGGATATACTCGCGCAAAGGCGTAAAAGCAATGATAAAGGTCGTGACGATGATGAGTAGCAAAGCGATGCCGATGATGACCAGCACCAAATTCAGCAAATTCAATTTGAAACCCAGTATTTCCTTTTTGGAATCGTCATGTCTCATCATGAAGTCGTATCTCCTATTCAACTTCTTCAACGAGACATTGCGGAGTTTCGGCTTCTTAGGCTTTGTATTTTGGGGAGTTTCTGACATTTCAGATGTAATTAATTAGGTATTAATAAGCTGCAAAAATAGGAAAAAATTGCGACATGGACGAAAAAAGGCCGACCGCTTTTGCAGTCAGCCTTTTGCTCGTTTCCATTAGGAACAAATTACATCATCCCGTCCATTCCGCCGCCCATGGGCATAGGAGGTGTAGGAGGCGTAGGCTCCTTGTGGTTGCTGATGACGCACTCGGTGGTCAGCAGCATGCCAGCGATGGAAGCAGCGTTCTCCAAGGCGACTCTCGACACCTTCACGGGGTCGATGACACCCGTCTTCAAGAGGTTCTCGTAAACCTCAGTGCGGGCGTTGAAGCCAAAGTCACCCTTGCCTTCCATCACCTTGTTGACGACGACTGAGCCTTCCAGACCAGCGTTTTCAACAATTTGGCGCAGCGGCTCTTCCAAAGCGCGCTTGATGATGGCGATACCCGTGGTCTCGTCCTCGTTTTCGCCCTTCATCTTCTCGATGGCCTTGATGGCACGGATGAAGCCGACACCACCGCCGGGGATGATACCCTCTTCGATGGCAGCGCGGGTGGCGTTCAAAGCGTCCTCAACGCGGTCTTTCTTTTCCTTCATCTCGACCTCAGAGGCGGCACCCACATAGATGACTGCCACGCCACCGGCCAACTTGGCCAAGCGCTCTTGCAGTTTCTCGCGGTCGTAGTCGCTCGTGGTGGTCTTGATTTGGGCCTTGATTTGGTTGGTGCGGCCTTCGATGTCTTTCTTGGCGCCGTGGCCGTTCACGATGGTGGTGTTGTCCTTGTTGATGCTGACCTTGTCGGCCTGACCGAGCATTTGCAGGGTGGCATCCTCAAGTTTGTAGCCCTTCTCTTCGCTGATGACAGTGCCACCAGTCAGGATGGCGATGTCTTCCAGCATCTCTTTACGACGGTCACCGAAGCCAGGAGCCTTGACGGCAGCGACTTTCAGCGAGCCACGCAGACGGTTCACAACCAAAGTAGCCAAGGCTTCACCATCAATGTCTTCAGCGATGATGATGAGAGCACGACCGGTTTGCAAGGTCTTCTCGAGCACGGGCAGCAGGTCCTTCATCACGGAAATCTTCTTGTCGTAGATGAGGATGTAAGGATTCTCGTAGACGGCTTCCATCTTCTCGGTGTTGGTGACGAAGTAAGGCGAGATGTAGCCACGGTCGAACTGCATACCTTCGACGACGTCGACATAGGTGTTGATGCCCTTGGCGTCTTCAACGGTGATGACACCTTCTTGTTTCACCTTGCCCATAGCCTCGGCGATGAGGCCACCGATTTCGCTGTCGTTGTTGGCAGAGATGGTAGCCACTTGTTTGATCTTCTCGTTGTCGCCATCGACCTTCACCGACATCTTCTTCAGCGAAGCGACCACAGCGGCAACAGCCTTGTCGATACCGCGCTTCAGGTCAAGCGGGTTGGCACCGGCGGTGACGTTTTTCAGACCCGTGGCCACGATACTCTGGGCCAACACGGTGGCGGTGGTGGTACCATCACCGGCGAGGTCGTTGGTCTTGGAAGCCACTTCCTTCACCAACTGGGCACCCATGTTCTCAACGGGGTCGATGAGTTCGATTTCCTTGGCGACCGTCACACCGTCCTTGGTGATTTGGGGAGCGCCATACGACTTTTCGATGACCACGTTACGACCTTTTGGGCCGAGGGTCACCTTCACTGCGTTTGACAAAGCGTCGACGCCTTTCTTCAGGCCGTCGCGCGATTCGATATTGAAAAGAATGTCTTTTGCCATAGTTATTCGGAATTTAAAGATTCAAAATTTAAAGATTTAAAGATTAGATGATGGCGATGACGTCTGATTCGCGCATAATCATGTAATCCTTGCCATCGAGGTGGAACTCGGTGCCAGCGTATTTGCCATAGATGACATTATCGC
>CAMYXV010000090.1 GCA_947303055.1 uncultured Bacteroidales bacterium
TCACGTTGCCTTCGGCGTCGCACACTTCGTAACCGTTACGCGGAATGCCACGGTCAATCATCTCGAAGCCGACGATCTTCTGATTCACGCCATTGGCCTTCTGTGCAGCGAAGATTTCGCGGTTGAGGAAGTCGTTGCCATCCACGAACTTGGTGATCCAGCCGAGACCAGCCTCGATGGGGCTGATGGTGTCGTCAATCTCATGGCCATAGAGGCAGAAGCCCTTCTCCAAGCGGAGGGTGTCACGGCAGCCCAAACCTGCGGGCATGATGCCGAATTCCTTGCCGGCTTCAAACACGGCGTCCCAAACTTTCTTGGCATAAGCGACGGGGATGTAAATCTCGCAACCGCCTGAACCAGTGTAACCTGTGGTTGAGAAGATGATGTTGTCAACACCGGCGAAGTTGATGATCTGGAAGGTGTAGTATTCCATGTCTACCACGTTGGCCTTGGTGAGTTTCTGCATGGCTTTCAGGGCGTTGGGGCCTTGCACGGCCAACTGTGCCCATTCTTCGCTCTCGTTCTTGAAGTCTTCACCGAGGGTCATGCCGAACTTCTCGGCAATCTGGCTCATCCAAGCCCAGTCCTTGTCGATGTTGGCGGCGTTGGGCACCATGAAGTAGTGGTCGTCGGCGATGCGGTAGACGAGCATGTCGTCCACGATGCCGCCCTTGCCGTTCGGCAGGCAGGTGTATTGCACCTTGCCGTCGCTCAAAGCGGCCACGTCGTTGACGGTGCAGTATTGCATGAACTGCTTGGCCATGGGGCCTTTGGCGCGGAACTCGCCCATGTGGCTCACGTCGAACACGCCGACGTTGTTGCGGACGTTGTTGTGCTCTTCGACGAGGCCGGTGTATTGGATCGGCATGTCGTAACCGGCAAATTCAGCCATCTTGGCGCCCAGGTCGTGATGGATCTGGTTGTAAGGGGTCTTTTTTAATTCTGTATTTTCCATAGTTTTATCTGAATTGGATTTTAACAGCGCAAAAGTAGGAAAAAATTTATTAATTGAACATCGCGTCAATCAGATTCTTGTATTTTTCACCCACTACTTTGCGGCGCACCTTCAGGGTGGGAGTGAGGATGCCGTTGCCGGAGTTCCATTCATCGGCGACCAGCGTGAAACGCTTGACCTGCTCGGTCTCACCGAAGAACTTGTTGTATTTCTGGACTTCTTGTCCGATGCGGTCCTTCACTTCCTTCACATTGATGATCTCAGCCGGTGTGGTGTATGCGATTTGCTCTTTCTTGCACCATTCCTTGAGGCGGGCAAAGTCCGGGAGGATGATGGCGGCGGCGTATTTTTGACCTTCGCCGAACACCACGATGTTTTCAATGAATTCGCTTTCAACGAACTTGTCCTCAATAACTTGCGGGTTGACGTATTTGCCCATGGAAGTCTTGAACAGGGTCTTCAGGCGGCCGGTGATGAACACTTGACCGTATTCATTGACGTGGCCGAGGTCACCAGTGTGCAGCCAGCCCTCTGGGTCGATGATTTCCTTGGTGAGTTCGGGATTCTTGTAGTAACCCATCATCACATTGTGTCCACGGCAGCAGAGCTCGCCGTTAGGCATGATCTTGATTTCAACGCCTGGCAGCGCCTGACCCACTGAGCCGACTTCACGGCCGTGAGGATGGTTGTTGCTCACCGCAATCACGGGAGAGGTCTCAGTCATGCCGTAGCCTTCATACACAGGCATCTTGATGGCGGAGAAGAACGAGGCCACCTTTTGTGAGATGCTCGCGGCGCCTGACACGACGATGTCGAAATGCTCGGCGCCCAAATTGGCTCTGATGGCGGAATACACCAGCTTGTCGGCAATGGCTAACTTGCAGTTGTACCACCAAGTGCGCTTATCATCCTCAATCTTATAACGTTCTGCCAGATTGACGGCCCATTTGAAGATTTTTTTCTTGATGCCTTTCTGCTTCTCGCCGCCCTGGAGGACTTTCTCATGAACCTTTTCCAAAACACGAGGCACAGCGGTCATCATGGAAGGATGGACTTCTTTCATGTCGGAGGCAAGCGTGGCCAGGCTTTCCGCATAATAAACCGACATGCCAAGATATTGATACATATAGACCAAAAGGCGCTCGTAGGCATGGCAGATGGGCAGGTAGCTGAACGCGGTTTTCGACCATGGTGCCGGAGTGTCCTTGATGCCGTAGATCTGATGCATGATGTTGCTGTGCGACAGCATGACGCCCTTAGGCGTACCTGTAGTACCCGAGGTGTAGAGAATGGTGGCGCAATGCTCAGGACGGACGGCATCCATGCGCTGTTTCAGCTCTTCCTCATGGGGGTGTTGTTCGCCCAATTCAATGAGTTGTGCGAAATAGGGATATTTTTGGCGATCCTGGAAGGTGTAGAGCATTTGTAACTTCGGGATGTCCACGCGCACTTCCTCAACTTTGTTCATCACGGCGGCACCTTCAAGGACAACCATCTTGGCATCGCAATTGTCAAGAATGTAGCGGTAGTCTTCCTTGCTGATGGTGGGGTAGATCGGCACGTCGATGGCACCGATCATGGTGATGGCCATGTCCAAAATGTTCCATTCTGGACGGTTGCTGCTGATGATGGCGACCTTGTCCTTGGGCGCAATGCCGAGCTCAATTAAAGCATAGGCGACCTTGCGGGTCAACTCCTGATATTCTTTTGGGCTGTATTTCCTCCAAGTTCCGTTTTCTTTCTTGGCCAAAGCCACTTGTTGTTCCGGCCATTTCTCGGTATAGACCGTGAGGATGTCAAAAATTCTCGTTTCTTTACACATGCTTTTTGCGGTTTTTGAAAATGATGGGCAAAATTAGCCCTATATGATTTTTAATATCAATAAATGTTATTTATCCCCCTTGATTGTGACAAAAATAGGTAATTTTGGGATAAAATAACCCAAATTTGGGATAAAAATCGAATGATTTGGGATAAATTTTGAAATACCGGTGACGAAAAAACGATGTCCAAAACGCTTTTTTAGCGTATAACTACCCGTGTATTGCTCATCTGGTTTCCTTGAATGATTTGAAGGTCGTATAGCCCACTACTCAGGTTTGAAATATTGAGTTGCTCCTGGAGCGTATGATCGTCAATGGTCTTTTCAATCGTCTGGATGGTCCTACCCAAGCAGTCAATCAACCTGATCAGCATTCGGCCTGACTCAACATTGTCGGATTGGATGTAAAGTGTTCCTTGTGCTGGGTTGGGATAGACCTGGATGCCTGAAAGGGTGGTTTCCTTCGTGGCATAGGTATTGGTAATCACGATAGCGTCGCTTTGCTCGACATCGTCGCGAATGGCGGTCATGGTGAGTGTTACATGGCGATTGGCAATGTCATTGCTTCCAAAGGTATAAATTGGCCTTTCCAGACTTGGATCGTCGAAACTGCCGTCACCGCTGGTGCTCCAAAGGATGGTGTCATAATGCAATACGCAGCTGTTGGGTGTGAATGGAAGATTGAAATCGGTACCGCAATCATCACCGGCAAACACAAAGAGTTCTTCAAGGGGCGGGAAAAGCAGATGGTCGATCATGACACAATCCTCGCCTCCAATATTCTGGGCGTTCTTTTTATAGGTGAAAGTGAGTAAGTTGTCACCTTTGTTAAGGTTGACGGTTTTGGTTTCCCAGTCGGATTCACCGCTCCATGTCCCTTCAATCTGGGTGTTGACTTTGAGCTGAAGAACGTCATTCGTTTCAGTCGAGGTCTTATGGTTGAATGTGAACGTTTCGGATTTGGCGCATTTGACAACGATCAGCAGTTTGGCAGTCCCATTGTCGTTGATTGCCGGGGAACGCAGGCAATAGCCTTCGGTGGCTGTAGAATCTTCCACAATGTACCATTTCTTGTTTCCCGATCCAAGGGTCCATTGAAGATTCGGATTCAGATCTTCGTCCTCAAAATCTTCGGTGGTATATCCCAATGATACTTGGTCTTCCCATTGAATGGTCCTGATACCACTCTGGCTTTCAAAGGTATAGCTAAGGATGTTGCCTTTGGGAGCATCGTCGTGCAGATTGACTTGGAAGGTCACCTGGGCGGTCTCTCCAGCTTCAAGTGCTTCAAGAGGAAGACGGTTTTCGGTGAGATCCAGGAATGGGACATCAATGGTCAATTGGTTAGTCAGGTCCAATGACTTGCTGTGTCCCGAGTTGGTGATGTCAAAAGTCATCAAGGTGGATTCTCCCTTCATGAAACGGTCGGTGGGCTCCCCGTTGAGATTGCTGAAACTGACATTGGTGCAATTGAGAACAGGAGCGTTGACCTTGATGCCGATACTGTCGTGATAGCTGTAATCGCCGTTGCTCATCTGGAGGTACATCAGGATGTTTTCCCCGTCTTCAAGCGATTCGTCGAAACGAACAGTGAAGGCGTTGCTCGCCTGGAGAATATCCCCACTGTTGATCATGCCGAAAGTGACGTGATCCTGAAGAATTTGAACGTTTGGATTATTACAAGTTAACAAGGCCGTGATGTCGCCAATACCCTCTGAACCTACGTTATGGATGCTGACGTTGAGATCGCAGGTCTCGTTGTAGTCGGCTTTTTGGTTTCCATTGCCAACTTCATCGTTGACTTGTACGGCGTCAAAAATCAGGTAGGGCCCTTCGGCTGGAATCGTATTCAACAAATGCTCGTAACGATAGTAGTTCTGCTTCTTGATGGTCAGCTTCACGGTCGTTCCCGGCACTTGTGGCGTGACGGTGATAGTTTGTGTGGCTCCGGTGCCTTCGCCGAATCCGATGATTTGTCCATTGGCGGTCAGGCAGATGGTCGCACCTGCATCCACCTTGATTTGGTATTGTCCGCTGCCAGCCACGAGGACTGGAAGCATTTCAACGTCAAGGTGTTGCGGAACTTCGCTATAGAGGTTCATGTAGGCGTCTCCGTGTTGGTGGAAGAGGTAATAGGTGATCTCTTTCACACCATCGTCGGCCCAGGAGGACTGTCGTAGGAAATATTTTCCCGCTGCGTTGCCAAAAGCGGGGAGCAAGAAATTCGTGGCGTGTTGGGTGCCGTAGCTCGGCATGAAGTCGGGCCACATATTGTCGTATACACCCCAAACGTACACATCGTTGATAAAGGAATAGGATACCTGGGTGGCAGCAATGAGTCCCAAGGCTCCGTGCTGATGACGGTGGAAAGCTTCGGCAAAGCAACCGTTGGAGCCGTTGTAGTTGAAGCGGCCGGTAAGGCAGTTGTTCGACATGACGTAGGTCAAGTCGTTGTTGGTCAGTCTGTTGATGTAGCTAATGCTGTATCTGGGTTCTCCCCAAAGCTCTTCTGCACCGTGGTCGCGGTGCTGGAGGATGAAGGCTCCGCTGTTGATGGCGTCGTTGACATCGTTACCCGTGCCGCTCCAGTCGGTAAGGTGGGACATGTTTTGGGGGATATAGCCGCATCCATTGGGGCCGAAATAACTGACGATCGTATTCGTTTTAGAGGCTGATGACCAACGGTTTCCCGGGGTGCCTTCATAGATGGCGTTGATGCGTACTGGATGCTTGCCGAGCTCATACCTCCAAAAACCGTTGACCACCTCTGAGCAGAGTTGGAACCAGCGCTCCAATTGGAATCCCATGGCGGTGATGGGTTTGTCGTAGAAGTTGGGATTGGTGGGAGGGGTGCGCTCGTAGTCGAGGTCCTTTTTGATCATGTGGTACAGCTCGTCGTAGTTGCGTCCCGTGATACGACCGATGATGATATCGGGCATCATATCGTTGCCCATGATGGAATAGGCATGGTCCGAAATGTAGGGGTTATATCCGTCGCCGCCTGGATGGTTGTTCATGGTGAAAGAAACCACACCTTGGCTGGAGTTGCTGTTATGATCGCCAAGAATCAACACGGCCGCAGGGGGCATGTCCCAGTTGTTGTAAGCGTTGCGGATAAAATTGCGGATGGCGGTCCCGTTGTTCCCTCCGCATTGTGACACGGTGTAGATTTCGGTGGGAATGCCTTGTTCGGTCCTGAATTGTTTGATGCTGTCGGCCAACTGCACAAACTCATCGTTGTTAGGCGTAATAATAATGTATTCGCAGCCAGTCTCACGGTTTTCATAGTGCTTGCGAAGCTTCTCGCCGTAATCTACTTCAGGCAATACTTCTCGGTTGAGGAGCATGTCGCTGAGGATCTGGTCCCATTCAGGCGTGCGGTAACGAAGGTTTCCGTAGATGCCATCGCCGCCTTTGGTGGTTAATTCCAATTCAAGATCTTCATATACAATGAGTTGCTTGGTGATTGGGTTGTATTGGAAAGGCATCACACCCACTTGCACCATCTCCACGCCTCGGACGGTCATCACCTCTGATATATTATAAGGAGTGGCGGGGTAGAAGGCGTCACGGCTGTAAATGCTCATGTCTTTCTGATACACAGCGGGCGAGTTGTCGTTGTCCAACTGAGGCTGTGGAGCAGGGATAAGGTCTACGTTTTCAATCACCTTGGTCTTTGCCGAAGCGATCTTGATGGAAGGCGTCGAGCCATTGGGAATGGCCACGAAGGCGCTTCCGCTGGGCAGGTCAGGATCGCCTGCTTTGTTGGCGATATGGATGCCCGAAAGGGTGATGAACTGCCCATCAAGCCCATCGCGATGAGCGTTCTCAATAGTGACGGTGCTTACATTATGTATAATGGTAGTCGTAGTGTTGGTGCGGCTTCCGATGCTGAATCCGTTTGGCCTTTCATTGAACCGATATTCGGTTTGAGCGGTCAGAGAGAGCCCTGAAAGCAGAGCCAGAGCAAGAATGAGTTGGTGTAGATGCTTCATTTTTTGAGTATTAAGACTGCAAAAATAAAAAAATCCGCCAAAAACTGACGGATTTTTTCATGAATTATCGCAGTAACGATTAATCCTTTGCCAGGAACGGATAGCCGTAGGCGGCAGCAGGAACAAACGTGTTCTTGATGGCGCGTGGGCTGGTCCAGCGGATGAGGTTCCAGAGGCCACCGGCCTTGTCGTTGGTGCCGCTGGCGCGGGCGCCGCCGAAGGGCTGCATGCCGACCACAGCTCCCGTGGGCTTGTCGTTCACGTAGTAGTTGCCGGCTGCGTGGCGCAGCTTGTCGTTGGCAATCTTCTGGGCCTTCATGCAGTTGCCGAAGAAGGCACCGGTGAGGGCGTAAGGTGAGCTCTGGTCGCAAACGTCCAGCATCTCCTCAAACTTGTTGTCGTCGTAGACGTAGATGGTGATGATGGGTCCGAAGATTTCCTGAACCATGCTTTCGTAGTCCGGAACCTTGGCGAGGATGACGGTAGGCTCGACGAAGTAACCGACGCTCTTGTCGCAGTTGCCGCCGAAGACGATTTCAGCGTCCTTGCTGGCTTTGGCGCGGTCGATGTAACCCTTGCAGTTGTCGAACGAGGCCTCGTCGATGACGGCGTTCACGTAGTTGGTGAAGTCCTTCACGTCACCCATCTTGATGGTGCTCATCATGTCGCCGACGCGGTTCTTCACATCGTTCCACATGGAGGCGGGGATGTAGGCACGCGAAGCGGCTGAGCACTTCTGACCTTGATATTCGAAAGCCCCGCGGACGATGGCGACAGCCACCTCTTGCGGGTCGGCGCTGTTGTGGACGAAGATGAAGTCCTTACCGCCGGTCTCACCCACGAGACGAGGATAAGCCTTGTATAGATCAAGGTTCTGGCCAGTGGTCTTCCACAGGCTCTTGAAGGTGGCGGTGCTGCCGGTGAAGTGGATGGCGTTGAAGTTCTTGTCCTTCAGGGCCACGCCGCTGATCACGCTGCCCTTGCCAGGCAGGAAGTTGACGACGCCAGCGGGAAGGCCGGCTTCCATGAAGATGCGCATGTCGGTGTAGTTCGACAGCAGGGCGGTCGTCGAGGGCTTCCAGATGGTGGTGTTACCCATCAGGGCAGGGGTCATGTTCAGGTTGGAGGCGATGGAGGTGAAGTTGAAAGGCGTGATGGCGA
>CAMYXV010000091.1 GCA_947303055.1 uncultured Bacteroidales bacterium
TGACGCCGCATCACGCGGCGCCGGTCTTGTGCTGGCCTCAGACTTTCAAAGAACTTGCGCTTCCGTCTCCCCTCTTCTCGACCCCTCGTTCCTTCCGAAAGCGGGTGCAAAAGTACAACCTTTTCCGTTACCCGCAACATCTTTTTTCAACTTTTTTTCATTTTCCTCGTATGTAACTGATACACAATGAGAAAAATATTTGAAAAGCTGAAAAATGGAATAAAACAACACCTTATTAATATATGAAAAGGCGATAAAGTTTTTCAAAAGAAGCGCAAATGATGTCATAAAAATCGCTATTTTTGCCGAAAATAAAGCGAAGATGAAGTTCCCTCTCAAAATCATTTTGCTATGGACGGCCTTGTTGACCGCTCATTTTGTAAAAGCACAGGTCTATACCAACGACTTTGAGAACCGCCAAGAGTGGAATGCTCCATGGTTTAACCTGCATATTGTAGCCGACAGTAGCACAGTTGAAGAGGATTTCGTCTGCATCTGTGATACGCTACATGAATACGGATTAGGAGTCAGCATTAATGCAGACAAAGAATTCCCCCACCAGAACATCAATTGCAAATTCGGTTTCCTGTTCAAAGCTGATGCCGAAACCCAAGCCGACATCGTTGTTAGCATTGACGACACGATTCGCAACCGTTATTGGGTTGCCTATCCCCTTGCGGATTATGTGAACGACACAGCTGAATGGTCGCAAGTGCAGCTTGACCTCAACTTCCCAGCCAGTTATACGCAGGGTGGCGAAATCAAGGTCTATGTTTGGAATAAGGACCAAAAAAGACTGTTTTTCGACGATGCACGACTGGAAATCAACGCCATTCCACAACCCAGTTATCTGCCAGACAATGAAGTTCTACACTATAAGACGTTTAAATTTTTAGGAAACAGATTTATTCCCGTCCTAGAATACATAAACGCACAAGGCGACACGGTGAGCGACCCTTCCATGGCGTATTATGATTTTCAGTTAGATGGCAACGAGAATGAAGATCATATTACAATAAAGATTAATTCTACCTTCCTTGAAGACTTACAATTACTACGTCTAGCTTTTATTTTGCCTTTCCCAGAAGGCCAACTCTCCGTTTACCGCCGCAACCAACACATCGACACAACCCATTTTCAAAACTCATATTATCTTGATCGTGAAGGTTTCAGCATCACAAACGATAGTTTGAGCCTCTGCACCTACCACAACATGGGCATTTCCTCCCTTCAACTCGATACAGACAACCGATATGCCTGCTTCAACATCGACTATTGGCGCGACCATCCGTTATTGCATTATCCCATGAGAGCGGATACGTCGGATTACTTCGAGGACATCTCCTATCGTAATGTCAAGGCAGGCGAAGTACTGACAGGCTATATAGATTTTTACAATAGTGTTCCTGATGAATTGCCCCGCCTCATGCCCGTGTGGGACGGTTACCAATCGGCTTTCATCTTCACTGAACATGCCGATTGGACAGATATTCGCACCCAACGCGCCGTACTCTTTGGCAACGAAAACATCACCAAACCCGAAGATGCCGTGGGCGGTTTTTGCTACTTCAACATTCCCGTCACGAAAAGCGTGTTCTATTGGAACCCCGACAATGTGACCAACGAGAAGACCAGCAACGGACTTTTCAAAGGGCCTGTCGCTTCCATCAAGACAGATAAGGAGTTCTATAAACTACTGAAAACCATTAAAAAACAAGGCTTTGAAATCTGTCTGCACTCGCCTGAGGTTTATACCACCCCTCCCGACGAGTTCCCAAAAGCTATGCGCTTCATGAGAAGGCAATTCGACACCAAGAGCTGGATAGACCACGGCTACAACAACGGCCCCGACAAGAACCGCGAGGACTTGGTTTGCGACGGCCTGCTGCCCGACTCGCCACAATATGCCGCCGAGCTTTGGAAAAAGAACGGCGTGCGCTACCTTTGGAATGCTTATTACGAGGAAAACCGAATGGAAAGCCATAACTTCGATGGTCATTTTGTGCAACCTTTTGACGGCTTCGGCGATGCCCTGCCCAACCGTCAAATCACCACTTTGCCCAATGGCGACAAGGACTTCCTGCTTTGGTCGACGCCCTCGACCTTGGAGGTAAATGAAGACCGGGAATGGTATTACTACTTTGACAGCATCCGCCTACAGCGTCTTGTGGAACAACATAATGTGTTTATCACGCATGTCTATCCAGCCTGGAGCAATCCTTATCGCGCTTTCTGGCAGTACAATGAAAATGGGACAGCCGTAGCCATGCCAGGATTCAATTTCGCACTGAGCCAACTGGCTCACTTTCGCGACGAGAAGAAGATCCTTCCCACTACTATTGAACAATACCTCAGCTATTACGAGAAACTTAACAGCATCGAATACCTGATTTGCGACAATAGGACCATACAACTGACCAACCCCAACGAAGTCATCAAAGGCCTGACCTTACTATGCACCAAGCCCATCATCGTGGAAGGCAAAGCCATCGATTTCCGAAAAGTCGACGAAGGCTATCTGGTGTGGTTCGACTTGGGCAAAAACGAAACCGTAACGATTAGATACAGAGAATGAAAAGACTATCCATATTCGTCAGCGGCAACGGCACCAACCTGCAGCGCATTGCCGAATATTTCGCCGACAACAAAGACGTTGAAATCGTCAACGTGGTGTGCAACAATCCCAAAGCCTATTCCATCGAAAGGGCGAAAAACTTAGGCATACCGCTGCGCATGATCACCAAAGAGGAATTCAAGAGCGATGCTTTCATAAAGGAGATGCAAGACCTTGATATTGACCTAATTGTACTAGCCGGTTTCCTATGGAAGCTTCCGGAAAACCTGGTCAAAGCCTTCCCAAAAAAGATTGTCAACATCCATCCTGCCCTATTACCCAAATATGGTGGCAAAGGTTTTTACGGCGAGCACGTTCACGAAGCCGTAGTGGCAGCAAAAGAAGCCCAGTCGGGCATCACCGTGCACTATGTCAACGAGTTGTACGACAGCGGCGAAATCATCCTGCAAGCCCGCGTCAGCTTGGACGAAAAAGAAACGCCTGACTCCCTGGCGGCTAAAATCCACCAATTGGAGCAGGCGTATTTCCCTATTGCTATTGAGCAAGTCCTGAAGGCTATTCAGTAGGCAAAGCCTTAAAGCCGTTACCCATAATCTCCGAGCTCTCAATCACGTTGACGAAAGCATTGGGGTCAAGGAAACGGAGGTTGGCTTTCAGTTTCACCAAATCAGAGCGGTTCAGGGTGACGTAAATCATCTTGCGCTCGGCACCTTGATAGAGACCACTGCCCGCGAACACGGTACCGCTTCTGTCCAAATCTTTGATGATGAAATCACGCACCTCGTCAATCTTATCCGTGACGATGAAGGCCGTCTTGTAGCTCTTCACGCCTTCCACCACGAGGTCGATAATCTTGCTCTCGATGAAGATAAGGATGACGGAATAGATAGGCAGGCGGATATCCTCGAAAGCGACGAGGGTGGTCAGTGAAATGATGCTATCGACGATAAGCACCAGAGTGCCAAGGCTTATCTTGGTGTATTTATGGGCAATCATGGCGATGATATCCGAGCCTCCCGAGGTGGCACCCGAACGGAAGATGACACCGATGGCCAAACCATAGATGAGGCCCGAAACCACCGTGTTCAGGAAGAAGTCGGGCATGAAGTAGCGCTGCACATCGCCGTCCATGAAGAACAACGACGACTGCAACTCCGTATCGAAGAAGGCGCCGTCGTGGATGACGGGTGCATAACCCCACAGCGTTTCAAGGATATAGGTGAAAACAGGTATCAGGATAACCGAAATCACCGTCTTGACGCCAAACTTGGGGCCCAATATGATGGTGCCGATGATGAGCAAAGGAATGTCCATGCAAATACCCGCCAAGGAGATCTTCCATCCCCAAAGGGCATTGAACACGTTGGCCAGACCATACACGCCACCAGGTGCCAAGTGGTAGGGATTCACGAACATCACATCGCCGACGGCGAACAATGCCGAACCGAATACCAGATAGGCGTAGGCCAGAATTTGCTGCTTCAATTTCTCGTTTTTCATACCTCAATCGATTATGTTTCAAATAATTACATCAAAAATTGTCGTTTTTCAAGCGGCAAAGGTACGAATTTTGGGGCAACCTAATCAAAAACTTAGTATTTTTGCAGTCTAATTAGGACCCGTAGTTTAATGGATAAAATAAAGGATTCCGGTTCCTTCGCTCTGGGTTCGATTCCCAGCGGGTTCACGAACATTCGCCTTAAATTGATAGTCAATTTAGGGCGTTTTCTTTTGCGCAACCTACTTATACCAAGTCAATATTGCACTACAGAATGGTAACGGCTGTAGCACTTGCCGGACACAAGACAATGGCTTCGGCGGGGGATGCGCCCCAAACATTGTCATACAGAACATGGAAGAAGAATTCAAGTATTTTTGAAAAAAACTTCTTTCCGTGTAGTTTTTTCGCTTTTTTTGCGTCTAATAGGCAAACGATTCTAACCATGAAAGATAAAGAAAAGGCTTTTTCCGACATTGTCAAAAGGTACAAAAACACGGTATTTACCGTGTGCTACCTCTTTTCGAAAGACCAGGAGGAAGCCAACGACCTTTTCCAAGAGACACTCATCAACCTTTGGCGAGGGTTTGACTCGTTCCAAGGCAAATGCGACGTAAAGACTTGGATTTGGCGGGTCAGTTTCAATACTTGCATCTCCTTTGATCGTAAGAAGGAACATAGCGTAGAGACGGTTCCCCTCAATATGGACATCAACCTGTTCACCGACACCGACGACGACACCAAGCAGATCCAGCAACTTTACCGTCGCATTAACCAGCTCGGTGTAGTGGACAGAGCCATCATCTTGCTTTGGCTCGAAAACATGAGCTACGAGGAAATCGGGCAAATCATCGGCATCTCCACCAAGAATGTCTCCGTCAAATTGGTCAGAATCAAGGAACAACTGAAGAAAATGTCAAACGAATAAAAACGCAAAGCAATGGAAAACGACGAATTGGAAGAAATGAAAGTCCAACTGGCCACTTTGAACGAAAAGCTGGAGGGCGAAAGCATCGTTGACGAAAGGCATTTTAGTGAAGCCACAAAAAAACATTTGTCCGAATTGCAACAGAGATTGATTGGCAGAATCATCATATTTGCTGTGTTAGCTCCTTTTTTATATTATTTTCTTGGACTTTATTTCGGACTTTGGTGCTTGGGAATAGTGATTTTAAGCATTTATGTTTATCGAATAACCAACAAAGCATATTCGGTCTCTATGACTGTGACGGAATACACACAACGAATCCGTAAAGCCCTGAAAACCTACAAAAAAGCCAACAAGATCATGTGGATTCTATCCATTTTGCTTATATTGGCCTTTGGAACATACGTGCTCGTCTACGTGCTTGTCTCCCATTCGTCGAATTTAGGACAAGCCCTTGTTGTTTTCATTGTGTGTTGCTTTATTGCCCTCGCCATGTGGGTTTGCTATTACATCAGCAACGTGTGCGTCTCGCCAGATGTCGAGCTTATGTTGGAGCAGGTTTTGATTGATTTGGAAAAGGACAATCAGGAGGGATAACAAACGATTTTCCAGTTCAAATCCAAAAAGTTGTATTTTCGCAAACTGAAATCTGATAAGAAACATGAACGAAGGAATAGGTAAAACGATAAAGCTGTTTCTGCTTTGGTGTGGCTTGTTTTTGGCTCTACCAATCATTGGTGCAATCGTAGGACGCTTCTTTACGAACCATGCGAACTATGAAATCCTGAAATGGGCGCGACTATTGGGATGTGTCCTAATAATTATCGTTTTTTTCGGCAAGCGCTATGTTGAACTGTCGTTTGGCCGCATCGAGCGGCGTATGGTCTGGCCTGTGGTTGGCATGTCTGTCTTGATTGCTGCATCTCAAGCGTTTGTTTTATTCACGGCATTGTTTTTGCTTGGTGTTGACCCTTCAGATATAGGCGAAGATTTAGAGCGTCTTCAACGGCTTGTTTCCGGAATTGCCGGAATACTCTACGCCTGCATTTTTGCCCCAATAGCAGAAGAGATTGGTTTTCGCGGCCTTATTCTTGGTGGTTTGCTGAAGATGCGATGCCGTCCGTGGATTGCCATTCTCATCTCTGCCCTTGTTTTCGCTTCATTTCACGGGTTTGGGGCGCAATTTGTCACGGCCTTGTTGTTTGGAATCCTTGTCGGCTGGCTCTACTGGCGCACGGGAAGCATTATCCCGGGCATCATCATCCATGTTGCCAACAATTCTCTTACTGCCATAGATTTAAGCGGTCAACCCCATGTCATCCTTTGGCTTATTCTTGTCGTCGGCCTCCTTTTGTTCGCTTATTGCCTTTGGTGGTTTGGGAAAAAGTTCAGTTATACAAAACCTTATTATTAAAACTTTAAGACAATGAAGAAATAGTTAAATCGTTATGCGTGCTATCATCGTGCTAACGAAGGGCTAGGACTTATAAATAAAACCAATAGGACAATGAAAATAACGAGATTTTACACCCTGTTTGCAGCCCTGTTATTGATGGGCGGATGGGAAATGCAAGCGCAACAAGTGAAGGTTGAGGCTTCGGAAACGATTGAACTGATGAGCATTATGGCTCGCACGGCTGGCTTTCGGGAATATCACATGGACATGGCAGGAAAATACACAGAAGAGACCGAGGCCTGGTTTACAGCTTTCGAGTCACATCCTGCGGTGGCTTATATGCAAAGTCTTAAATCGAGATATGGTATCAGTTATGACGCCGTGGCCAGCATGTCGTTGCATATCGAAACGGACGGAAACATCGTCAGCCTTATAGATGCCGCGACCCTTGAAAAGAGATGGAAGAGTGTCAATCTCGACTCTTGCATGATGTACATCAACCAATTCTATACTGACACACGTTTCCATGAGTTTTTCGTGCAGCATGAGGAATTTTACAACGAAGGGATTAGGACATTCGAAGACAATGTGATGCAGTATTTCCACCAAGACTGGTACGCCCGTTTTTATGGTATGGCTCCTGAAGAAACCTTTAGGGTCATTATTGGATTCACCAATGGAGGTAACTGTTACGGACCAAGTCGCCAATTACCTGGCCAAGGGAAGGAAGTCTTTGCCATTTGTGGTTACTATCTGGACCAAGAAACGGGAAAGGCTTTTGAAAACAGTGTATCAATAGCTTCCATCTTGATTCACGAGTTCAACCATTCGTTTGTCAATCCGCGCCTTGATGAGGAGGCAAACAAGGCCCTGCTCGATTCCATAGCAGAGGATTTATATGCCTTGACAAAACAACTGATGAATTGGCAAGCGTACAAGAATGCAACAACCGTACTCAATGAAAGCATTGTCCGTGCAGCCGTCATCATCTATATGGAAGAAAACGGCTTCACTGCCGAGCAGGTGGAAGCGGAGATGTATGACCAACTTGGCCGTGGCTTTCATTGGATGCCAGAATTGGTGAGTGCGCTCAAGGAATACACGCATCATCGTGATATATACCCGACATTAAACGATTTCTATCCTAAAATCGCGAAAACATTGGGAACATACGTCGTGAATGAACATCAGCGCATTGATGAGGCATTGGGGAGATGACAACCATGCGGAAGTCTGGCTTTTTTTATTGCTTCTCGGTAATGATAACATCAATGGCCCCAACGCCGAACTTGGCGATGCTGGCCATGCGGTTCTCGGTGTTCTTGTAGTTCT
>CAMYXV010000092.1 GCA_947303055.1 uncultured Bacteroidales bacterium
ACCTCAGCGTCAGATTGCCCATGACATGGAAACCTGCCATCGGGATGAAACCGATCTGGTAGTAGCGGTTGTCGTTGGGGTGACCGTAGCTGTCGCAGATGGCCGAATAGACCCAGCCGCTGGCGGCGTAGCGCTTGTTGAAGATGTTGTTGAAGTTCACCTTCACGATGGCTTCCTTGACGACTTTCTTGGGCTTCAGCGTGTAGCCGAGGCTGACGTTGGAGGTGCTGTAGGCCGGCAACGAACGGTCGAGGTTCTGGGTGTTGTCGAGATACATGCGTGAGACGTAGTTCGTGTGCCAGGTGGCCTCGAAACCTTTGTGGTGGAAGGTGACGAAACCGTTCAGGATGGCCGAAGGCGAGAAGGCCAGGGTGGAGTTGTCGTAGTGGATGGTAGTGGTACCATTGTCCCAGTCTTCCACCACTTCGTCGAAGTCTTTAATCTTGTTTCTGCTCAAGGCGGCGTTGGCCTCAATGGTCAACCATTTGGTGGCGTTCACGCCTGCCTGCAGCTCCACGCCCATGCGGTACGAATCCTTGATGTTGGTGGTCAGGGCCTCACCGATGTCGCTCACTGCGCCCGTCTGCACAAATTGGTTGGTGTAGTCCATATAATAGAGGTTGGCACCAGCCTGCCAGATGTTGCCATTGTAGCTGTAGCCGAGTTCATAGTCAAGGAGCATTTCGGGCACAGGGGCAGGATAGGAACCGTTGTCGGTGAAGTTGTTGCGCTCAGGCTCGCGGTGGCTCATGGCAACCGAACCATAGACGTGATGGTCGTTTTTGTTCCACGAAATGCCGCCTTTCGGGTTGAAAAAGTTGTAAGTCTCGTTGATATTCAACTCTTGGTTGACATAGTTTCCATCCGAATTCTTGACAAATCTGTCGTTGATGCCGTTGGTTTTGTAATCGACATGACGATATTGAGCATCGCCAAAGACAGTCCAATTGTCGGTTATGTTGAAAGCCGCTTTAACAAAGGCGTTTCCGTCGAGTTTGCTAGCGTCGGAATCGTAATATTTATAATAGCCATCGGCGAGATATTTATTGGAAACCTCTTCATTTTCGATATAAGTCACATAGCCGAAATGGTTACCTTTGAAGTTCTGCAGAGAAATGCCGCCGATGATATCCCAACGGTCGTTTTTGTAGTTGGCGTTCCACACAAATCCGTATGTATCCTGACGAAGGCCTTTTTTACGAACCGCATCAGAGACTATTCTTTCGCCGGTCGAGTCATATTCATTGATTCCGAATTTCTTGGCCAAAGTGTTCTGATATCTGAATTCCTCATAGAAACCATAGCCGTAGGTGTAATGCAGCGATGCTGCTGTCGTCCAGTTCTCGTTGATATCCCAGGCTGCCGAGAGGATGTTGTGGTCCTGCCAGAAGTTGTCGGTGGTCTTATCCCAGTAGCTTCCGTTTCTGAGTTTGTAGCGCTCTGTGACGAAGTTGCCGTTTTCATCTGTGATGAAGCTGCTGTAGAGGTCGTTAGGGTCGGAGTGCACCAGATGTTCGTAAAGGGAGTTGTATTGTCCGAGGCCAACTTTATACATGTCTTCGTAAGTCTTTACGCCTGGTTCGCCGTATATGCCGTCCATGATGCTGAGATAGTCGTCGCCGGCGGTGACACCGTTCCAGGCTTGTCCGGTCTTCTCGAAGTTGCCGATGTTTTTGTAGCGGAGTTGGAAGTTGTTATTGATATAGGTGATGCCGCCATAATAGCTTCCGCTACGGCCCTTGGTGCCGTGGATGAAGCCGTCGGTGTGGGTCTCGTGGTAGGCGCCATCGATGATGAGGTGGTTCCACAAAAGACCTGTGGAGGCTTTTGCACCGAAGTTGAGCGTGTTGAACGAGCCGTAGGAACCCGTGATTTCGGCACTCGGCACGAAGGAAGGCGTTGCCGACGACAAGGCCACCGTTCCGCCAAAGGCGCCGTCGCCGTTGGTGGAAGTGCCCACGCCGCGTTGGATCTGCACCGAGCCCAACAACGAGCCGTAGCTGTTCATGTTGGCCCAGAACACGCATTGGTCTTCGGGTGAGTTGAGTGCTACACCATCTAGGGTGACATTGATGCGCGAGTCGCCAGCGCCACGGATGCGCATGTAGCTGGTGCCAGTACCTACACCGTTCTCGCTCCAGGCGAGGATACCCGGTGTCTTGGCGAAAAGGAAGGGGAGTTCTTGGCCGGTTTTCGAAAAGTCGTTGAGTTCTACCCTCTCGATGTTGGTGACGGAGAAGGGGGCATTTTTTTGGACACGCACACCGTTGACTACCACTTCGTTGAGCTTTTCGTACCGCGTGGTGTCGTTCACCACGTCATTGTTTTGTGCATTCACACTGGCTGCAATGAACAATGCAGCAATACCAAAAAAGAATCTTTTCATCTTTTTATTTTTAATTGACCAAATGTGAAGGGGAGATTTGAAAATATCCAATCCCTACGCCGGCATTACCCGGATCAGGTTAGAGGGTATGATCTCAGCCTTTTCACCCTGCCATGACAGGGAAGGCACCCCTTTGTTTTTCGGCGGCAAAAATATGAATTATTTCAATATGTCAAGCGAAAAAAAAGATTCCCTTCGGGAATGGAGTTCTTATTATAGTTACAAAGCGGCGGTTAAAACAGGTTCCTAATGGAAACCGTTTATACCGCCGCATGATTACATTGTTAATACTCCATTCCCCGCAGGGGAATCTCATCATCGTTAAAACCCGATTAAATAGCACAAATACCCGCAAACTGCCGCCACCAAAGCATTGACAATCTTAGCTTTGACGAAACTTCGTTTGCTCTCGGCGAGCAGCGGCAACGAGGCGTGACCATCCTGCGAGATGCTGCTAGCCAGTAGCACCGAGAATGGTACTGTGCCCGTGGCAAACAAGGTGACAAACAGCAAATGCGGTCCCGACTCGGGGATGATGCCAACCAAGACAGCCAGCAGGATCATCCAGGGGATGTTGTTGCTGATAAGCGTCTCAATGTCAAAGTAATGAAGACCGATTTTGATGACGAGCAGTGCGCCGAAGGTCCAGAGGAAGATGCTCAAGAAATGCTTGCGGATGATGTGCTCCCAGAGGTGTTCTTTGATGATGTGTTCGCCCGCTGTGGCGATGAACCACACTACAAATAAACTGATGACGGCAAAGATGAGATTCATCCACGACTCATTGAAGATATTGAGTTGGGTGTGAGCGACTTCTTCGTGACCATGCTCGAACATGCCGAAGGCTAAGGCAACGATGAACAAAATCACCCCGAGCAGCAAGGCAATGCGTTCCGCGCTGGCATGGCGCATATTGCGCAAGGTGGGCTTGTCGTCGTTTTCTTCCTTTTCGTCTTCCTCATGGATTTGATAGCCTTCCTCGCAGCCTTCGTGATGGTCTTTGTTGGGCTTGGCGAAACGGTCGACGAGCCAACCAGCAAGGATAGCCACCATAAACAAAACCACCATTAGCAATAGGGCCTCTTTGGGAATCATTGCGAGCATGACGAAGGCTTCATCGCCCGATGAGGCAATCATCATGGCAATCAAGGCACCGAAACTCAACAGCTTGTGCGAATACATCGACACGGCGGCAAAACCGCCCATGCAGCCAGGTATAATGCCCAAACCCGCTCCCAAAACGACTTGTCCGAAACGGTTTTGACGTAGCCGCGTGAACCATCTGCCGTGCGAGTGGATGTTGACATACTCAATCATCAGCATCATGATCATCACCAGACCAGTGATTAAGACGCTGTTTCTCAGCACATCCAAAAACAAATGCAAAAACTCGTGCATGACTCAAAAATGAGCGGCAAAAATAAAAAGTTTTATCTTTGCAGCAAAATAGGACACAATGAAAAAAGAAGATTGTTTTTTCCTTGGCCGCGTGGCCAAGACCCACGGCCTGAAAGGGGAGGTGACCATCAAACTAGAGGCCGACGACCCGTCAGCCTACCTCGAAATTAAGCATTTCTTCCTCGAAATCAACAAGGTGCTGACACCGTTTTTCGTGGAGAAAATCACGATGAGCGGTGATAAGTTCTTCATCGCCATCCAAGATGTAAAGACTATTGAGGCGGCGCAGCATTTGGTAGGGAAAGCGGTGTATCTGCCTTTGGAGATGCTCCCCAAATTGAGCGGCAAGCAATTCTATTTCCATGAGATTGTGGGCTTTACGGTGGTCGACACGGAGAAAGGTGAGTTAGGCCCTGTCACCGAGGTGTTGGAATACCCTACTCAAGCCATCCTGCAAGTGATGAAAGGTAAGAAGGAAGTCCTTATACCCATCCTTGACCAGGTGATTCAAAACGTCGACCGTGACAAGAAAATCCTCACCATCACTGCGCCAGAAGGCTTGATAGACATGTACCTGCAATGACCGACGCGCGCCCCTTCCACTTCAAGCATATCAGCCTTTACCATCACCGTTCAACGATGAAGGTGGGGACCGATGCCATCTTGCTGGGACGCTGGACTGAGGTCAAGCCGACCGATGTGGTCTTAGACATTGGCACAGGTTGCGGATTGTTACCATTGATGCTTTCGCAAAAGGGTGTTGCACATGTGGATGCGGTGGACATTGACAAGGCTTCAGTAGAAGAAGCCACCATTAACTTTGAGGCCTCGCAATGGCGTGAGCATTTGAAAGCCTATTGCACGGACATCGTTGATTTCCAATCGGACAAGAAGTATGACCTTATTATTTCCAACCCGCCGTTTTTCAACCGATTCTCCAAATGCGACTCGGAGCGCAAGAGTCGGGCACGGCACAACGATGCTGGCTTGTCGTATGCCACAATTTGTCGTGAGGTCTGCCGCCTGATGAAGCCAGAAGGTCGTTTGTCAATAGTGCTTCCATTCGATGTGATGCAGGATTTTTTGAAGACGGCGGAAAGTTTTGGCCTCTATTTGCACAAACGCATGACTATCATTCCAATAGCAGACAAAGAGCCTAATCGTGTCAATCTTGAATTAGGCTTCGGGAAAACCGATAATATACAAGAGGAAACCTTTGTCATCCGCGATGCGGACAAACATTTCACTGCACAGTACAATGAATTCCTGAAAGATTATTACTTAGGGCTCTAACCAACTCTAAACTCTAAACTTTAAACTCTAAACTAAACTATTGCCCTTTCTTCGAGGCCTCCTTGTTCGCGTTAGCTCTATGCTCGTTGAAGAGATACACCACTCTCAGGGTGATGTTGTTGTTGTATTGCGTTCGGATTTGATTGGCCAAAATAAGGCTGGAATCCTCATAGAACATCCTGTGGCGAATGGGGCGCAGGGAATACTGGTAACGCAACTCTGCATGGATGCCTTCCCATATACGGAAACGTAAATCGGCACAGATACTGAAATCGTGCGGACGGTAAGTGTTGGAATTGGCCACTTTTTCAGAGATGTAGATGGCATCGGGGTATCTTTTTACCACGATTTCGTTCAGCTCGTTAATGTCGGTTATTTGGCTAATGTCTGGGAGATTGTCATCTTCCTGCTTCCAGTGCAATTGTCCGTCGCCCACGCCGATGCCCACACCATCGTATTCGAAAGGCTCGCCGTCTTTCAACTCAGTGAGACCGACCAAACGTCCGTACGAAACGCCTAAGCCTACCGAGACTGCGTCCTTGTCGGTCAGATAAATCATGACGGGTATTTCGGCATAGTTGAGCCTCAGGTTATAGGCGTAAGGGAAAGTGCTGTTTGAGGTGATGGCATTGCGTTTGTAGGCGCCTTTTTGGTTGAAAAGCACCTCAAGGCCGACATCCATCCAGCTTGTAAGTGGGATTAAGGCACCTGCACCGGCATGGACACCGAATTTCTTGAAGCCAAAACACTCATCGCCGTCAACCTGACTGGCGTTGCCGCCGACAAAAACCTCACCTTTAATGATTTGGGCGTGGAGCAGGGAGGGGGCGGCCATCGTGAAGGCCAAAAGCAGTGCGATTATACTGAGTTTTTTCATTTTCAATCCGATTTGTTATGATAAACTGAATTGTCGCTGTTTTATTGCAATATTTGATGCAAAAATACAAAATCGTCGTTAATTCAACTGTTGGCCCGTAATGGTGTAACGTTTTCCGTCCTTGATGATGACGATATGCCCGTTTTCGATGACTTTCTGGACGGCTTGCTCTGTGGGGTTGTCTGTGTGCTCGTCAATGCCAATGCCTGATTTCACAATGGTGTCAGACCAAATGATCTCTGATTCATTGCCGTTGGCATAAACCTCGCTTATTCCGAACTGGTAATTGCCTGGAATGACAGTGCCCCATGTGGTGTCAAGATACGATGAACCATCGACTTCGTCGGCCAGCATGATGATATTACCTTCGCTGTTGGAGCGATAAATGCGGTAGTGTATGATTTGTGAAATTTGCGCCAGAGTGTTTTTGATTTCAAAGATGTGAGCGATGTTGTTGATGACTATAAACAAGGCTTCTTTCCCATTATACATCCATGTGCAGGTACCCAAACTGGAGTTGATTTCTTCGTCCATATTGAGCAAAGGCTGATCGAAGATGACATTGTTATTAATATCATAATCGTAAACTCCAGATTCCCTTGACAGCAATAGGTGAGGCGTGCCGTCTTTTGCAGTACAATAACCTGTACCGTTGAGGTAATCATCTGGTTTTGTTGGACTGGCTTGGATTCTTTGGCCCTGCCGGCTATAGAGTATTGTTTGATAATTATGGCCAAGCCAAAAACCATCGTATTCAGGGTCGTAAGTCAACGCTCCGAACCAAGTGCCCATATCAGTGCTGTCGATAATCGTTTTGTTGTCGAGGTCTATGCGATATAATATTCCTAAACCAGAATGACCGCTGTTACAATAATAGTTGGTTCCATCGTAGGCAAGGCATAAAGGTTCAGGGATGCCTTCTAGATTAAACCTTTCCAAAAACTCACCATCCATAGTGTATTTTCCGAACGAGAAAGCAGGGTACTCCCAATATGCATAAGTCACATAAATGTGTTCGCCATTGGTGGCCATGCCGCCGATTTCTTCGCCGATTTCAAATTGTTTAAGAAGATTCCATCCCGATACGGTATCAGCTCGGCTCCACGACAGATTCACGTTCGTATTGCTTGCATCGGGTGAGTAGCTTGCTGTAATCTGTCCTATTGGAAAACATGAGAAGTTCGACTCAATGTTGACCGTGTCATTCTCAACTGGAATGGTGACTGACAACATGTTGGATAGGATTTCTCCATTCTGTTTCCAACAATAAAAATCATAGTTTTCATTCGGCGTTACCGTAAGCGTGCATAGTTCGCCGATATGGTATTCCCCACAACCTTCGATGGTGCCTGCGTTGGATGGAAACACTGAGGCGTTCACGAGACAAGGCTCATAGTGTGGAAAGATATCAAGAATAGCATAGTTGTCATTGTTGAAACTGTACCCAATGGGATTCAAGTTGCCCAAAGCGTAATAGCCATTGGCGACACCCCATCCCCAGTTGAAATGGAACAGTCCGTCGCTGTCGTAGCCGTCGCAGACAA
>CAMYXV010000093.1 GCA_947303055.1 uncultured Bacteroidales bacterium
AGGCCAACGTCTATGTCCGCCTGAAGAGCGGCTTGAGTGCCGGAACTTACAACGGTACCCTCACCGCAGCCACCACGGGCACAAGCAACACCCTCACCCTCAGCGGTACGGTCACGGGTAGCCGTGAAGTTGATGCAAGGAACGAAATGGTTCTCGACATCTATCCGAACCCCGTTGCCATTGGCGAGAACTTCCGTATCGAACTTCCCGAGGAGATTGATCTCAACGAAGTCACGATGGAGGTCTTCGACGCTGTCGGCGAACTGGTACGTTCCGAAAAGGGCTTTGGTGAAACTGCCATCGAGCGTAGCATCACCTCTGCCCCTGGTATCTATACCATCAGAGTTGTAGATAATAAGGGTAATGCTTATTATGGCAAGCTGATTGTTAGATAATCTGTGAATCAAGGAGCATCGTCTCCGCGAAGGACACGGGCTTCTCGGATGTTTACGAATTAGGTTTCGTTGGATTCCGAGAGGTTCGTGTCCTCTTTTTATGATAAAATAGTAAAGATATTTACAGTCCTTATCTTTACTTTTTGTATTTTTGCAAAACAAAAACGAATAGAAAATGATATTCACTCCTACAAAATACCAGCTTCAAACTGTAGCCACGGGTCGCGTCTTCAACGATGAAGGCTGGACTTTGGACGACAAACAATGCGACAAACCGAGCATGGTGCGTCCCATCTATGAAAAAAAACAACTTGATGTGAAAAAGGAAGCCTGTTTGGGCTTGTACCGCTATGCCGACTGGCTACCCATCAAGACCATGCTGAAAAATCCTTCCGAGCCTATCACTTATAAGAGCGAAGGCTTGGCTAACCACCTGGGATTGAATAACCTTTACATCACTTTCAACGGCTGGTGGCCAGAACGCAAAGCGCGCATGACGACCTGCTCCTTCAAGGAGATGGAGGCCTATTCAGTGTGCGCTCGATTGGGTGACGAGCAGAAAAATCAAATGCTGGTGGTGGCCTCAGCTGGCAATACCGCCCGTGCCTTCGCAAAAGTGTGCTCTGACAACGGCATCAAGTTGCTGCTTTGTGTGCCACAGGATAATATCAATGCCTTATGGTTTGACAAGCCGCTGAATCCTTGTGTGAACCTTATCACTACTGAGTCAGGTAGTGACTATTTCGATGCCATCAACCTTTCGAATGTGGTCTGTGAGATGGATGGCTACCTCGCTGAAGGCGGTGCCAAGAATATCGCCCGCCGCGATGGCATGAGCACAACGATGATGTCGGCGACGACCTTCATTGGCCGCACGCCTGATTTCTATTTCCAAGCTGTGGGTAGTGGTACAGGTGCCATCGCTGCTTGGGAGGCTAATCTGCGTTTTATTGGTGACGGCCGCTTTGGTACGAACAAAGCCCGCCTGATGGTTTCGCAAAACAAACCATTTGTTCCTATGTACGACGCTTGGCGTGCCGACTCTCGCGCTATGTTGCCTTATGAAGCTGAACAAGCCCGCAAAGATGCCGCTGAGATTTGTGCTCCAGTGCTTTCCAACCGCAAGCCGCCTTACGGTCTTGCCGGAGGTCTATACGATGCCTTGAAAGACACCAATGGCGATATCTTCGCTGTCAGCAACGATGAAGCCAATGCAGCAAAGGCTTTGTTTGAAGAAACGGAAGGTATTGACATCTACCATGCCGCAGCGGTGGCTACGGCCTCATTGCAGCAGGCTGTTGAAAAGGGAATGGTGAAGGCGGATGATGTGGTGATGCTCAATATCACGGGTGGTGGGGAGAAGCGTTTCCATGCCGAGCATGAGCTCTACTACCTGAAGCCTGATCACATCTTCAAGATCGATTTCACGAAGGAAGAAGTGGAGCGCGTTTTGGCGGAAATGAGATAAACGCCTGCTTTCAATCCACTGACATCAAGACGAACGGAATTGCCCTTGGCAGCTGTGCTGCTAAGGGTTTTTCCTGTCATGTCGAGCAGAGTCACTTGCAAAAGGTCATCCGCTTCTATGGTCACAAAATCGGTGGCTGGGTTCGGGAAAATGCTGATATTCTGTTGGTTCTCTTTCGTTTGTGTTGGTTCGAGTGGTGTCACCCAAAACGTTACCATAGCGGTATTGCAGTTGCAAGGGATGGTCATGTTGATGTCCAACCAAGCTATCGTGCCAGGTTCAATCTCGGGGCGCAATGTGGCGTAGGTGGTCACCTCAACAAATTCATCGGGTTGGGTAGGGAAGGTCATGCTGCTGACGCCGTTCGAATAGCAGCTGAAGTCAGTGAAGAACTCATTGGACGGGTGTACCGTGACATCCACAGGGTCATAGCCCGTGTTGTGGATGAGGAAATGGAAAATGGCTTGAGAGCCAGGATACATGACCGTGTCACCCGTGATGGCCTCGGCTTCGAATTGATATTGTTCCACCATGTCTACTTCCACGTCATCGATAGTGAGGTAGCTGCCCCGCTGGCTGATGGCATGGATGGCAATGTATTCGCAATTGTCGGGGATATCATCTACAAAAGCCGAGAACTTCTCATATATGCCACTGGTAACGGTTTCCCTGAGCAGGAGCGTATGCATATCATCAGGGTTAGGAGAGGTGCCAGCCCAAAACTCAAGTTGGTAGGCTTCGTCGGAGATAGCCCAACAGGTGAAGCGGTATCTCATGCTGGGAATGAGGTACATGGGCATATACATCCAAGCATCCTCAGTATCGCTAAAAGCATACCAATTGCCTGTATGTGGGATTCGGTTGTGGTCTTTTTCCAAATAGCCGCATAGCCATGAATTGTCGTCGCAGATCCAGCCAATAGGCTTTTCAAGATCATGGTTGGCGTATTCAAAGCCTTCGTTGAGGATGTTGCCTGCGAAAGCATAGGTTGTTATGAGGCTAACAATGAAAGAAAGTAACAGCTTTTTCATAGGAATCAAATTTGAAGCAAAAGTATGAAAAAACTTGTCCAAACCGTTTGCATTTTCCAAAAAATCCGTAATTTTGAGCGATTTTTGAGAACATCCTACAATGCCTACCTTTATCGGTAAAACAGCTTTTCTAAACGTCAAGGAACGTGACCGTTTCTAAGCACCTGCTTAGGAAAAATGACTTGTTTTACTTCATTGATAACCGTCTAATAAATTCTCAAATCTTTAAATCTTGAATTATTAAATCTTTAAATCAAACAATATCATGGAATTACCATTTGCAGAAGCGTGGAAAATCAAGATGGTAGAACCCATTAAGAAATCCACCCGTGAACAACGCGAGAAGTGGCTCGAAGAGGCCCACAACAACATCTTCATGCTGAAGTCAGACTATGTTTACATCGACCTGCTCACCGACTCTGGCACCGGCGCCATGAGCGACCGTCAGTGGAGCGCAATGATGATGGGCGACGAGAGCTACGGCGGTGCCCGTTCTTTCTATCACATGAAAGATACTATCACCGAACTCACTGGTTTCGAGTATGTCATCCCGACCCACCAAGGTCGTGCAGCCGAGAATGTTCTGTTCAGCTACTTAGTGAAGCCTGGCCAAATCATTCCTGGCAACGCCCACTTTGACACCACCAAGGGTCACATCGAGAGCCGTAAGGCCTTCGCCATCGACGTCACCGTGCCCGAGGCATACGACACCCAACTTGAAGTTCCCTTCAAAGGCAATGTCAGCCTTGAGAAACTTGAGAAAGTGCTGAAAGAGAATAAGGGCAATGTACCGTTTATGGTCCTTACCGTTACCAACAACACCGTTGGCGGTCAGCCCGTGAGCATGCAGAACATCCGTGAGACCTGCGAACTCTGCCATAAGTATGGTGTGCCGGTCAACATCGATAGTGCTCGTTTCATCGAGAACGCCTACTTCATCAAGACCCGCGAGAAGGGCTACGAGAACAAGACCCTGCGTGAGATTTGCAAGGAGATGTTCAGCTATGCCGATTCGATGACGATGAGTGCCAAGAAAGACGGTCTTGTCAACATGGGCGGCTTCATCGCTACTAACAAGAAGGACTGGTACGAAGGTGCTAAGCTGTTTTGCATCCCCTTCGAGGGTTTCCTGACCTATGGTGGCATGAACGGCCGCGACATGGATGCTCTGGCTGTCGGTCTGAAGGAAAACATTGAATTCGACATGGTCGAAACGCGTATCAAACAAGTGCATTACCTCGCTGCCAAACTCGATGAATACGGCATTCCTTACCAGCGTCCTGCTGGTGGTCACGCCATCTTCGTCGATGCCGACAAGGTGTTGACACAGATTCCTAAGGAAGAGTTCCCCGCTCAGACACTGACTTGCGAGCTTTATCTCGAAGCCGGCATCCGTGCCTGCGAAATCGGCTACGTTTTGGCTGACCGCGACCCGGTCACCCGCGAGAATCGCTTCGGTGGCAACGACTTCGTGCGTCTCTGCATCCCGCGCCGTGTGTACACCAACAACCACATGGATGTGATTGCCGCAGCACTGAAGAATGTGTACGACCGTCGCGACACCATCAAACGTGGTCTCGAAATCACTTGGGAAGCCGAGCTGATGCGCCACTTCACTTGCCAGTTTAAGAGACTGGGATAATCGTTTCGCGTCACTGCGAGGAACGAAGCAGTCCAGACGTCAAATCATTCGGGGATGCCTTAGGTGTGTCCCCGAATTTTTATGTCACGCTCCATGGTGTCATAAAATTGTGTACCTTTGCAGCTGTTATGAGCGCAGCATCAATCATAGTTTGCATTCTCTTCATCCTCTGCCTGACCTCTCCTGTGGTTACGCGCACGGTGGGATTGATTACCGCTGACGATAAGCCCATAAAGAAGCTTTGGATTCCGTTGATCTTCGGTCTCAGCCAAGGTGTAATGGCTGTGGCAGGCTACTATCTTGGCAAGTTGGTGTGCCATCTTTTCGTTGACGAGTTTGCTCCCTATCTGGTTTTCCTGATGATGCTAGTGGTGGCTGTCAAGTTGTTCGTCGACTCCATACGTGTGCTGAAAGGAAAGATGCTCTATACGGTCAGGAGCGACATGGATTTCATCTTGCTCTCCATTTTGGCGGCGTTCGATGTCTTCCTTATGTCGTTAACAGGACCATTCTTTCTCTCCGAGCTGTCATTGGGCAACTGGTTCTTCCCGATTGTCGCTGCGGCAGGCTTTTTGTGGGCTTTCATCACGGTACGCATCCCTTTCAATCCAGGCGTGATGAAGAAGATGAGTTTCATAGAATTCTCCGCAGCAGTGTTTATGGTAGTGATAGCCATCCTGTATTTGTTCACTGATTTGATTTGAGTTAAGGTCCCTGAGCCCTGAGCCTGTCGAAGGGTCGAAGGGCCGACTTAAAAACCAAAATAAAATGAAAAAGATAATAGCGTTGTTCTTCGGGTTGTCATTGGCCCTCTTCGTCACGGCACAACCCACTGGATATTACAATTCCGCCAACGGATTGACAGGCAATCAATTGAAGGTTGCTTTACACAATATCATCAAAGGGCATTCCTCCATTTCGTATGCCCAGCTGTGGAATGCCTTCTGGAGCACCGACAACAAAGGCAACGGCATCGTGTGGGACATGTATTCCGACAACCCTAACGGCACACCACCTTATATCTATTATCTTGGCGAGGACCAATGCGGCAACTATAGTGGCGAGGGCGATTGCTACAATCGTGAGCACTCTTGGCCTTCGAGCTGGTTCAACGACCAAACCACACCTCGCACCGATTTGCACCATATCTTTCCGACGGACGGCTATGTCAACAACCGCCGTGGCAATTATGCCTTTGGTGAAGTGCGTTCGGCATCGTGGACATCAAGAAACGGATCGAAATTGGGCTATTGCAAGACCCCTGGCTTTACAGGGACGGTGTTTGAACCCATTGACGAATACAAAGGCGACTTCGCGCGCGCTATTATGTATATGAGTGTGCGTTATTATAGCGAAGACGGTAGCTGGGGCAGCAGCGACATGACCACCAAGTCGGAAATCAAGTCTTGGGCCATTGATATGTTGCTTCGTTGGAATGAACTGGACCCTGTCAGTGCAAAGGAGAAAGAACGCAATGAGGCCATTTACAACGACTATCAACACAACCGCAACCCCTTTGTCGACCATCCGGAATACGCCCGAATGATTTGGGATCCGACATGGAATGCTGTTGAAGAGATGCAAGCGGCTGTTTTCCTTTTCCCCAATCCTGTTGAGGCGGGTCAGACCCTGCATGTGAGCGGCAACTGCAACAGTTTTGACGCCATCGCCATCTGTGATTTGTGTGGTCATACCTTGCTCAAGGCCTCGGGCCATAGTGTCGGCGACTTTGCTGTGACTTTGCCCAATGGCTTCGCCAGAGGTTGCTACATCGTCAAATTGATGCGCAACGGCAATGTGGTGAAATATGAGAAATTGATGGTAAAATGATGCATCGTAGAGACGTACGGCAGTACGTCTCTATCATCACATCATTTTCTTGTGCCTGAAAAAGATATAGAAGGCAACGGCCACCAAGGCCATGAATCCCATGATAGCCCAAAATGCCCATCCGAAATCTTGTAAAGGTAGTTTGACGTTCATGCCGTAAAGGCCGGTGATAAAGGTCAAAGGCAGGATGATGGTCGACACGAGGGTCAGAATCTTCATTGTCTCGTTGGTCTTGTTGGTCTGCATCGAGTCGAAGGTCATTGAGAGACCTTCAATCAATTCCTCGTAGTCTTCGGTCATATCCCATACCTTCTGCAAGTAGTCGAGGATGTTGCCCCAGTAGTCTTCCATGTACTCCACATCGTCGGTGAAGCCCGTTACCTTACCTGTTTCAAACAAGTGGAAGAGTCGCAACTGAGGTTTGAAAATGGTGTTGATGAGGATGAGGTTCTTGCGCGTCACGCTGATGCGCTCGATGATTTTCACCTGCTTCTCCTGCAACAGCTCGCGGTTAATCAATTCAACGTCCAAGCCGACTTTACGCAACAGATACACTGATTCAGTCATCAGTTTTTCCAGGATGCGGTAAAGCAGAATATCTGAGTTGCGGAAGTTCATCTCCTCACCGTTTTGGATGCGTTCCTCGTATTCCTCAAAGAGTTGCGACACACCCCAAGGGTTCTTTTCGATAGAGATGATGTAGTCCCTGCCCCAGAAAATCTTCACCTCCTTGATTTTCACAAACTTGTTCTGACGGTCGAAGTTGGGGAAATGAAGGATGAGGAAGTAGTAATCGTCGTAGATATCGATTTTCGGGCGTTGGTTGACGGATTTGCAGTCTTCGATGTCCAAAGGGTGGAAATGAAATCGGTCTTTCAGGAATTCAAAGTCTTCTTCCGTTGGGTTGTTGAGATGACGCCAAGTCAAGTTCCCGATTTTCAGGCTGTTAATCATAGGCCTTTCCCCCTTTCTTTAAAGTGAATACTCTATTTACATCGGCGCAAAAATTGATTCG
>CAMYXV010000094.1 GCA_947303055.1 uncultured Bacteroidales bacterium
ATGCTCAAGCAACTGCACATCAGTAACTACGCCTTGATTGACGAGTTGAATGTCAGTTTCGAGAGCGGTTTCAATGTCATCACAGGCGAAACAGGTGCGGGCAAGTCCATCTTGCTCGGCGCCTTAGGTTTTGCCTTGGGCGACCGCGCCGACACCAATGTGCTCTACGACAAGGACAAGAAATGTGTGGTGGAAGCCCAGTTTGTGCTGACCGATGAAGCGTTGAAGCCTTTGTTTGAGGCAAACGACCTCGACTTTGAGGCCGAGTGCTTCTTCCGCCGTGAGCTCAACCCACAAAAGAAAAGCCGCGCTTTTATCAACGACACTCCCGTGGCCTTGCAGACCATGAAAGAGATTGGAAGCCAGCTGGTTGACATCCACTCACAGCACGACTCCCTCCTTCTTACCGATGCCGATTTTCAGCTGAAGCTATTGGACGAAATCGCACAAAACGGCGAAATTTTGGTTGAGTATCAGACTGAATACAGCAATTACAACGCCCTCAAGAGAAAACTGAACGAGCTGAAGGACATTGCGACCAAAAACACCGCCGAGAACGACTATCAGAAATTCCAGTTGGACGAACTCGATAAGGCCGATTTGAAAGAAGGCGAATATGCCGACATTGAGCAAACGCTCAGCGTGATGGAGAATGCCGAAGAGATCAAGACTTTGCTTGTTACCGCCAATGGTTTGATGGATGATTCGGAGTCTGCCATCTTAGGACAAGTCAACGAGTTGTCCTCTGCCCTTTCACGCCTGAAACACCTCTTGCCCGACACGGATACCCTTCAAGAACGTGTTGACAACCTGAAAGTGGAGCTGAAAGACATCGCCTATGACTTGCGTCGCAAGGAAGACGACACCCAATTCGACGAGGGCCAGCTACAAAGTCTCCAAGAACGCTACGACCTGCTCAGCCGTTTGATGATGAAGCACCGCGTCAAGGAATTTGAGGAGCTTATTGCCTTGCGAGATGGCCTGAAAGAAAAGGTGAATACCTTCGAAAATATTGACGAGGCTATAGCCCAAGCCGAAAAGCAACTGAAAGACTGCGAAAAGCGACTTTCAAGCCTTGCCAAAGCCTTGCACGACAAACGTTGTCAAGCCGCCAAGGCTTTTGGTGAGAAAGTCACGGCATTGGTACGACAGTTGGCTATGCCCTTTGCCCAGTTCCAAGTCAGCGTGGAGGTTCAGGACAGCTTTGGCAGCAAAGGCAGCGATGCCATCCGTTTCCTCTTCTCAGCCAACAAAGGCATTGCCGTTGACGACATTCGCCGCGTGGCCTCGGGCGGTGAACTTTCCCGCTTGATGCTCTCCATTAAAAGTGCAGTGTCAGATTACAACTACATCCCCACTCTCATTTTTGACGAAATCGACACGGGCGTTTCGGGTGAAGTTGCTGCCAAAATCGGAAGCATCATGCGACAGATGGGACATTCGCTGCAACTCATCTCCATCACCCATTTGCCTCAAGTGGCCAGTCAGGCCGAGCACCATTATTTCATTTACAAGGACAACGATGGTGCCCGTACACAGTCTCACATCTGCGTCCTAAACTCAGAAGAGCGCGTTACTGAAATCGCTAAGATGCTCAGCAACGACAAAGTCACGCCCGAAGCTTTGCGGGCGGCTGAAGTTCTTTTGAAATAAAGGGGAAATCAGTCTTCGTTCCCGATGGCATTCTTCATGATGCCGATTTTGGAACTCTCCACGAAATCAAGGATGAAATCACGGTCTTCCGAAACGGGAAGATTCTCGCGGATGTATTGCATCGATTGGGTGACGTTCATTCCAACGCTATAAATCACGCGATACACATCTTGAATGGCGTTGATACGTTCACGCGAGAAGCCGCGACGCATCAGACCTATGGAGTTGACACCTGCGTAACACACAGGATAACCAGGTCCCGTCTTCACAAAAGGAGGAATATCCTTATTGACCAAAGCGCCGCCGCTGATCATCACGTGAGCTCCAATGCGGCAGAATTGACTCACTGCTGCCAGACCGCCAAAGATAGCCCAATCGTCAACGGTGATGTGACCCGCTAAAGTAGCCGCGTTGGCCATGATGACATGGTCACCAAGGTAGCAGTCGTGTGCCACATGGGTGAAAGCCATCAGCAGGCAGTCCTTGCCCACTACCGTCTTGCCAGAGGCTGCCGTACCTTTGTTGACCGTGGCCGACTCTCGCACTGTGGTGCCATCACCAATATAGCAATAAGTGGTCTCGCCTTTGTATTTCAGGTCTTGCGGAATGGCCGAAATCACCGCACCAGGGAAAATCTTGCAGTTTTTCCCGATGCGGGCACCGTCCATGATGGTGGCGTTGGGGCCGATCCACGTGCCAGAACCGATTTCAACGTCCTCGCCAATCCACGCGAACGCCTCAATCTTCACGTCTTCCGCGATGCGGGCGTTGGGATGGATATAAGCTAAAGGCTGGTTCATGCTTAGTATAATAAGGTGTGTTTGATATTTCTTGCAAAAGCCGTGTTGGAGAAGTGACCAGGTTTCACAGCAGTTACCTTGCCCTTAATAGGACGTCCAACCAAGGTAAGGTCACCGATGACATCCAGCAGCTTGTGACGCGCTGGTTCGTTGTCGAAGTATAGCTCGACATTATTCAAGATACCGCACTCTTTCACCGTGACTTTCGGCTTCTTGAAGAAAGCAGCGATATGGTCAAGTTCCTCGGCAGAGACGTTACGGTTGACAAACACGATGGCGTTGGTCAAGTCACCACCCTTGATGAGGTTACGGCTGATGAGGGTCTCCAACTCATGGAGGAAAACAAAGGTACGGCAAGGTGCAATCTCACGCTCAAAGTCCTTCAGGTCATGCAGCGACGCATGTTGCTCGTCAAGCACTCGGGTATTGTATTTCACCTTCACATCGATTTGGAAAGAATCGGCTGGTTCTATCTTCAATTCGATGCCCAAAACTTCATTTTTATAGGAAATCGGTTCTTCGATAACGAGATAATTGCGAGGTGCATTTTGTTCAACGATGCCCGCCTGATGGATGGCTTCGACAAAGAACTTGGCGCTGCCGTCCATGATGGGCGTTTCTTCCACATCAATGTCAATCAGTACGTTATCAACACCCATACCCCGCAACGAAGCCAAGACATGTTCGACGGTATAAATCTTCACACCGCCTTTTCCGAGGGTAGTACCACGGGCGGTATCAATGACATTGTCGACGTCGGCTTCAATGATAGGTTGGTTCTCTAAATCAATTCTACGAAAACGGATTCCAGAATTTACGGGAGCCGGGTTGAAGGTGAGGGTGCCGCACTGACGCGTGTGGAGCCCTGCTCCTTTGACACTGACTCTATTTTTGAGCGTACATTGTTTCTCCATATAAAAAACACATTCGTGGACTTTTCTCCACAAAAAACGGGCAAAAATAGGAAATTATTCTACAAGCGCAAAAAAAAACCGTATCTTTACACACTTTTACGACACAACGTCATCCTAAAACATTCATAATGAAATATTTAATAAAAACAATAAAAATCCTGTTTTTTCTCTTCGGAATCATTTTCGCCTTGATGATTGTGTTGGCACTCACCTCCGCACCTTTTTATATGTATTACAACTTAGGCCAAAACCCCAACAAAGACACTCAAATTACTAGGCCACAACAGATTGTGATGTTTGGAGGTGCAGGAATGCCTTCGGAAGACAACCTCATGCGACTTTATCATACAGCAGCCTTGGCACGACGATTCGATGTGCCAGTCATGCTCGTACATCCTAAGGATTCACTCTGTCAAGCCGAGATGACCAGGCTGCTCAACCAAGGCGGCATTGAACAAATCACCTATATGACCAGCGGGGCTAATACCCGTTCGCAATGCCTCGAACTCAAGGAACGCCATCCACAACTCATCAACAAGCCTCTACTGGTCGTCACATCGCCAGAGCACGTCCGACGCACGGTGAAGAGTCTTAACAAAGTGGGATTCAAGGAAGTCATCGGGGTGGCTGCCTATCCTTCCACCGTTGATTTCGACCTGAGTTTGAAAAAAGAGAAACTCGGAGGCAACGAGATTGTGCCCTCTGTTGAAAGCGTCAAGATGCGCTACACTTTTTTCAATTACTTAAAACTGGAAATCACCTGTCTAAGGGAATACTTGGCCTCAGGGTATTACAGGATCAAAGGATGGGTTTAGCTTAAAGTTTAGAGTCGGATTTCAGAGTTTCGATTTGCTTTTTCAGCTCATCGATGGTTTTCGACATTTCGTCAAGGCGGCGGATGTGAGCCATCGACTTGAGGTATTGACGCAAAGGCTGCGTCGGGCTGCCCATCAGCTCGTCTGCCTTCTTGATATTGCCCAAAATGCCTGATTGCGCGCCGATTTTTGTGCCATCGGCCACATTGATATGCCCCACAAAACCGCACTGACCCGCGATGACGCAGTTCTTGCCGATATGCGTCGAGCCGCTCACCCCAGTCTGGGCCGCCATGGCGGTGTTCTCCCCCACTTCGGTATTGTGCGCCAGCATGATAAGGTTGTCGAGTTTCACCCCTTTGTGGATACGTGTCGAACCCATTGTAGCGCGGTCAATGGTCGTATTGGCTCCAATCTCCACGTTATCCTCGATGACCACGTTTCCTACCTGCGGAATCTTCTCGTAATGGCCATCAGGCTGAGGTGCAAAGCCGAAGCCATCGGCACCTATCACCACCCCAGCATGAAGGATGCAGTTGTTGCCCACGACGGTATTGCGGTAAAGCTTCACTCCAGGATACAAAACCGTATTGTCACCTACAATGCAGCCATCACCGACATACACTTGAGGATACAGTTTCACGTTATTGCCTATTTTAGCGTTCTCACCCACAAAAGCAAACTCGCCAAGATACAGGTTCTCACCGCATTGTGCCGTGGAGGAAACGAAAGCCAAAGATGAGACACCTTGTTTGTTTTGCGTCATTTGGTCGTAAAACGCCAGCAGTTTGGCAAACGAGGCATAGGCATCGGACACACGAATCAACGTGGCTTGAACAGGTGCTGTCGCCTCAAAATCGTCATTCACGATGACGACCGAAGACCGGGTCTCATAGATATAATGCGTATATTTAGGATTCGCGAGAAAGCTGAGCATTCCTGGTGCGCCTTCTTCGATTTTGGCCACGTTCCAGACCTCAGCGTTAGGGTTGCCTTCCACCTTACCAGAAAGGAGTTCGGCGATTTGAGTAGCGGTAAATTTCATGTAATCTTGTGTTTGTAACTGAACGGCAAAAACTGCATTTTATTACAGCAAGCGTTCAAAATCGCGCTTCAATATGGCAACAGCCTGATCAACCATCGGATTCGGAAGGGCCACAAGGCTCTGCGCCAAAATGGAGACATCCTCTTCGTCTTTCAGTTGCTCAAAAGTCGAGTTGATTTGGCTGACAAGTTCTTCCTTGGCGTTCACCACAGCATTCCAAGTGGAATTGGAGACATACAACTGTTGGGCGAGGTTATGCTCAAATTCCTCCCTCACGTTTTGCAAAAGTTGGAGATGGAAAGCTCCTTTCTCCATGCCGGGCGTATAAACACGCTTCACCAACTGCGGCAGTTGTACCCTTTCGAGATAGAGCAGGAAACGCTCATAGGCTTGTACCTTCAACGGCATAATGATCTTCAAGGCCTGCACCTTCAGTTCCATTTTGCCGCTGTTACGGAGTTCCGCGTCCTTCATCTTTGAGAGGCGGAACAATACTATTACGGCCATGACCATCAGCAGCAAGCCTGCTGCCATAAGTATAAGAATGATTAAGCTGTTGTTCATAGTTCTGAAATTTGGCACAAAAATACGGCTTTTCTTTCAAAAACAAATGCCTCCGCACCAACTTATGTGCAGAGGCATTCTGTGTGTTAACTCGGACTTAGAAATTCTTCACTCCGCGAATGAGTTTTCTATCGTCTTTGTTGCCGTTATAGCTTTCGTCATTGTCGTAGAGCTTTCCGGATGAATCCATGCTCCAAGCATCCATGACGAAGAACTCAGTCGACGACCAATATTCCCAGTCTTCCGTGTTGGAAAGAGGCGAACCGCCAACTGCAGAAAGGGTTTCTTCCACCTTGTCAAGGTTGTTATAGAGGCGTTTCAGCTGACCAATGGCAGGCAAATACCAACCATTTTCGAAGTCTAGAGAGTTAAAAGCTGGAAACGCGACATCGTATCCACCTTCAAAAATAATCTTGGTGTTAGAATAGCCATCAAGGTCGTTCATGGCCTGAGCTTTGTTCTTGCTATTACGCAGAGGCGTGTCAATCCAGTTGGGTCCCCATTGATCCTTGCCGATGTCGTTCAAGCCCACAGCCCAGCCATGATGCTTTGTGGCATCCACATAGAACACTACACCAACGGCGTTATGTTCCGATAAAACGAAACTGGCAGGGCTGACTATGGCACCATCATCACAAAGAATGTCGCCCACATGCACTTGAGCCTTCACAAATGGCGCTGCAACTAAAATCAGGAGCGCCGTCATCAGATGTTTCATTGTTTTTTTACTCATAACTTCATAATTTTACCCTTTGGTATAAGCAAATAATGCACCAAATTCGTTTCTATTTGGCGACAAAAATAGAAAAAAACTATACACGAAGCCAACAAACAACAAAAAAAAGCGAAAACCGTTGCCTTGGAAGCAAAAAAGGCCTACTTTTGCCCTCCCAATTTAACAACAACAATCAACCATTATATCATGAGCGAAATCATCCTTTCCAACAGAGTTTTGAACATGGCTGAGTCAGCGACATTGGCCATGACCAACAAGAGCCGTGAACTGAAAGCCCAAGGCATCGACGTCATCAGCCTGAGCATCGGTGAACCCGACTTCAACACGCCCGTATCGGCCAAACAAGCCGGTGTCGACGCCATCAATAACAATGACACGCACTATCCGCCAGTGCCTGGCACGCCTGCATTGCGCAAGGCCATCGCCAACAAGCTGAAACGTGACAACGGTTTGGATTACAAGGACACCGACATCCTCGTATCGAATGGCGCCAAGCAGGCCATTAACAACGTGCTGCTGGCTATCGTCAATGATGGTGACGAGGTCATTATCCCTGCCCCGTTCTGGGTCTCCTATCCCGAGATGGTGAAATTGAGCGGTGGCGTGCCCGTCATCGTGAAGAGCGATATGGCCCACGACTTCAAAATCACAGCTGAGCAATTAGAGAAGGCCATCACACCCAAGACCAAGGCTTTGCTCATCAACACGCCTTGCAACCCCAGCGGCAGCGTCTTCACCA
>CAMYXV010000095.1 GCA_947303055.1 uncultured Bacteroidales bacterium
TCGGTCTCGTCACCGTGCACCTCTATCGTCCCTTCAGCGTGAAGTACCTCATGGAAGCCCTGCCGAAGAGCCTGATGGAGCACGTGAAGCGCATCTGCGTCCTCGACCGCACCAAGGAACCCGGCGCCAACGGCGACCCGCTCTACCTCGATGTGGTGGAAGCCTTCAAGGAATGCCCCTACAAGCCTTTGATTATCGGCGGCCGCTATGGTCTGTCGTCAAAGGACACCACGCCGGCTCAGGTGCTTGCCGTTTACAAGAACCTCGCTGCCGACAAACCGATGAACCAGTTCACCGTGGGCATCAAGGACGACGTCACGCATCGTTCGCTCCGCGTTGGCAAGGAAATCTCCATCCTTCCGAAGGGCACGTTCGAAGCCAAGTTCTACGGCCTCGGCGCTGACGGTACCGTGGGTGCCAACAAGAACTCCATCAAGATCATCGGCGACAACACCAACAAGTACAGCCAAGCTTACTTCGACTACGACTCCAAGAAATCAGGCGGTTACACCTGCTCACACCTGCGTTTCGGTGACCAGCCCATCCTGGCTCCTTACCTCGTTGGCACGCCCGACTTCGTGGCTGTCCACGTCCCGAGCTACCTCCGCAAGTACGACTGCCTCCGCGGCTTGAAGAAGAACGGCACGTTCCTCTACAACTCGCCTTGGAGCGTTGAGGAGACCAAGAAGCATCTTCCTGACTATGTGAAGAAGTATCTGGCTCTCAATAATATTAATATGTATATCATCGACGCCACGAAGATTGCCGCTGAGATTGGTCTGGGTAACCGTACCAACACCATCCTCCAGAGCGCCTTCTTCAAGATTTCGGGCGTCATTCCTTACGACTTGGCCGTCGAGCAGATGAAGAAGTTCATCGTGAAGAGCTACGGCAAGAAGGGTGAGGATGTTGTCAACATGAACTACGCTGCCGTTGACCGTGGTGGCGAAATCACCAAGGTTGAGATCCCCGCTGAATGGGCCAACCTCGACTGCACCACCGACTTCGTCTTCGAACACAACGCTGACGATCCCGAGTTTATTAATAAGGTGATGCGCCCGATGGTCGCCCAGTGCGGTAATGACCTGCCCGTGAGTGCCTTCAAGGAAATCGTCGACGGTACCTTCCCGGCTGGCACCACCGCTTATGAAAAGCGTGGCGTCGCCACCGTCGTTCCTGAGTGGAATCCTGCCAACTGTATCCAGTGCAACCAATGCTCGCTGGTGTGCCCGCACGCTGCCATCCGTCCTGTCGTCATGACCGACGCTGAGCTGAAGAAAGCTCCTAAGGGCATGGCCACCGCCGACATGAAGATGCCGAAGGAAATGGCTGGTATGCACTTCCGCATGCAAGTCTCCGTCTTGGACTGCACCGGTTGCGGCAACTGCGCCGACGTGTGCCCCGCCAAGGAGAAGGCTCTGGTGATGAAACCGCTCGAAACCCAACTCGACGAAGCCAAGAACTGGGAGTACGGTCAGAAGAAGGTCACTTACAAGGACGAACTCATCGACAAGTTCGCCAATGTGAAGAACAGCCAGTTTGCACAGCCGCTGTTCGAGTTCTCTGGTGCTTGCGCTGGTTGCGGTGAGACACCTTATATTAAGACCATCACCCAACTCTTTGGTGAGAGCATGATGGTGGCCAACGCTACAGGTTGCTCGTCCATCTATGGCGGTTCCGCTCCTGCAACGCCTTACTGCAAGAACTACCGCAGTGGCAAGGGTGTGGCATGGGCCAACTCCCTGTTTGAGGACAACGCCGAGTACGGTCTCGGTATGGCCACGGGTGCCCGCAAGCTCCGCGAAGGCCTCCGCAAGAAGGCTGAAGAGCTGGTCAACACCACCGTGTACGACTGGATGAAGGAAGCCACGCAGAAGTGGTTAGACACCTACAACGACACGGTCGCCAACCGCAAGGCTACTGACGAATTCGTTGCCGCCCTCGAAAAGGCCATTATGCCTATCGATGCTTGTGTCGACTTCTGGAACGGAGAAGGCAAGAAACTCTATGGTGCCGAAGTGGCAGCCCAGAAGCTGCAAGAAGCCAAGGATGCCAAGGCTGCTGGTAGCAAGATTTGCCCCTGCCACGGCTGCGCTCTCGAACAAGAACTGTTGGACAACAAGGACTTCCTCGCCAAGAAGAGCCAGTGGATCTTCGGTGGTGACGGTTGGGCCTACGACATCGGTTTCGGTGGCCTCGACCACGTGTTGGCCAGCGGTGAAGATGTCAATGTCCTCGTTCTCGACACTGAGGTTTACTCGAACACGGGTGGTCAGTCCAGTAAGGCTACGCCTGCCGGTGCTGTCGCCAAGTTTGCTGCCTCTGGTAAGAAGGTCCGCAAGAAAGACCTCGGTATGATTGCCAAGAGCTACGGCTACGTCTATGTGGCTCAGGTCGCCATGGGTGCTTCGCAAGCCCAGTACTTCAAGGCCATCAAGGAAGCTGAGGCTTATCCGGGCCCGTCGCTGGTGATTTGCTACGCCCCGTGTATCAACCACGGCATCAAGATCGGTATGGGTCACTCCCAGATGGAAGAGAAGCTCGCCGTCGACTGCGGTTACTGGCACCTCTGGCGCTTCAACCCCGCCGAGGAAGAAGAAGGCAAGAACGGCTTCCACTTGGATTCGAAGGAACCCAACTGGGCCGATTTCCAGAAGTTCATCATGGGTGAGGTGCGTTACAACTCGCTCGTGAAGACCTTCCCCGAGGAGGCCAAGGAGCTGTTCGCCAAGACCGAGCAATTCGCCAAGCTGAGATACGAAGGGTATAAGAAACTGAGCGAAGGGAAATAATCTTTCCTGATTCAAACGAAAACAGCGCATCCTTTGGGGTGCGCTGTTTTGTATTATAAAAATGTGTAGTTTTGCAGGGTAAATCTTTTGAATTGGTTATTATGGAGTTTAAGTTGAACGAATATCATAGAGACGTTTCAGACGAAGAACTATTGGATGATCTTCGGAGGGTCGCTGAATTATTAAGTAAGGAAAACCTTACGAGGTCTGAATATCAAGAAAATGGGAAATACCATCCTTCAACAATAGCAAATCGATTTGGCGGTTGGAGAAACTCCCTTAAAAAGGCTGGTCTTTCATTAACAAAAACCTGGGCTAAACATGAATACTGTGAGGATGAGACTTTGTTTTTCGAAGATATGCAATTAGTGGCAAATAAACTAAACAAGGAGTATATTACAGCAAGAGATTATAAGCAATTTGGCAAATTTGATTTAAGTGCAACATTTCGAAAATATGGCAGTTGGAATATTATGCTTCAGAAAGCTGGATTAAAACCTACTCCATATAGGTTGGGTAAAGGCAAAGAGATTACTGATGAAGAGTTGTTTCAAGATATTGAGCGTGTTTGGATTAAATTGGGTAGACAACCCACAATCAATGATGTAAAAAATGGCGAGTTTAATTTTGCACAAAACACTTTTACACGTCGGTTTGGCGGTTGGCGAGGTGCGTTAGAAGCTTTTGTGCACTATATCAACACGGATGATACGGAATCATTAAACGATACAGCAGTAGAAGATAGGGATATCGATAGCCCAAATAATAACGAGTCTCCGTGTTATAAACATAAAACAAAGCGTGAGCCAAGTAATAGATTAAAAGTGCAAGTATTAATGAGAGATGGTAATAGGTGTAGAATTTGCGGAGTTGCTTGCAATGATGGAATACATAAAATTCATTTTGATCATATTATTCCTTGGTCAAAAGGAGGAGAAACGACTTTGGATAATTTACAAGTATTGTGCTCCGATTGCAATGAAGCATTAGGTGATTTAGACAAGTAAGCCCCCGTTCGGTTGAATTGTCAATTCGATTGTTTCAAATTTTGGAAACATAAGGGCAACCATTTTGACGGATATGGTTTGGCGATATGCGGCTGCCACAATGTGACAGCCCTACATCCTTGGGTGAAATTACTCCGTCAGGCTTGTAGGGCTGCCGTACCACGGCAGCCGCAATCATGAAAATTGAATAATTGTTTCCGCCAAATTGTATTGTCATGAAAAATCAATATCTTTGCAGAAAATTGAACGTCAATGCCATACAATTTGCCACAACGAAAATCGCCGCGTGCCACATGGCACGATTACAATGGAGGTAGGTATTTCGTGACCTTTTGCACGAAAAACCATGATTTGTATTTTGGCGATGTGGTTGATGGTAAAATGGAATTGTCGGAAATCGGGGAATTTGCGTTGCGTTGCGTCGAAAGAATTGCAGAAATCAATGATAATGTCGCGGTTCCAGAATATGTGATGATGCCAAATCATATTCACATGATTGTTATTGTGGATAATCCAATTGAATGGCCTGATGATGAGCGGCTGCCGCAATGCGACAGCCCTACAGTCCAAAACAAAAACATGATGCATGATTCTGGGGCTGTAGGGCTGTCCTATCAGGGCAGCCGCTGGGAAGAACCAATCATTGACGATTCCCAATTAGATAAAAACGAAGAAATGCAACGCCGTTCCCATTGTTGTGGGCGGTTGTCGCGAATCATAGGGCAATACAAATCCGCTGTCACAAAATATGCCAATGAACACGATATTTCATTTGCATGGCAACCACGTTACCATGATCATATCATCCGTAACAATACGGAAATGAACCATATTGCCGAATATATCCAAAACAATCCTATGAAATGGGAATTGGATCGGTTTTATAAAAAACGGTGATAGTTTTTCGTTGGGTCTGTAGGGCTGTCGTACCACGGCAGCCGAATCGTACCACGGACAGCCATAAATGAACAATAAAAAAGGACGACTTTAAGTCGTCCTTTTTATCATTTTGTTTGATTGTCTGTTTATTCAGCCGGAGCTTCAGCGGGAGTCTCAGCAGGAGCCTCGCTGGCATCAGGCAGGGTCGTCGTGGAAGCAGGAACCTCAGTCGAAGGAAGGGCTGGAACGATGTTCTCAAGTTCGCTCTTGGGAGCACCTTCTTTGGAGTTCTTGGGGAGTGTAATGCTCGAAAGGAGACAAAGCACCACCAAGATGCCGCCCAAAGTCCATGTGGCTTTCTCAAGGAAATCGCTCGTCTGACGCACGCCCATCATCTGGTTGGCACCTCCGAAATTGGAGACCAAACCGCCACCTTTTGAGTTCTGAACCAGAACGATCAATCCTAATAACACACTGACAATCAGGATTAAAATTACTACTAATGTGTACATGTTTATTGATTTAATGTTTGACTTTCTTGAGCTGTTCAATTTGGGCTGCAAAATAACGACTTTTTTCTGGATATTTCAAGCTTAATTTTTCATAAATTGAAATTGCCTTGTCAATATAGCCCTGTTTCTCATAGATTTTGGCCAGAGTTTCACTGACGATATTCTCTTGGTCGATGATGCTGTTTTGTGCCACCGAGATGGGATTGTAGAACTCGGCTTTAGGTCTGGATATGCTTGGATTTTCAAGTATAAACTTGTCTATCAGTTCTTTACGAGAGAGTTTCTTTGGCTTGGGCTGCTCGGCTTCCTTACGATGTTTCTCGTCTTCGATTTCTTTCAGTCGGTTGGCGATGATGGCTTTCAGCTCGTCCAATGACTTGCGTTTTTCTTCGAGCAAAGCCATTTCGGCCGAAAGCTCTTCCTGGCTGCCGCTGAGGTCGATCTCGGGGATGATGAACACCTTTTCGCGGATGATATTGCTGTTTTGCTCTTCTTGTGTCTCGACGGGCTCAGTTTTGGAGGGCACGTTGTCAACAGGAGCAATCTCATCGGGCAAAGCTGGGATTTCAGGTTCACTTTCGAAGCGGTGACGGGCAATTAATGTGAACAGGCGCAGCTTATCGCGGTTGGGCACAAGGGATGCCGTGCGTCTCAGCTGACTCTCATAGCGGTCGTCATTCGTGTTCTGATAGGCGATGGCCAATAGGGTCTGCCCAATGGCAAAATAGGGATAGTCTGCCACCAGCTGTTCCATCTCTTTCACAGCCTCGCCTTTCAGCATCTCAGGCCGTGTCATGTATCCTATCAGTTGCTTGCTGTCCATCTTTTCAGTTTAGAGTTGAGAGTAGTTGTAAGTTAAAGATTAGAGTATAGTGTTGTTCGTTATTCATCATTCCGCTTTCCAAATTACCAGTTTACCAATGCCTTATTGAATATGTCTTCCACCAATTGGTCAACGATGGTCGTAGTGAGTGCCTCTTGCACCGAGTTTAGGTCTTGGTCGCTGGGGTAGTCCTCATAACGGGAGAAGGTTTGCTCAAAGTCTTTCGATTCGTCAAGGCGGTTGCTGAACCTTACTTTTACGGTGATGGTGAGCCGGTTCATGGCTGCGGTCTGACCTGTGATGGCCGCGGGATTGGTCTTGTAATCAGTGATTTCGCCTTCAAAGGATAGGTCACCACCGGTTTCCACCACATCCAAGGTGGTTTGGTTGGTCATCGCATCGCGTAGAGCGTTGGTGAGGTTGTCGCTCAACAACGGGTTGACGAGTTGGGCATGGTTCGGGAAGTATTCCACTGAAACAGTCTTGGCCTCGGCAGGAATCGATGCGCCTGAGAAGGAATAGATGCCGCAACCGTGGCAGACGAACACCAAAGCCAATACCAGAACCGCTATTTTAGCCTTGATCCTCATAAATCGATGCCGTATTCGTTGATTTTTCTGTAAAGTGTGCGCTCACTGATGCCCAAAGCCTTGGCAGCATCCTTGCGTTTGCCTCGATGGGCTTCCAAAGCCTTGATAATCATCTCTTTCTCGTGATGTTCGAGGGATAGCGTTTCGGGCATACCGTTCGTAGAGCCTGTCGATACGACCCCATAATGCGCTTCCTCTGCGGGAACGAATTCCGCAAACTCCTGCTCGTTATCTTCCGGTTCGGTTTGGCTCACACGGGTTACTACCGTGTCACCAATCTGTGTCACAGGTGTAGCTTGGACGTAGTTCGTTTCAACGGGGTGGCCGTTGCTGATATTGTTGACCTGCGCACGCAGTTCGGCAATGTCTTTTTTCATGTCGAAAAGCACGCGATAGAGCAAGTCGCGCTCACTGACGCTGTCCATAGAATCATCGTGTGGCAGCAACATGGGCAATGTGCTTTGAACCCTGTTAGGCAGGTACTTAGCCAAAGTCTCCGCCGTGATGTTGCGGTCGGTCTCCATAATGGAAATCTGCTCAGTGACGTTTTTCAGCTGACGAATGTTGCCATCCCAACGATAGTTCTCCATCATCTTCATGGCATCGGGTGTCATCGTGATGGCAGGGATGTGGTTGCGCTCGGCGAAGTC
>CAMYXV010000096.1 GCA_947303055.1 uncultured Bacteroidales bacterium
CTGGTGAACTAAAAACGAACGAATTAACAGTGTAAATTCTCATTTATGGAAGAGTATAAAACATATAAATTAGAGGACATTACCAAAGGTAAAGGATGTTATGGTATAGCAGCATCCGCTGTTCCATACAGTCCTTCTCTGCTCACTTATTTGAGAATTACAGATATTAACGACGATGGCACGCTCAATAGAACAGGTTTAATGTCTGTTGATGATGCCAATGCTACAAACTATTTACTTGAACCTAATGACATTGTATTTGCTCGAACTGGTAACAGTACAGGTCGTACATATTTTTATGACGGATCTGACGGCGAGTTAGTGTATGCTGGATTCCTAATCAAGTTCTCTTTAGATGACAAAAAGGTTAACCCCAGGATATTAAAGTATTATACCCATTCGAAACCGTATTACGATTGGGTACATTCTTTTGATACAGGTGGTACACGAGGTAATATCAATGCAAAGACTTTCGGTAATTTACCATTAGTCTTGCCTTCCAGAAAAGCCCAAGACCGAATCGTTGAGATTATGAAATCCTTCGATGATAAGATTGAAGTCAACCGGCAAATAAATGATAATTTAGAGCACCAAGCCAGAACCTTATTTAAGTCTTGGTTTATTGATTTTGAGCCTTATAAGGATATTGATTTTGAGGAAACTGAGATAGGTAGAATACAAAAAAGTCTGTTGGTCAAAAGAGTTTCAGAAATACCGCATACGATTGAAACAGGTAGACGGCCCAAGGGCGGTGTCGGAGAAATCTCATCAGGTGTACCAAGTGTTGGCGCAGAACATGTAAAAGGTCTGGGCAATTATGATTATTCCAAGACAAAATACATTTCCGAAGAGTACGCCGCATCCTTGAAAACAGGTAAAGTCAACGGCTATGAATTGTTGATTTACAAGGACGGCGGAAAGCCTGGCTATTTTATACCGAACTATTCCATATTTGGCGAAGGCTATCCCTTCGAAGAGTGCTTCTTGAATGAACACGTGTTTAAATTAGATTTTGGTGACAAAGGCTATAATGCTTTCTGCTACTTCTATTTTTGGACGGATTACGTCATGAATTATCTCAACGCCCAAGGAGGCAAAGCTGCCATCCCTGGCATTAACAGACAAGACATCGAGAACATTCAAATCTTTGCCCCAGAGAATGAATTAGTGAAACGCTTTGGAGATATTGTTTTGCCTTCGATTAGGCAAATCCTATTCAATTGTAAAGAATCCCGCCGCCTTTCCCAGCTCCGCGATGCGCTGCTGCCCCGCCTCATGTCAGGCGAACTGAAAGTGAACGAAATAGAAATGCCTTGATTTGTTGAATAAATTTTCTGATTTTGAGCGAGTAATAAAAAAAGCCGTATCTTTGCACTGCAAAAACTGTCGTAAATGACGACTATTTTTGCAGTATAATAACAAGGATATTATGAACATAGAACGCGAACAATATGTAAATGAACTACTTGCGAAACGCTGGAACGGTAAGGTGAAAATCATTACCGGCATAAGGCGTTGCGGCAAGTCATTCCTGCTCTCCACCCTTTACAAGAACCACCTCTTGAAAGAAGGCGTTCCAGAAGATGCTTTTGTGGAAATCGCTTTAGACAGAAAGTCGGATGTGGCATTCAGAAACCCCGAAACCCTGTTCGAGCATGTCGTCGGCCGCACCTCAAACCTGGACAAGAAATACTATGTCTTCATCGACGAGATCCAATTGTCATACAAAATCAAGAACTCGCAAATCGACGAGCGTCTGGTACCCGAAGAAGACCGCGACCTGCTCTATACCACTTTCTACGACATTTTGAACGACTTGGCGGCACGTCCCAACCTGGATGTGTATGTCACTGGGTCCAACTCAAAGATGTTGTCGAAAGACATTGTCACCAACTTTCGCGACCGAGGCTCCGAAATCAAGGTGTTCCCTCTGTCATTCAAAGAGTTTTATCCCGTTTCAGGCATGGAAAAAGCCGATGCCTTGGAGCAATATCTCACCTTCGGAGGCATGCCGCTGGCGGTGCTCGAACCCGAGGAAAAAGGAAAACGAGCCTATCTCGCCGGTCTGTTCAAAAAGGTTTACGTCAAGGACATAGTGGAACGCTATAATCTGAAAGACGACGAGGTGCTGGAGGCTGTAATCGACGCTTTGTCTTCGGCAGTCGGCTCTCTCACCAATCCCCACAACCTGGCCAACAGCGCAGGCTCGCTGATGCACAAAAACACTTCCGACCATACCATAAAGAACTATCTTGACTATTTGGAGGATGCTTTCCTTTTCGTTGGCTCGAAAAGATATGACGTGAAAGGGAAACGCTATTTTGAGAACACCCTGAAATACTATGCCATGGATTTGGGACTGCGCAATGCCCGTCTCAACTTCAGACAGCAGGAGAAATCGCATCTCATGGAGAACCTGATCTTTCTCGAATTGATACGAAGAGGCTATAGCGTCGATGTGGGCGTGGTGGAGATAGTGCGCGTTAAGGACGGCAAACGCCAGCAATCGCAATACGAAATCGATTTCATCGTCAACACCGGCAAGGAGAAAATCTACATCCAGTCAGCATTGAACGTCGATACCGAGGAAAAGCGCCAACAGGAAACTTTCTCGCTGAAAAACTCCGGCGATTTCTTCCGCAAAGTTGTCATTACCGATGGCTTGTCGAAACCCTGGACGGATGACGACGGCATCCTTCACATCGGTGTCATCCCTTTCCTTTTGGACGATGATTTAATTTAATCAAGAATAATCAGTAAAGCTATGTCAGACTACAACGAAGACCATTACGAGCAGACACTCATTGAACTGTTCACCGAGCGGTTGGAATACAACTACCTCAACGGCTACGACATCCAGAACAGCTTCGAGGATAAGGACTATTACTGCCCGCTCTATCTCGAACGCCTGCGCGAGAAGCTGAAGGACCTTAATCCTTCGCTCCCCAAGTCGGCCATCGATGAGGCAGAACGCAAACTGCTCCACATCGAAGCAGGCAACATGGTGCAGAACAACGAGCTTTTCATGGACTATCTGCAGCACGGCGTGGAAGTCACCTTCCACAACGGCCACGAGCTGAAAAACGACATCGTGTATCTGGCAGACTATAAGAACGCCGCCAACAACGACTTCCTCCTGGTCAACCAGTGGACCTATGTGGAGAAGTCCAAGAAACGCGCCGACCTCATCCTATTCCTCAATGGCCTTCCCATTGTGCTGATGGAGCTGAAGTCGCCCTCACGCGAAGAGACCGACGCCAGCGCCGCCTATCGCCAACTGAAGAACTACATGAAGGAAATCCCCACCATGTTCACCTACAATGTCTTCTGCGTCATGAGCGACATGGCCGAGTCCAAGGCAGGCACCATCACCTCCAGCGAAGACCGCTACATGCAATGGAAGTCCAAAGACGGTGTGTACGAGAGCACCGAGGTCGTCGACTACGACGTGTTCTTTGAAGGCATGTTCCGCAAAGACCGCCTCATCGATATCATCAAAAACTTCGTCTGCTACTGCAAGGACGAAGGCAAAGACTATAAGATCCTGGCGGGCTACCACCAGTATTTCGCCGTCAACAAAGCCATCCAGCGCACTCGCAATGCCGTCACCGGCGACGGCAAGATTGGCGTGTTCTGGCATACCCAAGGCAGCGGCAAAAGCCTGTCGATGGTGTTCTATTCCCATCTGTTGCAGGCTGCCGTGTCGCAGCCTACCATCGTCGTCATCACCGACCGCAACGACCTCGACAACCAGCTCTACGGCCAGTTCGCCAAATGCCAGGACTTCCTGCGTCAAAAGCCCGTGCAGGCCACCACGCGCGAGCACCTGCGCCAGCTGCTCGAAGGCCGCACGGCCAACGGTATTGTCTTCACCACCATGCAGAAGTTCGAGGAATATGACGCGCCGCTGTCCACCCGCCGCAACATCATCGTGATAAGCGACGAGGCACACCGTGGCCAGTACGGCTTTGAAGAGAAGATTGATCCCGTCACGGGTAAGGTCAGTGTCGGTACCGCCCGCCTCATCCACGACTCGCTGCCTAATGCCTCTTTCATCGGCTTCACGGGTACACCTGTGGCCCTCAAAGACCGCAACACCATTGAGGTCTTCGGCGACAGCATCGATGTCTACGACATGACCCAAAGCGTGCTCGACCACGCCACCGTGCCGGTCTACTACGAAAGCCGCGTCATCAACCTGAAACTTGACGACGACACCTTGAAGCTCATCGATCAGGAATACGAGCTGCTGGAGATGCAAGGTGCCGATGCTCGACAGATTGAGAAGAGCAAGCAAGACCTCTCGCACCTCGAAGAGCTGCTGGGTACCGATTCCACCATCGATTCCTTGGTGCAAGACATCCTCAGCCACTACGAGAACTACCGCGAGCAGGAGCTGACGGGCAAGGCTATGATAGTCGCCTACAGCCGCCCCATTGCCATCAAGATATACAAGCGCCTGCTTGAACTGCGTCCCACTTGGACCGAGAAGGTCAAATGTGTGATGACCAGCGGCAACAACGACCCCGAGGAGTGGCGCGACATCATAGGCAACAAGCAATACAAGCAAGAGTTGGCCAAGAAGTTCAAGGACGACGATGACCCGATGAAGATTGCCATCGTCGTCGATATGTGGCTCACAGGTTTCGACGTGCCGAGCCTGGCCACCATGTACGTCTTCAAGCCCATGAGCGGCCACAACCTCATGCAAGCCATCGCCCGCGTCAACCGCGTGTTCAAAGGCAAGGAAGGCGGTCTGGTGGTCGATTACATCGGTATCGCGCAAGCCTTGAAACAGGCCATGAAATTCTACACCAGCAACGACCGCCAGAAGTTCGGCGACCCCAACATCAAGACCACGGCCCTCCAGAAGTTCCAAGAAGAGTTGGAAATTTGCCGCGACCTCATGCATGGCTTCGATTACTCGAAGTTCAGGGATGCATCTGACCTCAAACGCGCCGAGCTAATCAAGGGCGGCACCAATTTCATGCTGGCCATCGAACGCCAGGACAAGAAGAACGACTTCATGAAGCACGCCACCCTGTTGCATCAGTCCATCACTTTGTGCCGCAGCTTGCTCTCCGAATCACAACGTTGGGAGAGTGCCTTCTTCGAGACCGTCCGCGTCATGCTGTCACGTTTGTCCAGCAAGGGCAAGATAACGAAGAAGGACATCGACGAGCGCATCCGCGAGCTGATGAAGCAAAGTGTGAAGAGCGAAGGTGTCATCAACCTCTTCCAGAACGAAGGCAAGGAGTTCTCGCTCAACGACCCCGCCTTCCTTGAAGAGCTGGCCAAGATGAAAGAGAAGAATATCTCCATCCAGATTTTGGAAAACCTGTTGAAGGACAAGGTGAAGGCCTTCCAGCACAAGAACCTGGTGCAGAGCGAGAAATTCTCCGAGCTGTTAAACAACGCCCTGAGCAACTACCTGAAAGGCATGCTCACCAACGAAGAGGTCATTCAAGAGTTGCTGAAGCTCGCTTCACAAATCAAGGAAACCGAGCAGCAAGGCAACGACCTTGGCCTCAACGATGAGGAAAAGGCCTTCTACGATGCCTTATCGCGTCCGCAGGCCGTCCGTGATGTCTATGAGAACGACGAGCTGGTGGCCATGACTAAGGAACTGACCGAAGCCTTGCGCAAGAACCGCACCATCGACTGGCAGCACAAAGAGTCAGCTCGTGCTGGAATGCGCAAGATGGTCAAGCGGTTGCTGAAGAAATACAAGTACCCGCCCGAGGAAGCCGAAAGCGCCCTCGAAATCGTCCTGAAGCAATGCGAGGAATGGACCGACGACGAAGACACCGAAGTCGCCCTCCACGCCCCAATCCTATACCCAATCTCCGAAGAAAACCAAAACATGCTTCTCGCCGCCGAAGACCATACCCCATCGTTAGCACGATAGGACGTAAGCACGCATAACGAAAACCCTCATCGCGGGCCTCCTCATCGAAGACAAAAAAAACGGCTTTCGGAAAGATTTTTTTCCAATATCACTCTTTTTCTCCTTAACTCATATTCTATTTGGGAGAGACATTAACATTCTTCTTCTTTTCAACTTCCATGAGAATGTCTTTCTTCAATTGCTCAGTCTCTAGTTTACTTCCCGTGTTCAATGTTTCCATCTCACTCAACAGCTTCGTGTCGTAGTCTTCAACACAATGAACTTCTTCACGAATCATATTTAGCCGAGCCTTGTCTGAAACTGTAGTCCAGGAGATGAATCAAACGATTGGAGAACTCACAAAGATAGAGATAAAACTTGAGGATATTATGCGCAGAATAGTGAAAGCCTAATCTTTTGTGTTATGGAATAAAGTTTCCACGGAATAATGGTAGGTGAGCGACTAACAAGATTTCATTCTATGATTTGTATGGAAAAAAGTTGTAAATTTGTTGCGCCGTTCCATACGGTGAAAATGTGTGACCGTCTGTCAAGTGATTGGTAGGCGGTTTTTCGTTTCGGGCAAATACGATGTTCGGGCAGTTTTCGGGCAATAAAAAAGCCTCAACTCTGATTTTCAACGAGTTAAGGCTTAATTAGGTAGCCCATAGCGGAATCGAACCGCTGTTTTAAGTGTGAGAAACTTACGACCTAACCGCTAGTCGAATGGGCCAAAAAAAGGTTCTTTTTGCGGAACCTTTCGTGTGAACTAGGCGGGAGTCGAACCCACAACCGCCTGATCCGTAGTCAGGGACTCTATCCAATTGAGCTACTAGTCCAGTCGTTTTGACACTGCAAAAGTACAGCTTTTTTCATTCATGCAAGCAAAAATTCACGAAAAATTTTGCTGTTTTCTGCAAATATTTGATAATCAAATTGATATTTTCCTCTGAAAGAATGCGATTTCAGCTTGCTCTTGTGCTTGCAATCGCTTTTTTGCTATCTTTGCGCCATCGTTAACCAATATTTTACACTATGAGATTATTACTGATCAGCAATTCGACCAATTTCGGCGAGAATTATCTGGCTTGGGCCACGACCCAAATCGAACTGTTCTGCTTGCAGAACCATATTAATAAGGATAGCCGCATCATCTTCGTGCCCTTCGCGGGCGTCAACATCGGGGGTATGGTTTATCCCGAGAGTTACGATGCCTACGAATCAAAGGTGAGAAATGTGTTCCGCACAAAATTTGGTTTGGAAAACTTCACTTCTGTGCATCATTTCGACGACAAGGTGAAAGCTGTCAAAGAGGCCGACTGCATCGTGGTGGG
>CAMYXV010000097.1 GCA_947303055.1 uncultured Bacteroidales bacterium
TCGGGCCAACAGTTGGGGTCCCATGTCGGAGATGGTCGCTCTCAGCGGATGGCCTTGTTCTCCATACACATCGAAGAAACGTGTGGGACAGCCATGGAACTGCGGGTCGGTAATGCCAAACTCAGGGCAGCGTTTCTCAATGAAGCTGCTCATCTGACCTGCTTGGCTGATACCCGAGAGGTCTCCTTTCATGTCAGCCATGAAGCAAGGTACACCCGCCTGACTGAAGGACTCAGCCAGCACTTGCAGGGTGACGGTCTTTCCCGTACCCGTGGCACCTGCAATCAAGCCGTGACGGTTGGCCATCTTGCCAATCATGTAGATAGGTCCGTTGTCGCAATGCGCAACATAGAGTTGGTTGTCGTCAGTGTACATATTGTTGATTGTTTAATTGTTTAACTGTTGAATTGTTGTTCGATTTCATTCAGCATTCTGCATTCATCATTCAGCATTTATCTTAAAGCGGATATATTTGATGGTGAGGCCTTGGTCGAGCCACATTTGCTCGTAGAAAGTACGGATGGTCTTCACCTCAAGGTTGTCAGTATTGGCATAGAGGTCGTCAGTGGCATACAGCAAGGGCAAACCTTGTGGCTCCACCACATCGTGAAGGGTGAACTCATACATGATGGGACTATCCGTCTTAAGATTGAGGACGCCATCAGGACGGACAATCTTGCGATATCGGTCAAGGAACTCTGGAGAGATGAGGCGATGTCTAGCATTGCGCACGCCCTCGCCTGGATGCGGGTCGGGGAAAGTGACCCATATCTCTGACACTTCATCTTTAGCAAAGAAATGCTCGATTTGGTCGATACGGGCACGAAGGAATGCCACATTTTTCAAGCCTTCCTCGTTCGACTGCTTCAAGCCGCGCCAGATGCGCGCTCCCTTGATGTCGACACCGATATAGTTGATTTCGGGATGGACACGCGCCAGCCCGACGGTATACTCGCCTTTGCCACAACCCAATTCCAAAACGATGGGGTTATCGTTATGGAAAAACTCCTTGTGCCACTTGCCTTGCAGTGGGAAACCTTCGCTCATGATGCGTTCGTAACTGTATTCGAACAGGTTGCTGAAGGTCTTGTTCTCGGCGAATCGTTCTAGTTTGTTCTTTTTTGACATTGTTGCTGTTTCATCCTGTCGCCCCTACGGGGCTATGTCGAGTTATCTGTCTGTCTATCGCAGGGGATAATCCCCTGCTTAATGTCCTGCGCCCCTTCAGGGCTGGGCTCACTTGAGAATCCAGCCTTTTCCTTTGCCCGACTCTCTAATATCACGAAGGACGGCAAGGGCTTCCTCTTCAGTCGGATACCATCCGTAAGCCACAAACCACCGCTCCCCTCGCTTCATCTTAAAGGCTTGTTCAAAGCCCTTGGTTTGCAGCGAAACAACAATCCTTTGGGCAAACTCCTCCTGATCATAACAACCCGCAATAATACTAAAGGTGTCTGTTACGACAGGCTCAACAGTGTCCATTGGCAAATCGTTTCCTGCTACAATTACTTCGTTTTCCGTATTGGGCTGTTGTGATTGAATCGTTTTGTCTTTCGGGTTCTTACCCAAATCAAAACGATGCATGTTGAAATAGTACAGACCCAACGCCAAGGCAAAGATCGCCGCCACGGCAAGCCACCATCCTTTTTTCTTCACACGGTTTTGTCCATCATCTTGATGAACCGCTTCCTCATCTACGGTAACTGGGGTATTTTTCTCTTTTTGCTGCTGTTCAATCTCCGCCTTGATTTCCTCCTTCGACTTGGATTGCAGCACGGGTTCGGGTGAGAAATCGCTCAAGCCAAAGGCATCTGCATTGTAGTTTACCGACTTGTCCTGCACGAAAACAAGGTTGTTATCCCAATCGTAAGACAAAATGCCTATATGGTTCAACTCCACCTTCTTCCCTTGTTTCAAGGTGCTGAAGCATTCCGAAACGAACATCACCAACTGCTTTCTGGCTTCCTCTATAGACATGTCGTTCTCTTCAACCATATAATTGACAATCAAATCGTTGTCTTCGCGCAGATTGGCATCAAACTCAACAATGCAATCCGGTGTGCTAAAATAGTTTGCCACGGGGTTCACCTTGGCAGAAGTGGCCTTTTTCACAAAGGCACCCAAGCCTGGTACCACCACGGTGTCGCGGACAAACAAAAGGTCTGATATGGCTTCAATAATCGAAATCATCTTACTCTATCAGTTGATTCTGAGCGAATTGCAAAGCTTTTTCAAGGTCTTCTTGCGTGTCGATAGATATGCTTTCGTACTGCGTGATGCCCATACGGATGCTCAAGCCGTTTTCCAGCCAGCGCAATTGTTCCAACGACTCGGCCATCTCAAGCGGAGTAGACTGCATTTCAGCGATTTGGCACAAGATTTCGGTCTTATAGGCATAGAGACCGATATGCTTGTAGAACTCACCCTTTTGAAGCCATTTGTCACGATCCAGATTGCGCATGAAAGGTATGGGGTTGCGACTGAAATACAGCGCATTACCTTGTTTGTCCATCACCACTTTCACCACATTGGGGCTGAACAGTTCGTCCTCGTCCTCAATACGTTTAGCCAAGGAGGCCAGATGCGTATCGTCACGGCCAATCAACTCGATGACTTGGTTGATTTGGGCTGGGTCAATGAAGGGTTCGTCACCTTGAATATTGACCACAGCATCGTATTGGCCTTCAACCATATACAAGGCTTCGCGACAACGGTCGGTGCCACTGCGGTGGTTGGGATTAGTCATCACGTATTGGCCACCGAACTTCAAAACCTCATCAGCGATGCGGATATCATCGGTAGCTACCACGACAGCGTCTAATTTCGATTTCCATGCCTGTTCCCAAACACGCTGGATCATCGTCTTCCCCTTAATCATGTGTAGCGGCTTGCTTGGGAAACGAGTCGAGGCATAACGTGAGGGTATGATTCCTATGACTTTCATATTCAGAACAATCCGTTGAGTGATGCTTCAATTCTGTCGACCACGGTACTCAAATCCTCAGGGTTCTCAAGCTCGAGATTGTCGGTGTCAATGATGAGGAGTTTTCCGTCTTTGTAGCCGTTAATCCACTGTTCGTACCGCTCATTGAGGTTGGTCAGGTAGCTGATGCTGATGGATTGCTCAAACTCGCGGTTACGTTTTGCAATGTGACGAATCAAAGTCGGCACCGAGGCACGAAGATAAATCAGCAAATCGGGTGGTTGGAGGAACTTCGTCATCAGTTCAAACAGCGACTTATAGTTCTCAAAATCACGGGTTTCCATCAAGCCCATCGAATAGAGGTTGGCCGCAAAGATATGGGCATCCTCATAGATGGTACGGTCCTGGATGACATCCTCGCCACTATTGCGGATGTCCATCACCTGACGGAAACGGCTGTTGAGGAAGAAAATCTGGATATTGAAAGACCATCGTTGCATATCCTCGTAAAAGCTGTCGAGATAGGGATTGTGTTCCACCTCCTCATAATGAGGTTTCCAGTTGAAATGCTTGGCCAGAAGCCCCGTGAGGGTCGTCTTCCCCGAGCCTATGTTGCCTGCTACTGCGATGTGCATAATATTCTATTTTAGGATGATAAGAAGTGGCTAAAATAAGGAAAACTCGGCAAAGGAAGCCTAATTTTTTGAAGAAAAATGACAATTAACTGAATGTCAATTTATTTCGGTGCTTTTTTCAAGAGATAGATGCCCAACACACAGAAAATGAAATTGGGAATCCAGGCGGCGAGGAAAGGCGACAGACTGCCCGAGATGGCAAACGACTTGGAAACCTGCATGAAAAGGATATAGGCAAAGGCTATGGTGATGCCGATGCCGAGGTGCATACCCGTTCCACCTCTGAGCTTTCGACTCGACAAGGCGGCACCGATGAGGGTCAGAATGAGCACAGCCGCTGGAGCCGACATGCGAGTGTGCATCTCCACCTGGTAGGCCTTCACGCCCTCCGAGCCTTTTTCTTTCATGCCACGAATATGGTCGCGCAACTCGAAAAAGTTCATCTCCTCGAAATCCTCTTTCATCATGTAGAGGTCGGTCGGATAGAGATTGAGCACAGTATCCAGATTGCGGCCTTTCAGCAAATCCTCCTCCATCCCATTGATGTTTCGTATGGCATACGGGTCGATTTTCCAACTGTTGGCGGCCACCGTATCGCGATAGAGCATATCAGACATTACCTTGCATTTCAGCTCGTTGCCATCATATTTCTCCCAAGAGAACTTGTAACCGTATTGTTTGTAAATGTTGTAACTCTCCACATACACGAATTCGTCTTTCCCAATCTGCACATGCACGTTGCGCCCCGCACTCTGACTCAACTTCTCCATGTACTCGTCCTTGAACTGTCTTCGGATTTCGTTGGTCTTAGGGATCAAGAAGTTGCCGAAATACAACGACATAATAGCAATGGTCAGGGCGGCCAACATATACGGATAAAGGAATCGCCAGAAACTGATGCCACTGCTTAAGATGGCCACAATCTCTGTACGCGCCGCCATCTTCGAAGTGAAAAACACCACTGCGATGAAGGCGAACAAATGGATAAAGAGGTTAATATAATAAGGTATGGACATGATGTAGTAATCCACCACTACCCTTTGCCACGGCGCATTATGCTTCAGGAAACTGTCGATGTTTTCGGACACATCGAAGATGATGACGACCAAAATCAACATCGAGATGGCGAAAAAGAAAGTCCCCAGGTACTTCTTGAAGATATATGCGTCTATTTTTTTCATTTACAAGCGTTTGGTCACTTTCTGAAGCGTCACGTCGCGCCATTCGGCAAAGTCGCCAGCGATGATGTGTTTGCGGGACTCGCGTACCAGCCATAGGTAGAAACCGATGTTATGAAGGCTGGCAATCATGGGGCCGAGGATTTCGCCTGCGACGAACAAATGACGGAGATAAGCTCTCGAATATTGTGCATCAACGAAAGTTTCGCCGTTGGGGTCAACGGGCGAGAAATCGAATTTCCACTTCTCATTCTTCAGGTTAATGATGCCTTCCGAAGTGAAAATCATGCCGTTGCGACCGTTACGGGTAGGCATCACGCAGTCGAACATGTCCACGCCACGCGAAATGCTTTCAAGGATATTGGCGGGAGTGCCAACCCCCATTAAGTATCTTGGTTTGTCTTTGGGCAAAATGGTATTCACCAACTCGATCATCTCGTACATTTTCTCAGTCGGTTCGCCCACGGCCAAGCCACCAATGGCATTTCCAGCGGCATTTTTCGAAGCGATGTGCTCAGCCGACTGCTCGCGCAAATCACGATAGACGCAACCTTGCACAATGGGGAACAATGCCTGCTCGTAGCCATATTTTGGCTCTGTCGACTGGAAGCGGTCGCAGCAACGGTCGAGCCAGCGGTGGGTGCGTTCCATTGATTGCTTGGCATACTGATAGTCGGCGGTACCTGGTGTGCATTCATCGAAAGCCATCATGATGTCGGCTCCGATGCTACGTTGAATGTCCATCACATTTTCAGGCGTGAACAGATGCCTCGAACCGTCAATGTGCGACTGAAAAGTCACGCCTTCCTCTTTCATCTTGCGGATGCCTGTCAGCGAAAACACCTGAAAACCACCGCTGTCTGTCAGGATGGGGCGGTCCCAACCGTTGAACTTATGCAAACCGCCAACGGTCTCCAGCACTTCCAAACCAGGACGCAGATACAGATGGTAGGTATTACCTAAAATGATTTGCGCCTTGGCCTCATCGCGCACGTCACGGAGATGACAGGCTTTCACCGTGCCCGCAGTACCCACTGGCATGAAAATCGGGGTCTCTATCGGGCCATGGTCGGTATGCAGAACACCAGCACGGGCATTACTTTTCGCGTCGTTGGAAACTATGTTAAAATCCATGGCTTTATTTTTGCGCAAAAGTACGACATTTTTCCCAACTAATTCTTATCTTTGCAATTCAAAATCATAACGAGCCGTGCAAATCAGTTTTTCATACAACAGCCTTAGTTTCATTATTTTAATCGTTTTTGTCATCTGCCTCATTATCCAACTCATCTACCATTGGGGCGTATTCTCGAAAGTGGCCTTCTATAAACGGAACGCGCGCCCGAAACTTGACGAGGAACTTGAACCCGTCTCAGTGGTGCTCTGTGCCCGCGATGCCTACGAATACCTCGTCGAGCTGATTCCCGCGTTGCTCACACAGGATTATCCTGATTTTGAAATTGTTGTGGTGAACGATTGCTCCGATGACGAGACCGAGGAATATCTGAAAGATCTGGAACGCAAAGAAACGCGGGTGAAGCCCGTGCAACTGAAACAGCACCTTAACTTCTTCAACGGCAAGAAGTTCCCCCTTTCGATGGGTATCAAATCGGCCAAAAACGACTTGATCATCTTCACCGACTGTAATTGCATGCCTGTCAACGACCAATGGCTGCGCAGTGTGGTAAACCGTTACAACTCCCATACCGAAATCGTCATCGGCTACAGTCCCTACGTCCAAAAGAAAAGTGTCCTGAACCGCATCATGCGCTTCGATGCGCTGCAAAACGGCCTTTTGTATCTTTCTGCTGCCCTCAACCGTCATCCTTACATGGGCGTAGGCAAGAACCTTTCCTACCGTAAAGAGCTGTTTTTCAGAAATAATGGATTTATCTCACACTATACTACGACTGTAGGCGAAGACGACATCTTCATCAGTCAGGTGGCCACTAAAAAGAACACAGAGGTCTTGATTGATGCCGAAAACACCATCCTCACCACCCCAACCAACAGTTTCAAGCTTTGGATGCGTCAGAAAGGCAGCCGCTACTCCACCGTTTCGAAATACAACACTCGAGCCCGACTCTTTTTGAGTTTGTTCTACATTTCGCAGTTCCTGTTCTACGCCTCATTCATCGCCTTGTTGTGTTTGCCTCCTGCATTCCACATTGCCAACGGAACAGCTTTTTACATCCCCATTTTAGTGTTTTTCTTCCTCTTACGCTTTGGCACTCAATTCCTTATCTATTCCAAAGCCTCCAAGCGTTTGGGCGAAAAAAGCTTGCTTCCAGGCCTGCTTGCTTACGACCTCCTGTTCGCATTTCTGTCTCCATGGCTTAGGCTGATGGGAAGGATGAATGTGGGTGTGGAATAATTTTTTGCCACATTTATTCCCTTTTTTTCAACAAAAAACACTATTTTCGCGGCGCGAATCAATTTTTGCGCCGATGTAA
>CAMYXV010000098.1 GCA_947303055.1 uncultured Bacteroidales bacterium
ATGAATGGGGCTGGAATCCGAAGTACGACCTTGACAAGATGACGGTCGACATGATTGAGACTTTGAAGAAGAAGTTGCTGTAATGCGCAATTGAAATGATTAAAGGGAGAAGCTGCGGTTTCTCCCTTTTTCTTATTTTTGCCCTATCAATCACACCTTTGTTTTATATGCTCTCTAACCTAAAAAAATACCAAGTAATCTTGGCCTCCAAATCCCCTCGTCGGCAGGAACTCCTGCGTGGCATGGGTGTCAATTTTGAGATTCTGACCAAGGAAACGCCTGAACACTATCCAGCAGACTTGCCCTTGGACGAAGTGCCGAAATACCTCAGCCTGCAAAAGTCGTTGGCTTTTACTGACGAGGAGCTCCCCGCTGATTTTCTGCTGATTACCTCGGATACCGTGGTGATTTGCGAAGGTGAGATCCTGGGCAAACCGAAGGATAGGGAAGACGCTGCCCGAATGCTTCGTCTACTTTCGGCCAAGACCCATCATGTGGTGACAGGCGTCACAGTGCGCTCGAAGGAGAAGACGGAGTCGTTTGCGGTGCGCTCCGATGTGACTTTTGCCCAACTTGATGCAGAAGAAATCGACTATTACATTGAGCAGTGTAAACCCTTCGACAAGGCGGGTGCCTATGGCATCCAGGAATGGATTGGCTATGTCGGCATCAGTGGACTGGAAGGCTCGTTCTACAACGTGATGGGCCTACCAACGCGAAAGCTATACCAGTGCTTGAAAAGCTTTTGAACCGCTTTGCGTCACTGCGAGGAACGAAGCAGTCTAGAAACAATGTTGAAATTCTCGGTTTCGTTGTTTTGTTCTTTGTTTTTTCTTACTTTTGCCGATTATTAGAAAAAATGGACAAAAAACGCCCCCAGATACTAATCACCAACGACGATGGCTATGCGGCCAAAGGTCTGCGCAAGTTGGTTACCTTAATGCGTACCCTCGGTGATGTGGTATTGATTTCTACGAACGAGGTGATGTCGGCCAAGAGCCACTCGTGCAGCATCCGTGAGAGAATTTATGTGCGTCTTGTTCACGAGGAAGAAGGCTTCAAGGAGTACCGCTGCAACGGCACGCCTGTCGATTGCGTGAAACTAGGTTATCAGAAACTGATGGCCCAATGGCCTGATTTGGTCGTCTCGGGCATCAATCATGGGATGAACGCCGCCACGACCGTAGTCTATTCTGGCACTATCGGTGCAGTCATCGAGGCCTGCATGAATGGCTTGAATGCCATCGGCTACAGCCTCTTCAGCCTTGACCCTGATGCCGACTTCGACCATCTCGACACGGCCATCCTCGAAATCACTAAAAAGGTGCTGAAAGAGGGCTTGCCTAAGGGTGTTTGCCTGAATGTAAATTTCCCCAAACGCAGTGAGGAGCCGATGAAAGGCATCAAGGTGTGCCGACAGGCGGCTTGCCGATGGGTGGAGTATTTCAAGGAGCAGTATGATGAGAATGGCGAGCAGTTCTATAATCTTGACGGCACTTTCGAGAGCGACGACATCATGCCCGACACCGATCTCTGGGCCTTGCAAAACAATTACATCTCGGTGGTGCCCACCTGCTTCGACTGGACGGCGTACCGTTGCATTGAACCTTTTAAGAATTTTGAATCATTAAGCATAAAACCATGAAAATCAAGGATAGTTTTTGGCTTGGACTGTTGGCGGGTGCCGCCAGTTTCGGGCTGTTTTTCTTTCTGTTGAGCCTTATTCCTTGGGGCGAGCAATATGGCCGCGCTCCATATCTGTTGGCTTTCATCCCTGGCATCGTCTTGTTCAGGATGCTTTTGGTGAAATGGAACTATGAACGCATCGGTAAAGGCATCCTGCTGGTTACCGTGATAGGAATGCTGCTCGTGTTTTTCCTTTATAAAGTGTAGTCCCATGAAATACTATATCATAGCAGGTGAGGCTTCTGGCGACTTACACGCTTCCAATCTCGTGGCCGAAATCAAGAAGAAGGACAAGAAGGCGGAGTTTCGCGGTTGCGGTGGCGATTTGATGAAGGCACAAGGTGTCGACCTGCTGAAACATTACCGCACGATGGCCTACATGGGCTTCGTGGAGGTGGCAGTCAACCTGAAGAAAGTGTTGGGCAATATTGCGATGTGCAAGAAGGATATTCTTGATTATCATCCAGATGTGGTGATACTGGTGGATTATCCGGGTTTCAATCTCCGCATTGCCGATTTTGCCCACGAAAACGGATTCAAGGTGGTGTATTACATCTCGCCTCAGATTTGGGCGTGGAAACGCCGTCGTGTCCACAAAATCAAGCGTTCAGTAGATAAGATGCTGGTGATTTTGCCGTTCGAGGAGGAGTTCTACAAACGTTACGGCGTCGACGTGACCTTTGTCGGCAATCCTTTGCTCGATGAGTTGGCCAAGGTGGGTACGGGCAACCGCTCGATTTTCCTGCGTCGCAACAGCCTTGGCGAGCGTCGAGAAATCATCGCCTTGCTGCCTGGCAGCCGTCGACAAGAGGTGAAGCGTACCCTGCCCGTGATGATCAAAGTGGCTTCGCATTTCCCGAATTATCAGTTTGTCGTGGCCGGTGTCTCCTCGTTGGATAGGTCTTTGTACAAAGATATCATGGGCCAGTCCGATGTCTTCTTTGTGGAGAACCAGACTTATGAATTGTTGCAAAATTCCAGTGCGGCCTTGGTCACTTCGGGGACAGCCACCCTCGAAACGGCCTTGTTCTCCATACCCGATGTGGTGTGTTACAAAGCTACTGACTTCTCCTATCGCCTCGCCAAATGGATGATCAAAGTGAAGTTCATCTCTTTGGTCAACCTCATCATGGATAGGGAAGTGGTCAAGGAGTTGATTCAAGGCGATTTGAACGAGGATAATCTGGTCAAGGAATTGGACCAACTGCTCCACAACGGCAAGCGTCAGCGTCGGTTGCTTGAAGACTATGAGGAGTTGAAAGACAAGCTCGGAAATGTGGGAGCTTCGGAGAAGGCCGCCGATGTCATCATTGAGGCATTGAAACCAAAGAGATAATCCGTTTTAAGCTAAAAAATTCTTTTTTATCGAAATTTTTTATCATTTTATTTGGAAAATAGAAATTTTTCTATATTTGCAGTGTGATTAAAACATTAATGACATGAAAAAGAGATTTACACTTTCATTTGTTTTGCTTTTCATGGGTGTTTCGCTCTTCGCCCAAAACTCGACCCAAGGTATGGAATTCTGGTTCTCTTATATGGAGAACGGTTATAAATACAATGGCGGTGCCTGGGTCGACAACACGGTGATGGTCAGTGCGAAACGGGCTTGCTCCGGAACCATTGCCAAACCCGATGGTTCGTTGCCTGCCATTCCTTTTTCAGTGGGTAACAACGGTATCACCGTTATCGATATTCCAGAAGAATATGCCTATAATGATCACAATTCGGAGGTCGTCAGCAACAAGTCGTTGGTGTTGAGGGCTACCGATACGGTGTCGGTGTTCATCAGTAACATTGCCACCTATTCGTTTGATGCCTCTTTTGTGTTGCCTGTCGAAAGCTTGGGGTCGGATTATATCATCCAGTGTTTTGACCAGGAGGTTGGGCATGGCACTACTACGCTTGATGATAATATTCTAACGAGTGCCTTCCTGATCGTTGCTGTCGAGGACAACACCTTGGTCGACATTACGCCTACCACACAGACGGAGCACATGCTCGTTTTTCCGGGCGAGACGGCCACGATTGCCTTGAATGCTGGCGAGACCTTCTTTGTCAGGTCTGACTATATTGATGATTGGCGCGACTTGTCGGGTACTATCATCATGGCGCACGACGGCAAGAAAGTGGCCGTGTTCAACGGGAATACGACGACCTGCATCCCGACCGATGTCGGGAATGGCCGCGACCATATCTTTGAACAGACCTTGCCGGTCGACTCGTGGGGACAACAGTTTGCCGTGACTTCCTCATGGGGTAGGGTGCGCGACTTTGTGAAGATTACTTCGGGTGGTGACGACAACACGGTGTCGCGCAACGGCGAAATAATAGCCGAACTCAGCCAAGGTGAATCCTTCGTGTTTGAGCTTTATGCAACTGACGGGTCATGCTTCATTGAGACGACAATGCCGAGCATGGTGTATCTATACAACACGACTGGAGAGGAACCGTTGGAACCTATGGGCTCAAATAACGGCGACCCTTCCATGGCTTGGATTCCCCCCGTTGAGCAGCGTATTGACCAGATCACCTTTTGCACTTTCAATAGTGATTATGAGTTCGCTTCCATCGACTACCAATATGTCAACATCGTGGTCGAAAGGGATGACGTGGGAAGCGTCTATTTCGATGGCGCTTTGATTAGTGCCAGTGATTTCCAACCAGTCAGAGGCACTCCCGACTATAGCTTCGTCAGGAAAAACATCACCCATGGAACGCATCATCTGTCGTGCGAGTCGGGATTGATAGCCCATGTCTATGGCTTCGGTCAAGCACGTGGTTATGCTTATTGTGTGGGTGCCAATGTAATCAGCTTGAAGCAGAAACTGATTGTCAACGGTAAGTGGAGTGAGTTCTATCATCATGGCTTGTACATGTGCGTTGACGAAAGCGTTGACATGACCGTTGAGACCAATTATCACATCAACAGGGTAGATTGGACCTATGGCGACGGCCAGACGGATGAAGGTATTGAAGTGTCGCATCAATATGCCACGGCGGGCGACTATGTGGTGACCGCTTACATCAATGGCACCAACGAGTTCACTACTGAGACGGTCTATGACACCTTGTCGGTGGACATCCATGTGGGCGTGCCTGAGCATCACGAAGAGACCCATATCGTGTGCGATGTGGATGTATTCAGCTATTATGGTGTGGACTATACGCAATCAGGTCATTATGAACGGGTTGGTACCAGCATCTATGGCTGCGATAGCACCTATATCCTGACGCTCGACATGGAGTATACTCCGAACTTTGAGTTTGTCGGTACGCATTGGCCCATCGGCGGCAGTGAAACACACATCAGCGTGAATGAATATGCCATTCAGCCTGTGGAGCCTCGAACCCATGTGGATACGGTGCTCTGGCAGATCGATTGTCCGAATTGGTACGTGGTGCCGCACGGCAACAAAGGCAAGGAATGCACATTGTACATTTTCTCTTATCTCCTTGAACCTGTCACACTTCACGCTTGGGCCATCAACCGCTGCGACACGATACATGAGGAATTTTTCATCCAGACTTCTTATTTTGACGTGGGGGAGAATCCGCAAGACGCTGATTTTGTGATTGCTCCGAACCCAACCGACGGCAACATGACCCTGCATTTCGGCACCATGTATGGACTTTGTGAAGTGCAAGTGTTCAACAGCCAAGGTCAAGAGGTGGACGCGTTCGTATTGAATCTGGACCAGTACAAAGAGCACGCTTACACCATGACCGAATGCAGGAATGGTTTATACTACTTCGTAATCAAAAACAAGGGAAGGATTTTGACGCAAAAAGTCATGCTTTCCCGATAATAGAAAAGGCTATGATACGCAATTTGATACATAAGACGGCATTGGTTTTCAACGCTTTGGTGATCTTTTTGGCTCTGCCGTCCTGCCTTAAGGAAGGCGATAAGACAATTTTGGTCAACGACCCGCAGGAAGTCCCCTTCATAACGGATTATCTTCCGCAGGATTTGCTCGATTTGTTTGGCGAGGAAAACGTGTTCTTTGGCGACCAGCCACCTGTGGTCGACTTGGAGTTCAAGTCGATGCATCAGTATGTGGCCACCAATCTGCAGCCGCCTTTCGCGCCGCCTGTGGGTACTACCTCACCAATCATGCATTACCACAAAATCAATCAGCAGTACCTTCAGATTGCGGACTATTTCAGTATGACTTCAGAGGAGAATGAAAGTAAGGTGATTTCTCCGGTCTACCTGACAGGACGTGGCAACGATTTCACGGTTTACTTTCACGAGGCGCCGCAAACAGAAGGCCATCCCGAACATGCGGTGCTGTTTTCAGGCACCTTGACCAATGCAGGAGTCAGGAATTTCAGATACGGTTATAAGATCTTGCAATACAACGACTCCATTGTGCCACAGACGATCTATCCAGCCAACTCCATCTTCATCTTCAAGGATAACGACGGCTTGGCTGAGACCTGCGATTGGTATAACGATTCTTTAGTCAACCCTCAAAACTGATGAGCCATGAAAAAACGTCTGATACTTTTGTTGTTCGGAGTGCTTTCGGTGGTTTCATTGCAGGCACAATTCGCGAAGCCACTGAAGAACAGGAACTATCTCTGCCGTAACACGAGTTCGTTAAGTGTTGGCGTCACTGGGAGCTTTGCCGCCAACGACTTGATGTATACTGCGGTCAGCAAGTCGATACTGACGCCTTATCTTGCCCCAACTTTTGGCTTGGCTGTTGAATGGAATACGATGCACCGCATTTCAGTCGGCTTGGATGCTTCTTACGCCATGCGCGGTGCCAATGAGGTGTTTGCTACAGAGTTCCTGACCAGCTATAGCACTTCGACTTTTGCCCGCGTACACTATACCATGACTATGAATGGAGTTGAAGCCCGACTTCCTATCACGTATTATATCGGATATGGCGAGAGCAGACCCTATCTTTATGTCGCACCACGGTTTACCCTTTGGCTGAACGGCAATGTCAGATGGGAGCGAACCTATGATAACGAGAGTTATGATTCTGTGGTATTCGAGAGTGAGTTAAGCAATGCCACGATAGCGCCTTATGACCTCAGTGCGGTGGCGGGTGTGGGATTGTGCAGCCGTGTTTTGGTGAAACGGACGCAGTTTTTCGTGAAGTTCGACCTCTCATATGGAATAAGTGTGCTGAACAATTTCTCACAACACGAAGTGGCCGAGGACGTTGAGTTCCAAGGTTGGGGTGATATTCACCATGAGAACTTGGGAACACGCTACCTACAGAATGTGGAGGCGCGTCTGACCTTCCTGATGCCTTTGCGCAAACCTCTGAAAGACGCTTGTGCCTTAGACCAAAAGATGAAGAAAGGTAAATGAACCGACTTGAGCCATGACCGACTACGCCAAATATCCATTCGTCAGGATGCTGATTCCCTTCGCTTTGGGTATTTGGTGTTGTGTTTGTCTGCCTGC
>CAMYXV010000099.1 GCA_947303055.1 uncultured Bacteroidales bacterium
TAGTGGCCGAAGTGTCTCAGGAGTTGCTCACCAAAGGGCGTAAACTGGCCGACCAGCTGGGCGTGGAGCTTCACGCAGTTGTGGCTGGCACGGGCATCAAGGGCAAGGTGGAAGACCAGATCCTGCCTTACGGCGTGGATAAGCTGTTCGCCTTTGACGGCGAAGGCCTGTTCCCTTACACTTCTGCTCCGCACACCGATATCCTCGTCAACCTCTTCAAAGAGGAACAACCACAGATCTGCCTCATGGGCGCCACCGTCATCGGGCGCGACCTCGGTCCGCGCGTCAGCTCCTCGCTGACCAGCGGCCTCACCGCCGACTGCACCCAACTCGAAATCGGTGACTTCGACGATGTCAAGACCAAGAAGCACTACGACAACCTGCTCTATCAGATTCGTCCCGCTTTTGGTGGCAACATCGTGGCGACCATCGTCAACCCCGACCACCGTCCGCAGATGGCTACCGTCCGCTCGGGCGTGATGCAGAAAGCCATTTACGAAGGCAAGGCCAAGAACGAAGTCGTCTATCCCGAAGTATCAAAATATGTCTCTCCTGAGGCTTACGTCGTGAAGGTCCTCGACCACCATGTGGAGGCAGCCAAGCACAACTTGAAAGGTTCACCCATCGTGGTGGCTGGCGGTTACGGCATGGGCTCGAAGGAAGGCTTCGACATGCTGTTTGAACTCGCCAAGGTGCTTCACGGCGAAGTCGGTGCCTCGCGTGCCGCCGTCGATGCGGGCTTCTGCGACACCGACCGCCAGATTGGCCAGACGGGCGTCACAGTGCACCCGAAAGTGTACATCGCCTGCGGTATCAGCGGTCAAATCCAGCACATCGCCGGTATGCAGGACTCCAAGATCATCATCTCGGTGAACAGCGACCCCGATGCACCTATCAACCGTATTGCTGACTATGTCATCGTCGGTACCGTTGAGGAAGTCGTCCCGAAGTTGATTAAGTATTACAAACAAAACTCGAAGTAACCATGGCAAACTATTATAACGACAACCCGAACCTGCAATTCTATCTCGACCACCCGCTGATGAAGCGCATCGTCGAGCTGAAGGAACGCAATTTCGCTGATAAGGACACCTACGAAGATGCTCCCGTCGATTACGAAGACGCGATGGAGAACTACCGCCGCGTGCTCGACATCACGGGCGACATCACCGCCAACATCATCGAACCCAACTCCGAGAGCGTCGACCTCGAAGGCCCGCATTTGGAGAATGGTCGCATGATCTATGCCTCCAAGACCGTGGAGAATCTCGATGCCTGCACCAAGGGCGGCCTTTGGGGCGTTTCCATGCCGCGCCGTTATGGCGGCTTGAACCTGCCCATCACCGTCTTCTCCATGCTGAGCGAGATGGTGGCCAGTGCCGATGCTGGTTTCCAGAACATCTGGTCGTTGCAGTCGTGCATCGACACCTTATATGAATTCGGCAACGAGGAGCAGCGCATGAAATACATCCCGCGTGTCTGTGCCGGCGAGACCATGTCGATGGACCTCACCGAGCCTGATGCCGGTTCTGACCTGCAAAGCGTCATGCTGAAGGCCACTTATAGCGAGAAGGACGGTTGCTGGCTGCTCAACGGCGTGAAGCGCTTCATCACCAACGGCGACTCCAACATCCACTTGGTGCTGGCTCGTTCCGAGGAAGGTACCAAGGACGGTCGCGGCCTGTCGATGTTCATCTACGACAAGCGTCAGGGCGGCGTCAACGTGCGTCACATCGAGCATAAGCTCGGTATCCACGGCTCACCGACCTGTGAGTTGACTTACAAGAACGCCAAGGCTGAACTCTGCGGTGAGACCCGTTTGGGCCTTATCAAGTACGTCATGGCCTTGATGAACAGCGCCCGTCTCGGTATTGCCGCACAGTCGGTGGGTCTGGGACAGGAGGCTTACAACGAGGCTCTGAAGTATGCCAGCGAGCGTCAGCAGTTCCACAAGAGAATCATCGAATTCCCAGCCGTTTACGACATGCTCTCCCGCATGAAGGCCAAGATCGACGCCGGTCGTTCGCTGCTCTATATGACTGCCCGTTATGTCGACATCTACAAGTGCCTTGAGGACATCCAGCGCGAGCGTCCGCTGACGCCCGAAGAACGTGCCGAGTGCAAGAAGTACTCGCGTCTCGCCGATGCCTTCACGCCTTTGGCCAAGGGCATGAACTCCGAGTATGCCAACCAGAACGCCTACGATGCCATCAGCATCCACGGCGGTTCGGGCTTCATCATGGAGTACAAGTGCCAGCGCCTCTACCGCGACGCCCGTATCTTCTCCATCTACGAAGGCACGACGCAGCTGCAGGTGGTGGCCGCCATCCGTTACATCACCAACGGCACCTACCTCACCATTATGAAGGAAATGCTCGAGAACGAGGTCTCCGAGGACTTGAAGCCTTTGCAGAACACGGTGCGCACCCTCGTGGAACTCTACGAGCAGAGCATCAACTACGTGAAGGCTGCCAACAACCAGGAGGTTCAGGACTTCTTGGCCCGCCGTCTCTACGACATGACTGGCGACATCATGATGTCGTTGCTCATCCTTGACGACGCCACCCACGCCCCACACCTTTTCACCCAGTCGGCTAACGTCTATGTCCACGCCGCCGAGGAAGACGTCATCGGCAAGAGCGTCTATGTGAAGAACTTCATCGAGGAAGACTTGGTGAACTTTAGGGCGAAGGCTAAGGAAGTAGCTGAGTAAGAATCAGAAGATTCTTGAAACAAAATCGGTGCGCCTCAAACGAAGCGCACCGATTGCTTTTATGTCCAGGGTAAATTCACTCCAAATGCGTAAACTTCTTCGACACCCAAAGCGCATAACCGTGGAAGTCAATTTGGTAGAAGTCGCCTTCTTCGCTTAGATAGAGGAATCGCTCGCCTACTTTTGGATGGCGGTTCGTGCCATCAGGCCATTTGAAAGTGTCAGTACTCGTCGAAGGTCCCAACCTCAAACGAAGTTCCGAACCGTCGATGACGACAAAAATGTCTCCCTCATCTCCACCTTCCTCGTACATTTCCTCTTCGGGCAGCCAGTAGGCATCTGCGGAAAACTCGTATTCAGGATGATAGGCTTTGAAAATGGTGCTAAGCCCTTGGTAGAATGCGTCGATGGTACCATCGCTCCAACGCCTGGCCCAGAAATGCAGGAACCGATAACTGATGTTTGCAAAAACATAGCTGTCATCGTACAGACTTAACCGACTCAAAACGAAACCGGCATCATAATCGTCATATTCCCAGCCTTTTGTTTCAATCGAAGTGTTGAAAATCCTTTCGCGTTCCTCTTGGCTAAAGGTGCCGTCGTATAGCGCGTCATGGATCACCATCATGATGTGCATCTGACGGTATAAGTAAGTATCGATGAGAGGTTGGCTTAGCTTCACGAAATTCTTGTCGGCAACTACCTTCTTGGCGAGGCTGGCCAGGTATTCGATGGCTTCTGGGTTGTAGTGACCGAAATCCGCTTCGTTGTGAAGGTCCCACTGACCGTCATAATGCGGCCCCGACACATAAAGTGGACAAGGGAGCATCCCCTGCAACTCATTTAAAGAGATAAGCGAGGCCAGATGGCTTCCCGTGACGCGGATGCCACATTCCGGCCAATAGTCGAACTCGTCGACCAAGGTGTGACTGGTTTTGTCGAGGTTCAAGGCTGCATCCTTGAAACGCTGTGCATTATTATCGTCGCCACTCATGAAGGCGCTGAATATCAAAGCCAAAGCGAAGACCGCAATGGTTCTTACCATTTTCGAAAAGATAGCATGTTTTGTCATGATAATGAGGTTTTGAATGCCTCAAAAATACAACTTTTTTGTCAGCTAACCAAATGCGGGGTGAATTCTTTTCCCTGCCAAATGTTTCTTTCCTCCATCCGTTTCTCGATGCGACTCAGCACCTCGTCATATCGCAAATTCATCCAAGGCTCAGAAACGAGAAATCTCGGCGGCACTTCTCCAGCGAAGCGTTCAATGACGATGTCAGGATTCAGACGTTCGGCAAAGTCAATGACGAAATCAATGTATTCCTCCAAGTCGAAGAGATGGAAATGCTTAGGATGCTCAAGATACTCTTCGGCCATTTTGGTGCCCTTGAAGATTTGCAGTTGGTGGAACTTGACCGTGGTCAAGGGCAGTTGTGAAATGATGTCAGCGGCGTCGAGCATCATGGTCTTGGTCTCTCCAGGCAGGCCGAAGATGAAATGTGCTCCACAAGGTATGCCGTGATCGGCGGTCATGTGGATGGCCTTCTCCGCCGTGGCGAAGTCATGGCCCCGGTTGACGCGCTTTAGGGTTTCGTCATAAACGCTTTCCACACCATATTCCAACATGACATAATGCGTTTTCTGGATTTCGTTGAGGTACTGCAATAGGGCTTCATCAACCAAATCTGGCCTTGTGCCAATGACAATGCCCACAATCTGTGGTTTGGAAGGCATGTCATACCGAGACTCGTCGTGCATAGATACTCTCCCTCCTTCCGTCGGTCGGTATGACATGCACGGTGAGGCGAGTGTATCTATGCCTTCCAAGGCCTGTTCGTAGATGCTTTTCAACTCCTCCAAAGGCTTGTAAGTATTCGAAAACGGTTGGAAATAAGCCAGATACTTATTCGCCCTACGATAACGCTTTTGGTGAAACTCAATACCTTCCTCAATCTGTTGCTTAATGCTCTTCTCGGGACGACAATACGAAGGGTTGAAAGCTTCGTTGCTGCAAAAAGTGCAACCGCCCGTGCTGATTTTTCCGTCGCGGTTAGGACAACTGAATCCCGCATCGATGCTGATTTTCTGAACGCGTCCGCCAAACTGCTTTGAGAAGTAGTTGCTGTAACTGTTGAAACGTCTGTTGTCGCCCCAAGGATAACTCATGGTTTGGAATGCTCAGAATTATTCAAAAACTTATCATCCGTTAAAGTGTTCAAAAACGCCTTCAACTGCGCTTTTTCCAAGTCGGTGAGCTGCACACCGCCGTCCATCACATGGTGCATCAGCGGGTTGATGTTTTCGGAGTCCTTCACGCCCTCGCTGTAGAAGTCGATGACCTCGTCCAATGTGGTGAAGCGTCCGTCATGCATATAGGGACTCGAGACAGCGATGTTGCGTAGGGTAGGGGCTTTGTAGGCACCTCGATCCCAATGGCTGCCTGTGACGGCAGAGCGGTCTTCCGGGTCGTTGAACTCATCGTCCAAGCCGTTGTTGTAGAACAGGTTGGTGGTCATCAAGGCCAATCCCCCGCCGCCATGGCAGTGGAAACAGTCGGCACCGTCTTCGGTGCAAAACAGTTCATAACCAGCCAACTCATCTTCTGTAAGCTCTTCTTCACCAAGCAAATAGCGATCGAATTTACTGTCGGCAGAAACCAAACTCCGCACAAACTGCGCGATGGCATGTTCTATGTTGACAAAGGTGATGTTGCGACTGCCAAAAGCCTTGTAAAACAAGTCGGGATAATCGTCGGTCTTCTGTAAGTATTTGACTACCTGATTGGTGTCGGCATTGATTTCCGCTGGACTGGTTGCAGCCGCCAAAACCATATCTTCTAAAGTGGCTACGCCTCCATTCCAGCCCAAACCCGTGCGGTTCCATGCCAAGTTGACCAAAGGCATGACAGCGTGATGAAGCCCCGCAGAACCTCCAAAATCGAAATTGTTTGCCTTATGGTGGCATGAGGAGCAACTTCGGATGCCATCTGTGCCGTCGCGACCCGAAAGGCGCGGGTCATAAAAGAGCTTTCGTCCCAATGCCACGCCCTCTTCGGTCATAGGGTTGTCGGCGGGGATATTGTTTTTTGATGGGAAATAGGAAGGCTGCTGCAATTCGTATGGTGTCGTCTTATATTGATAGTGTTCCGGCTTGCATGAAGTAAAAGCAAAGAACAAAACGCAAATCCATGCTATAGTCTTAATCAACTCCATTGTAACCTTAGATTTTTAAATTTGGATTGCTTCGTTCCTCGCAATGACGCGAAGCGGCAGTGGGATTCTGAAATCTTTCCTTCACGTTTTCCCAACTCCAGAAATGTGGCTTGGGTGCGGCTTTTTGCATCACGTTTTTGAACTTTTCTGCCAGTTTATTATCTTTTTCCATGATGGTTTTGTTTTCATTGTCAATAGGCTTCCCTATTTTGAACACATCTTTTCCATTGTTTTGGAGCAGTCGCTGTGCGGTTTGGTTCTGCATGATATGGCTTCCAAGTTCGTTGAAGTCAATTGTGTTGGGATTTCGGAACCAGTTGTCGATGACCATGGTTAGCTCAAGTTGGTTTTCAGAGTTCGTCACGACATTGAAGTCAATGGGCAGTTCCACAATGAAGTGGTTATGGTAGAATTCGGTACAATCTTCGTTTTGCCCGATGCCGAGGTGAACGGCTAAGGGCGCAAGTCGGCCTTCAGCATTCAAAAATTTCCCGTTCAACTTCATATAATGGTAGCCACCGCCCAGCATATCGGGCCAGAACATTTCCGACTCGGGCGGGTCGGTGAATAAACCTGTTTGGTTGTCGGTTTCGTCAAGGCCGAAGGTGAAACGGAGCGCAGTGTAGTGGCCAATGGGCAGTGGCTGGGTATGCAATGTTTGCGATTCTGGGATGTTGGTGTCCATATAAAAAACACGACTGATGTCCAACGTGTCGGAAAGACTGCGTTGATGGAGCGTGACCCAGTCGCCCGCCTCGTTTTTCAACTCAATGTTGGAGATGAACCATTGTACCTCTGTAATAAGGAAAGTGTTTTCCGCTTCATTGACATAGCATAAAGTATCTGTAACCAAAGATTTACCGTTGACCTCATAACCGATGTTGATGTCAATTCCAGCTTTTTCTTCATGCTTTGTGCAGGCCACTGCCAACAAGCTAAACAATATGACAAGTAGTCTTGGTTTCATCATCTTATGAAATTCAGCGGCGAAGATACAAAAATCCTACCAAAATGTGTATTTTTGCACCTCAAAATCGAAAAACAATGGCAGAATTCAAAATTGGCGACAAAGTGAACTTTCTCAGCACCGTGGGTGGTGGAAAAGTCACGAAAATCATAGATTCCCGTATGGTGATGGTCGAAGTGGAAGACGGCTTCGAGAT
>CAMYXV010000100.1 GCA_947303055.1 uncultured Bacteroidales bacterium
GGCCCGCAAGGCGGCTTCGACCCGAACAACATGGGTGGCAACCCGAACCAAGGCCCGCAGAATCCTGGCGGTGATGACACTGTCACTGATGCTGACTTTGAAGAAGTCAAGTAAGATACTGCTTAACACACTATCGAAAAAAGGTGTAATCCGAAAGGGTTACGCCTTTTTTGTTAATTATTTAAGATCAACGTACGTCATAGACGAAGATTGTGTTATCGCGCGAATGCCATCGGTGGGTTGAATATGAAAAACCATACGATAACTAGTGTAAAATTCGCTATTATTTTGAAAAAATATGTATTTTTGCAGTCAGGCAATCATGTGTTTTGAATGAATAAATTGTATAGCATAGGGCATTCCAATCAATCATTAGACGAGTTCTTTGAACTGCTGAATGTTCATGGGATTAATTGCATAATTGATGTTAGGAGTGTTCCAGCGAGTAAGTATTCTCCGCAATTCAACCAAGAGTCTATGAAATATTATTTAAAAGGCCGAGGTGTGTTGTACCTGCATTTTGGCGATGAGTTTGGCGCGAGGCGAACTGACTGTTTGGACGAAAACGGACAAGTTGATTTTGAACGAACTGTTGAAACCCCATTGTTCCAGAGAGGTGTTGAACGTGTAATGAAAGGCCTGGAAAGAGGTTACCATATTGCGTTTATGTGTTCTGAGGCCAATCCGTTGGAATGTCACCGTTTCTCACTTGTGTCCCGTTATTTCTATGATCAAGGATTAGATATTCAGCATATTCTGAAAGACGCTTCGTTGGCTTCCCAAACTGATTTGGAAAAAGAAATGATTGCCGCATATCTGCATTCACGGAAATACCACCTTTCGGAAGTGGATTATCTATTTGGGTCTTATACGGAACAAGAACAACGGAGAGATGCCTATCGATTGAAAAACAAAGAGATAGGCTATAAGCCTGAATTGCAAGTGGAAGATAGTTATTGATTATGATTACTCTTTATACCATTGGCTTTACGAAAAAAAGTGCCGAATATTTTTTTACTCTATTACGCGACAACCATGTGAAGCAATTGGTTGATGTTCGAATTAGCAATAATAGCCAGTTGGCTGGGTTTGCCAAAGGAAAAGATTTGGAGTTTTTCGTCAAAGAGATTTGCCGTATTCCATACAAGCATATTACGGACTTTGCCCCATCCAAAGAATTGCTTGACCAATGGCATAAACAGGAAGTGACTTGGGAAGAATATGTGAAGGTTTATACAAACCTTTTGAAGGATAGGGATGTCTTGTTCAAATATGGCGTAAAGTCTTTTGATAGCTCATGTTTTCTATGTAGTGAGGATACGCCCGAACAATGCCATCGTAGGTTGTTGGCAGAGTATCTGCAAGCGCATAGCAAAGAAAACGTCACGATTGTTCATCTAAGCTGATGATTATGGATAAGTATTTCATTTGTTTGGCCAATTCATACAAACATGGGGGACGATGCATTGCGGGGATTGAAATTACCTTTAATGCCGAAGGCAAGCCTACCATTGTACGTCACCCTGATGGCAGACCTTGTTGGATTCGTCCAATTTCAAATGAATCCGATGGCGCGATACCCAATGAAATAGCACAGGACATCAAACTCTTTTCTGTCATCAAATTGAAAGATGCAATTCCCATCGCCACTAAACCGCATGTTGAAGACACTCAGTATTCCCAAATGGAATGGCAACAGGGGCATTTTATTCTAAATGAAGATTTGCTGAAGTTGTGTCTTGACAAAAAGCACCAGAATATTTTCTATTTTCAAGGTAAGGCAATCCGAGCTGAGATGGTGGGAAGACTTGACTATTCTTTGATGTTCATTCATCCGGAAAATCCTCAGGCCTACGTTGACGAGAATAGGGAAAAGTCAAAATATCGGATGAAGTTTAATTATTTTGGCTCCAGTTATGACTTTCCCATCACTGACCCAGTGTTTTTGGAAGAGTTTAAGAAAGATCCTGACCGGTATTCGCAATTGCCGGATTTGTATCTGACGCTTTCGCTTGGATTAGAATTTGAAGGTTTCCACTACAAATTGATAGCGGCTGTGGTTTTGCTTGATAATAGCAACTTTGGTGATTCAAAGTCAGATATGCCAGACGAGAAAATCTCCTATATGGATCAACAGAAGCAATTGCACCCCAATGCTTATGCCAAATGGAGCCAAGAAGAAGATGACCTTTTGAAAGAGATGCTCAAACATGGTGCCTCAATTGATGAATTGATGACACGTTTCAAACGAAATGAAGGCGCAATCCGTTCTCGTTTGAAAAAACTATATTTGAATGAAGAATCAAATCATTGGTTTGATAAATACGAACAAGAATTGGCTAGCCTTCTTGACCTTAAAAAAGATATTGACGATAGGATTGTGGCATTGAGAAAAGACTTGCTTCAACAAATGGAGCTTCACGGTGAAGAAAAAGTCAACTCCACAAGGTTCACCGTTAGTTACTCGCCTCCTAAAACTATTATGCAATTCGATAGTAAGTTGTTCCGAGAAGAGAATCAAGAATTGTTTGTAAAATATTGCAAACCAATACAAAAAGCAGCTTCGATTGTGGTGAGGAGGAACAATAAAGAGGAGTAGTTTGTTTTAAAATTGAAAATGCCTGGAATTAGTGACCATTCTAATTCCATTCGGGTTGGGCTGAAAAGGGATATATTGTGCAATCCGCAAAAGTAAATTTCATCGTGGCATGGAAAGGAAAAGATGATGTTGAAGAGACCGCTGTATTGCTTCCCGAGTTGGTATTAAAGGCGAATGCGATGCCAAAACAATGAGAGGTAAATCTTTACATTAATATCGACTTTAGGACGTGTAACCTCAACGGTAGGTGTGATAATACTGTCGCAAATGCGCTGCGCGTTTTTTTTTGTTTCAAAAAACCTCCAAAATCCTGCAAGATTTTTCCGACTTTAGCGTCATGTAAGTGTAAGATGGCTCTGAAATGGACTACGAAACCTTCAAGAAACGCATCATTCAATTGCAACCCAGCTTGCAGAAAGTGGCCGAAAGCATCCTCAACGATGCCGATCAGGCCACCGATGCAGTGCAAGACACGCTCCTCAAAATTTGGGACAATCGCCGCCGGATGAACCGTGTCAGCAATTTGGAAGGCTATTGCGTCACCGTCCTAAAACGACGCTGCATTGACATATTACGTGAGCGGCAACCTTCTGTTCCCATTGACGAGGAAGCCCTCATGCTGGCCGACACTTTACCCGACAACAACTTTGAGGAACGCTATAGGCAGGTTCGGGCATTGATAGACCAACTTCCTGATCGACACCGCGAAATCATCTTGATGAAATATGAGCAAGAGATGCCCAACTCAGAAATAGAGAAGGCTCTTCAGATTAGTAGCACCAATCTTTACACCATCCTGTCACGTGCCTACAAGACCCTCCGCGAGGCGTTGGACAGGCAAAAACAACAACTGTTATGATAGAGGATAACTACATAGACCAGGAAATGAAGGAAATGCTCGAAGTTCTGACCGAGCATGGTCGCAACCTGCGGCGACAGCAGCAATTGAGTGCCATGATCGATCGTTCAACGGCCATGAAAAGACGGCACTATTGGCTTGGGGCCATTGTTGTGGTCGTGATGCTATCGGTTGCGGTGGCTCTGAGCTTGAATTCCGACAAGAACAAATCAAAATCAATGATGCAGACAGTAGAAGAATCTAATTGGGAAATATCACAGGTGGCCGAAGAACCTATGGTTTTGCTTCCAGAAGATGAAATCGTGACAGACGGGGAGACTGTTGTTGAAACACAAGATATGGTTGACCTCTATTCCAATCCCGTAAAGCCTTCTATTTTTGCAGAACCAGTGAAAATAAAAAAATATCAGCCATCATTTGAAGAGCCACTCTCGATAGAGCCAACTTACCCATCGGAAATAATTGAAAATGAAGATCTTGCTATTGCTGCGGGAACCGTTGAAAACCCATCTGCCGAACCTTTTGAAAACCAAAACATTGAACCTGTTTCTAACGAAATAAACCATACAGTTACCAAGAAAGAGGCGGATAGCTTAGCACCCATCATCAAGAGAGAAAACCCCTATCGGCCTAAAAACAAATTCACGATTCGGGTAGGTGGCGAGATAGATCCCAATGGTTATGCCAATCTTCCTTTCCCACCTGTTTATCCCCATTTTGCTTTAGGTTTAATGCTAGATTATCATTTCACAGAGTACTTCAGCATGGGTTTGGGTGCGGATTGGTTCAATGCTTCCATAATCCATTCCATATACCAAGACAGCTTGCGTGCCATTCCAGTATTTGTCGACTTAAAGCTGAACGTTTGGGGCAAAAAGAATTATTCGCCGTTTATGGAGGCTCGATTGGGGTATTCAATTCCACTCAATGTATCAACACAGCATTATTCGGCTCACGGCGTTATTGAAAGCATTATGTCTGGTCCTTATCTGAGCCTCGGTTTAGGCTGTTCCATGAAGCACTCCAATCTGAGTGCCGGTGTGGTGTGCTCTCAAATCAAGGATAAGGTTGAACACTATTATGACAATTCACTCAGATGGGGAAAATATTTCTTCATCCGATATGATTACAACTTTTCACATTTTTCTGAAGAGGGGAAACGCTTCATAAAAGAGGGGAGACGCCGCATAAAACAGGTTAATAATGGGAGTTTTATGAATGAGTTCGATGGATTCCAGATCCAGGTGAATGTAGCTGGAGGGGTCAAGCCGTGGTGTTATTCGGTAGGAGCGGCTTTGGAATACAAATTCCCAAAATATTTCAGTATCGGTGTCGGAGCTGATTTTAGAGGCATACACTGCAACGAATATTACGACGGCAGGTTTGTGAAAGGCCACCTGTTTTCTATGCCAGTTTATGGGGATCTAAAAGTGCATTTTTTGGAAAACAAACTGCTCTCACCCTTCGTTGAATATCGTATGGGTTATGCATTTGCCTTGAACAAACTTGCCGCCGTTGAAAACAATCCATACTACCAATACCCTGATTGTATTGAAATGAGTCATCAAGGATTGTATGCCTATTTGGGAATAGGTGTCACATACAAGCATTCCAGTCTAAGTTTCGGCGTTCTGCAAGATGGTTATTATAAGACAACTATAGGACTTCCTAGCAGCGAGACCTACAATTATGACCATTTGAGTCGTCAGTTCGAGCTTCGCTATTCCTACAAAATTGGCCCGCTGACGAAGCGGCATTGGACAATGAAATAAACCTACACTTATCCTTCACCCACAAATCACCTCCGGCGCACACCCCAGCACCCTCGCCAAGGCAAAAACCGTCTGCGCTTCAGCTTTCATAATATCTTGGTCGCCTTGCTCGTAAGCCTGTATCATGCGAAGGGTGACACCAGAAAGTTCAGCCAACTCCTTTTGGGTGAAACGGGATTGCTTTCGGATGGTTTTCAGTCTGCTCTTTCGGGTGTCCAAATGCTGTTGGATAAGCGTGTCTGCAGTTTGTACGAATTTGGAAAGGTCGGCTTCGTGCAAAGTGGGATAAAGAGAAAGAACGGTACTGATGCTCAATCCGTTTCTTTGGATGAAAGAAAAAGAGTAAATACTATACCATTGGTAATAGGCTAAAACCCAACCAGCCCAATACTCGGGTGTGCGGTCAAAGGGCGCATAATTCATGATGGGTAGGGTTTTGTCCGAAGACTTCTCCAAAACCAGCTGCATTAATTCCATCCCAGACATGCCCGAAAGGTAACGAGGATTTCCCGCTTCCATCTGTGAGGCAACACCGCTGGAGAGGAACATCTCGTAAAAGACCAACAAGTCGCACTGTGCGGCATGGACAGCGCAGTCGAGCATGGTGCCGAGGTTGTTCATGGCATCTTCAAGGTACAAACTATTGTAGGCGCGGGTCTTCATTGGTCCATTTTTGTCTGAGAATATCAATCATATAGATGGCATCGGCAGGTGAAACCACCGCTTTTTCATTCTGGAAATCCTCTCTGGCCTGACGGTCACGAGCTTGTCGTTTGGGATAGTATAGGCTGCTATCGACAGGAATGCTCTCTTTGAATACAAGTCGAGAAAATGCCTCCTTGCTTTTCAGCACCACTTGTTCGCCTAACTTCCCCAAAAACATCGCTTTGCGCAACTGCTCCAACGAAATGGTGTTGTTCAGAAATGCATTGGCGAAAGAAAAGTAAGAATCGTCTGCACGATAGCCAATAATAAGGTCATAATGCTCGTATTCGGGTAGGAAGTTGTCAAGCAGATAGGCTTTTGCTTCGGATGGCAGTCCTTGTGAAATTACAAAAGTCCTGTTTTGCAGCAAAATTGATAGCCAGTTTAGTATATGATAGGGTGCTTTGTTCAAATAAAGGATGTTTAATCCCTCAAAGCCGATTTCATAGCTGTTGGCAAAGCCGTCGCTGCGTTCCGTACTGGCCCATTCTTTTGCAAGTTCCAGGTTTTCAGTGCAATAAAATCCTAATCCATAATCATTTTTCGGATTTCCTAGGCCTAAAACAGGCTTTTCAATGACCTTGGTCGAGCCGTGATATAATGAAATTTTTTCCATAAACTATCGTTATAACGAGACTTTGCAAAAATACTACTTTTTTTGAATATGCAAGCAAGGCGAACGATTATTTTTCAGCCTAAACCACTTTTTCCCTATTTTTGCCTCAACAAATCAAACATCACAACTATGAAGCAATTCCCTATCCAAGAAGGCTACATGCCCTATCTGGGCTATCAGACCTATTACCGCATCGTCGGTGAACCTTCAGACAAACCTGCGTTGGTGCTCCTGCACGGCGGACCGGGAAGCACACACAACTATTTCGAGGTGTTGGACCGTATTGCCGACACGGGTCGACAGGTGATTTCCTACGACCAAATCGGCTGCGGCAACTCCTACCTCGACGGCCACCCCGAGCTATGGACGCAAGAGACCTGGATCAATGAACTCATCGCCTTGCGCGAGCATCTGCATCTTGACCAAATCCACCTCCT
>CAMYXV010000101.1 GCA_947303055.1 uncultured Bacteroidales bacterium
ACTTCATTCTTGCCGTTCTTGTTGAGCAAAGCCACCAGCGCAAAGGCGAGGTCATGCGCCCAAGTGGGACAGCCTTTTTGGTCGGCCACCACGTTGATTTCGTCCTTTGTGTCGCCCAGCATGAGCATGGTCTTCACAAAGTTCTTGCCCACCGAGGAATAGAGCCATGCCGTGCGCACGATCATGTAGTTGCAGCCGCTCTCACGGATGAGACGTTCGCCTTCGGCCTTGGTGCTGCCGTACTCCGATTGCGGGTTGACGGGGTCATCCACCTTATAAGGTTCGGTAGCATCACCGCCGAAAACATAGTCGGTGGAGATGTGGATGAGCAGGGCGTTGTGATGCAGGCAAGCGTCAGCCAGCACTTTGGGCGCAAAGCTGTTGATGAGCGTAGCCAGCTCCGGCTCGTCTTCGGCCTTGTCAACGGCAGTATAGGCTGCACAATTGATGCATGCCTCTATTTTGTTGGCCTCGAAACAGGCTTCCACTGCCGTCTTGTCGCAAATGTCAAGCGTGTCCACATCTGTGAAAACCCAATGATGAAGCGTATCGCTTGCTGCGATTTTCTGTAGTTCTGTTCCCAATTGGCCTTTGCAGCCTGTGACTAATATGTTCATTTTCAATGTTTTTAAAACTTATGTATAAATGCGATGCCTATAGATTCTTTGAGTTGAATCTTGGGCGCGTTGCCCACCACGGTCTGTACGCCTTCGATTTCCTCGTAGACGGGGAAGGTGGTGTTGTGGTCGTATTTCAGATGGACGAAGAGTATGGTCGACAAGAATTTGGTAATGGTGAAGTGGATGGTGTTCTCCCAATTCACGTCGAGGCGCAGCCTATCGTCATCGCGGCGTTCAAGGTAATTGTAGAAGGTGTTGAGCATCGTGGTATAGTTGATGCTTTTGCTGATGGGTTGCTTGTAGTTGATGATGACGTTGACGCCGATGGCGGGCGCGATGTTTTCGCCTGGAATCCACACACTATCTTGGTCGTAGTAGCCTTTCTTGACACCGAAGCTGCCCTTGTCGGCGAGTTCCTGATTCATCACGAAGGTGACTTTGCCGGCCATAGGGCTCATGAAGATCTGGAAACGCTCGTCCTTGGTCTTGTAGGAGTAACCAGCCGATACAGTGAGGTAAGCGGGAGCGAAGAAAGTGGAGATGATGGTGGAGTCGTTGGGGTATTTGTATCCATTGGCAAACTGGGTATTGAAAGTGGCTACGGCCGAAATGTTCCATTGGGTCTTGCTGTCGAGCGAAAGCGAATAGGTGAGGTCGATTTTGTCGTCCTGCTTTTCAATGCGTTTGTCACCGAAGCGTGAGATGCCAAAGGCGAAAGCTCCGATGAGCTTTTGCTCCAATTTCTTTTTATGGTAGATGAGCGAGATGTTGGCAAAAGCCTTTCCCGTCCATGCGTTTTCGCCACCCGCTGCCCAGTTGGAAAGTGCCAACTGGTTGATGTTCAACCCGTAGTTTCCATGAAACGAGAACCTTTCGTTAAGGATGTCGATGATGTTTTCCTTGGGTCGGGGACCATCTGGGCGTTTGGGTGTGATTGAGTCGATGAGGCGGTTGATGGTAACCAATTCGCTCTCGATGATTTCCTTATCATTCAAGGCTTCCTCAAGATGGAGGTTCATCACGTTGATGGTGTGTTTGATCTGTTCCACGTCGCGGTCGACTGCATATTGTTGCAGGATGAGCGACTGCTTGATGCGGATGAGTTCGAGCGTGTTTTGGCAAATGGAATCGATGGGAGGGGTATAAAAAGCATAGCGCTCTTGTCCAAGAAGCTGAAAAGAGGCAGATGTTGATATGAAAATCAATAAGATACGGATGATTTGCCTAAACTGCAATCTCATATAGACACAACTCGTTGATTCCAAACGCAAAGTTATGCGATTTTTGGAGACAAACGCAAATTTAGGCTAAAATATTACGCTTCGTCGGGCGAAATTTTATGGTTGGTCTGGTAGAGATGCTTCTTGACGTTCTCGTATTGATAGGTGACTTTGGTCCACATTTCCACATTCTTCTTGATGCCCAAGATGCGGCGCTGTGCGATGCGCAGGTCTTCGCCGAGGCTGTGGTAGATGGCGCCTGAAACGCCGACATAAAACGGGCGGGCGCATTCTTTGCAGATACGCATGGCCTTGTATATGCAGCTGCCGAACCAAGTAATATGTTCAGAACCGTTGTCGGAGAGGTCCTTGGTGCCCATGATGTGGCCGTGGTCGAGACCCATGGCGAACTCCAATCCGTTCATGCTTGAGAACTGATCCTTGAAATCTTCACTGATGGCATGAGCGATTTTTAGGGCTCCTCTTACGGCGTCAGGTGTTGCATCTTGTCCCGGATAAACCACGAGGAACGCAAAGGGTGAGAAACAGTTGACAAAAGCACCTGTGCTTTCCGCAATAGCAGCAAGCACTTCCTTGTACATGGTGTAGATCTGTGCCGTCTTGCGTCTGCCGTTTTCCTTAAGAATGTAGGCGAGGTTTTTGATTTCAAAATAGATGACGGTGGCTTCCATATAGATGCCTGAACAACCGAGGTCAATCCTTGACGCGTCGTTCACGTCTTTTGTCTCAATGTAGTTAAATTCGGCATCGGCATAAGATGATAGCTTATTGCCCAAAGTTTCGTTCCAACTCATTTCTCAAAGGATTTATAGTTTGCTGCAAAAATATGTTTTTTTCCAATACCAAGTACAAAAAAAGAAACAGCACCTCAAAAAAAGGTGCTGCTTCTTCGGTCTTTGGAAAATTATTCCATATTCGTGTAGACGGCTTGGATGTCCTCGTCCTCGTCGAGTTTGTCGAGGAACTTCTCGATTTCCACCATCTGCTCGTCGGTGAAGTTGACGGTCTGGTTGGGGAAACGCTGCAGGTTGGCCTTCACGATGTTGATCTTGCGCTCTTCGAGGGCGTCGTGCATGGTGCCGTAGTCGGTCCAGGCGGTGTAGACGGTGGTCGTGGTGGTGCCTTCCTCTTCGTCGGTCTCGGTCACGATTTCGTCCAGACCGTAGTCGATGAGTTCAAGCTCCAGTTCGTCCTTGTCCATGCCGGCGGGCATCTCAATCTCGAAGACAGCCTTACGGGTGAACATGAACTCCAGCGAGCCGATGGGCAGGAACGAGCCGCCGCACTTGTTGAAGTACGACTTCACGTTGGCCACGGTACGCGTGGTGTTGTCGGTGGCGCATTCCACCATGCACTGGATGCCGAAGGGGCCTTTGCCTTCGTAGGTGATTTCCACGAGGTTGGCGGCGTCCTTATCGGTGGCACGCTTGATGGCGGCATCGATGTTGTCCTTGGGCATGTTCTCAGCCTTGGCGTTCTGGATGGCCTGGCGGAGTTTGGGGTTCATGTCGGGGTCAGGACCGCCTTCCTTGGCAGCGATGGTAATTAGTTTTCCGAGTTTCGGGAACACTCTTGACATGTGTCCCCATCTTTTCATCTTGGCCGCTTTGCGGTATTCAAATGCTCTTCCCATTATGTAGATTTTTAGATTTTTTATTTTAGGGTGCAAAAATAGTAAATCGCCTTGAATTGACGAATTTTCTGACCAAAAAAACTTCACTTTTGCCGTTTTCTCGTACCTTTGTAAGGTTATTAATTAAGGTATGAAGATACTGGTCGTTACCGAAACCGATGCTTGCTGTGGCCCGATGGCGGCTGCTTTTCTGCGCGACTATTCTCTTTCGCTTGAAGTGGTCTCAGCAGGGATGAATCCATTGGAATCCGTTGACCCAATGGTGGTTACGGTGATGAAGGAATGCCTAATTGACTTGTTGGATTACCAACCGAAAAAGGTCTCGGATTTCGATCCATCAGCCTTTGACGTGGTTTACGAATGTCCCGAACGGCCATGCCAGAAAACCATAGAAGCCTACCGCGAATTGCGCGATTTCATCAAAAACGACGCGTATTTGTTTTTCCGAAGTTTGTAAGCAAAGGTCCCTGAGCCTGTCGAAGGGCCGACATTATTTGTAAACTTCTGTTTCGTCAATCAGATTATTCAACAAAGCATACACCGTGAGGCCCGACACGCTCTTGATGCCGGTCTTGCGCGTAATGTTTTTGCGGTGTGAGATGACGGTGTGGATGGAAATGTTCATCTGGTCGGCGATTTCTTTGTTCATCATGCCTTTGGCCACGGCCACCAACACGTCGATTTCGCGTTTTGAGAGCTCCACGTCGTCGGCTTTTTCCGGTTTGTCGTTGCTTTTCACAATTTTGTTGACCTTGTTGATGACTTGCAGCTTCGAGTCGTTGATTTCCAAAATGGCGTCGTATGGCTTCAGCATGGAAGGATCGAGGCAGGTGGTGACCAAGGCGACTATGCTAAGTTGCTGGTGCTCTTTTACGAGTTGCATGGGTAGATTGCGTTCTGCATGACCTAATAGCATCGGGTTGATGATGAGCAGATTGGCATCGCAGGTGAGGATTTTCTCCTCGAGTTGTTCGGGATTGTCGAGTCGTGCCACCACATCGCATCCTGCCATGCCTTGAAGGATGTCGTAGAGGCCAGTGGTGATGATTTCCGACGCCTCGCAGATGATGATGCGGATACTCATGACTTGACGTTTTCTAAGGATTCGACGAAGGGGATGAGGATGTGCTCTTCGATGCGCGAGTGGGCGGTGAGGTCGGCAGAGAGCTCCATGATATCGGTGGCGATGCAGATGCGCTCAGAGGGCAGGATGTCGCCCGGCAGGTATTTGATGAGGATGTTGGTCATGTCCTCAAGGGCGTCCTCGATATTACTGTGGTTGTGGCGGAACTGGTCGATGCTGTAGGCGGTACTCTTGCCTTGACGAAGTGCTGCGATGTAAGGGAACACCACTTCTTCTTCGTACTTGAAGTGCTTCACCATCTCGCATTTGTACTCGTTGTAGAAATGGTCGAGCATGTTGCCGTATTTGGGTCCGGCTGCCTCGATGATGCGGTTGAGGTGCATCTCGATATGAGGGAAGTGCTCGTCAAGATAGGCGCGGTGTGAGGCACTGAGGTAAGCGAGTAGGCTGTCGAGGTCGGCATCGTTAGGGGCTTCCATGCGGGTGGGTGTATTGTGGTCGAAATGTAGGACGCATACCTGCATGAAGAGGCGCGTACTCACGTGGTTCTGGCGGCATACCTCATCCACGCTTCGGTCGCCGAAGCCCAGCTGTATGCCGAAGCGTGATAGCAAGGGCAGGAGCTTGGGATTGTCGGCTATCAGTTCGTATAGTTTCGATTTTTCGGAAAAAGACGGAGTTCTGTTCATTGTATTTGTCTTGAAAATACGGCCCTTCGACAAGCTCAGGGACCTTAACTGTATTTGCGAAGGTCATTGAGCCTGTCGAAATGCCGACTTTAGTTGTTTTGAATTGCAAAAATAGAAAAAACCGCCCAAACTGAGCGGCTTTTTCATGTCTTCTGAAATATTCCGATTTAGGCTTCGGCAGGAGCTTCAGCTTCGGCGGCCGGGGCTTCCTCAGCGGGAGCTTCCTCGGCGGCAGCCTCAGCAGCGGCTTCGGCTTCAGCAGCCTTCTTGGCTTCCATTTCAGCGAGTCTCTTCTTGGCGAGCTCGGCGGCGCGGGCCTCGTTGACTTGCTTCTCGGCTTCCAGACGGGTCTTCTTCTCGCCACGGGCCTTCTCTTCGTTAGCCTTGACGAGGTTGGCGGCCTTGGCTTCCTTCTCCTTCATCCAGTTCTGGAACTTGATCTCGGCTTGCTCTTCGGTCATAGCGCCTTTCTGGACACCACGCAGGAGGTGGTACTTCATCATGACGCCGGTCTTGCTGAGCAGCGAGCGGGCAGTGTCGGTGGGCTGAGCGCCAACGCTGTACCAATACAGGGCTCTGTCAAACTTGATGTTGATCTGAGCGGGGTTGGTGAGCGGGTTGTAGGTGCCTAATTTCTCAATGAATTTACCATCACGTGGTGCGCGAGAGTCGGCAACTACGATGTGATAGAAGGGCTGACCCTTCTTGCCATGTCTTTGCAATCTAATTTTTGCAGGCATAATTTAATGTTTTAAGTTGATTTTTAATGAATTAACTAAAACCTACCCGAGGTTTCGGCTGCAAAAGTACAGCTTTTTATCGGACTGGCAATGCGAAGGCTGAAAAAAAACTATTTTTGCAGGCTGAAATGGAAAAGCGCAATAACATACGTTGGGGCTATTTGGCTGGCATCATCTCGGGCGTCACCTACGGCATGAACCCGCTCTTTGGTGTGCCTGTTATTAACAAAGGATTGGATGTCAACTCGTTGCTGTTTTATCGCTATGGCGTGGCCACTTTGTTGATGTTAGCCTATATGCTCGTTGCGAAACGCCAAATCCGCATTACTTGGAAGCAGTTCGGCCTAATGGCCATCTTGGGTGTTTTGTTCACAGGTTGCAGCATCACTTTGTTTGAGGCCTACAAATACATCCCTTCGGGCATCGCCACGAGCATACTTTACGTGTATCCCATCATGGTCGCACTGATCATGATGATTTTCGGTCAGTTCCCGACATGGAAGACTTGGATTTCCATCTTTGCAGGTGTAGCAGGTGCTATCTTGCTCTCGCTCAAAGGTGGCGGCGGCTTCATCGATTGGCACGGCATCGCCTTGGTGGTAGCTTCAGGACTGTGTTATACTTTATTCATTGTCATTGTCAACCTGAGCCAACAAGTCAAGGCCATTCCCAACCTCACTTTGACTTTTTATTGCTTCTTGATTGGCTCGGTGATGCTGTTCGCCTTGTCGGGTTTCGGTGTGCATCTCAATGCTGTTCCCGATGCGGTCAGCTGGCTGAATGTGCTGGGCTTGGCGATTTTGCCTACGGCTATCGCTACCATCACCTTGGCGGCTTCGAGCAAGGCGGTGGGTGCCACCAAGACCTCCATCCTCGGCATTCTTGAGCCGTTGACGGCCATCGTCATCGGTACGTTGGTCTTCCATGAAGCCTTCACGCTCAATG
>CAMYXV010000102.1 GCA_947303055.1 uncultured Bacteroidales bacterium
GAACCATCGGTTTGACGATGCAAAGTAACAACACTTGTCAAGACTAAGCCGTTGATTAAACGTTTGTTGTCGACAGTAGTCGTTTGTTGTCGTTTGCTGTCGGATATATTGTTTATTATCAATTGATTAAGTTTTTTCCATTTTTCTATAACTTTTTCTTATTTTTGCGTCAAAAATGAAAAACAACGGAAAATGGCAAAGGATTTGAAGCCTCATATCGGCATTTTCGGACGCAGAAACTGCGGAAAAAGCAGTCTCATCAACCTACTTACGGGACAAAATATCGCTATCGTGAGCGACACGGCAGGCACCACCACTGACCCCGTCAAGAAAAGCATGGAGATTTTCGGCATCGGGCCTTGTGTGCTCATTGACACGGCTGGCATTGATGATGTGGGCGAGTTGGGACAACAGCGTGTGGAAAAGACGATGAAGGTGCTGGAGGAAATTGATTGTGCCATCCTCGTCGTCACGGGAAACAACTTCGCCGAGCCTGAGAAGCAGCTGATTGCCCGAATGAAAGAATTGGCGGTGCCGTTTTTCATCGTTCACAACAAGGCCGACGAAGAGCCGCTTTTGGCCGTTGTGAAAGCGGTGATGGAGCAGCAAACGGGCGCTACGGTGTTGGATTTCAGCGTTTCAAGAAACGATGACATCGCGCCTTTGGTGGAAATGCTGAAAAAAGACATCCCTGAGAGTGCCTATCAGAAAGTGTCGCTGTTGGGTGGCATCATCCAGCCTAACGAGGTGGTGGTTTTGGTCTGCCCCGTTGATTCCGAGGCCCCCGAAGGCCGATTGATTTTGCCGCAAGTGATGGCCATTCGCGACGTGTTGGACAACGAATGTATCTGTGTGGTGCTGAAGGAGACCCACTTGCAGCAATATCTCGACACCATGCCCAAGCCCACCTTGATTGTCACCGACAGCCAGGTGTTTGGCTATGTGAGCCAAATCGTCCCTGCCGACATCCCCTTGACCAGCTTCAGCATCGTCATGGCGCGTCTGCGCGGCGACTTCGACAACTACGTGAAAGGCACACCGCATCTCTCACAGTTGAAAGACGGCGACACGGTTTTGTTATTAGAATCATGCACCCACCACAGCACTTGTGAGGACATCGGCCGGGTGAAGTTGCCTCGCATGATATTGAAGTTCACAGGAAAAGACATCCATTTCGAGTATGTGGCAGGCCTCTCCCCTATCACCAATCCTGAAAAGTATGCCATGGCCATCCAATGCGGTGGTTGCATGAGCACACGCAAACAGCTCCTCAACCGCACCAACCTTTTTGTAAACGCAGGCATCCCGATTAGCAACTACGGCATGGCCCTGGCTTACATGAATGGCATTTTTGAGCGGGTGATGGCGCCGTTTAAGTAAGACGGAATTCCTTAAACTCAGTTTCTTTTGCGATAGTAAATCCCGTCACCAGCCGACAGTTTGTGTCCAGGCTCAATGTCGATCGTTGTGGAGAAACTTTCGCCCGTCAGCTTATAGGATAGCACGTTGCCGTCGACATGATAAGACCCGTATCTATAGGTTCCATCGGGTTTGAGCTCAGAGCATCTTCCTGAGGTTCCGTCGCCTTCAAAGTTCATCACCATCTTGCCATAGGCGCCCATTTCGCAGTCCCATGTTCCGACAATCCAAGAATAATCCCCAGAGTTGGAAGTGGTATTGGTGTTGACATCGGAGTCGGTATTGGTTGGCGTCATATCGGGCATCGTAATCGTGTTGTTGTCCGAAGAGGAAGTGGTGTTGTTTTCGTATGAAGTCCCATTTCTCCCGATATCAATCACGCCCCCTCCACCACAGGATTTCATCAAGTAGTAGGCTACGAATGCGACGACTACAATAAGGAGGATCTTTTTGAGGCACCCGCCGTTCCCCAGTAATTGTTGTACGTTTTTTGTGTTGTTTGTTGCCATAATTGAATGTTTTATTGGTTGTTGCTGCAAAAATACAAAAGAAATGATACCATCAAAAAAAGATGCACTATCATCGTCCTTTCAAATAGGCCAACAACCCTTTGCATCCTTCCATTACATCCACCCAAGTAGCCTCAAAATCGCCTGTGTACCAAGGGTCGGCGACATCGCCAGGACGATGCGTATAGTCCATTAAGAGGCTTATTTTGTATTCGGTATCCTCGCCGAACATCCGCTTCAGGTTGCGGAGGTTGTTGCGGTCCATGGCGATGATATAATTATAATAGGTATAATCTTGCCGTGTCATTTGGCGGGCGGTCTTGCCCTCACAGCCGATGCCGTGTTCAGCTAACTTACGCCGCGCTGGTGGATAAACAGGATTACCGATTTCCTCGGTCGAAGTGGCTGCTGAGGCAATCTCATATTTATCGCTGAGACCTGCTTCTTCAACGAGGCGTTTCATCACAAACTCGGCCATAGGGCTACGGCAAATGTTGCCGTGACAGATGAAGAGGATTTTTATCATTTTCCAAGGAAATCATTAATCACCACCGAGGCGCAAAAAAGGCCGAAGGTAGCGGGCATATAGGATATTGTGCCCACGTTGGAGACTTTGTTCTGTTCATTAACGCCCTCTGTAACGACGGCGGAGGCATCGACAGGCTCGGGGGAATAGACCGCCGTGATGCCATCGAAGACACCTAAGCGGTGCAGTCGCTTGCGGATATAGAACGCTAGTCGGCAATGGTTGGATTTGGAAATATCACAGATCTCCACTCGTTCGGGGTGGAACTTGCCGCCCGCACCCATGCTGCTCACGATGCGCTGATTGTTTTGCTTGGCGTAATAGAGCAAAAACACCTTGGGCGCCACTGTATCGATAGCATCCACCATATAATCAAAGGGCTGCGCCATCAGGTCGATGATGGCTTGGTCTTTCAGGTATTGGTTGAGGACGGTCAACTCAATCTCCGGGTTAATGTCGCGTAAGCGCTCTGCCATCACCTCGGCTTTTGGCCGACCAACGGTACTCTCCAAAGCCAAAAGCTGTCGGTTGCGGTTGGTGATATTCACCACATCGCCATCGACGAGAGTCATGCGACCGATGCCCGCACGAGCAAGCTGCTCGGCAGCATACGCGCCCACACCTCCCAAACCAACCACAAGCACATGCTTGGAGCGCAAGGTATCGATGCCTTCATCACCGATTAATAGACGGGTTCTGTCTTGCCAATGTTCCATAGGGTTGCAAAATTAGTAAAGATTTGCGCTCTCAACGCATTAATGTCTATTCCCAGCAGTCTTGCAGCTGCTACATAGACCGCTTCAATGCCAATGTCAGCCATATCCGTTTCAAGGAAGAGATACTCCAAATCAATGAATTTGAACGATTTATAAATCTTTCGTTTAGGATGTAACAGGCTTTTACCCACCGAAAGATAAATCCCTTGTCCGATAAGTTGCTTTACATCCTGTTCCGTTCCGCTGAAGCCATGCAGAATCCAAGGTTGATGTACCTTGTGTTTTTTGCGCAAGGCAATGATTTCGTTATGGCTCCTCACGTCATGCAAGATCATAGGCTTTTGCAAGGCTTCCGAAAGCTCGATCTGTCGCTCAAAAAGTACAATTTGTTGCTCAAAACTCGCCTTGTGCATCTTGTCCAAACCTGCCTCACCGAGGGCAAGGACAGTGGGCGATTTCAGTCTTTCTTCTAACTTTTTGAGTGATATATCCATTTGAAAATCATCCTTATCCGCTTCCCAAGGATGAATGCCATAGCTGTAATAGCCTTGCTCGGGACAAGGTTGTTTCAAGTCCAGATTGACGATTTGTGTTAAGTTGTCGTCGGTTCTTGCCGTGTGAGTGTGTATGTTGACAAACGATTTACTCATTAATGGCAGATTGAGTTATTACTATCAAATGCAATGCATAAAGTATACTCTTCAGCTCACCTCATGGATTGAGAAACAGCTTCTATTCTCTTTTCTTTCTATGCTGTTTCGGCTGCTCTTCTTGGACTTCAGTTTCTTCAGAAACCTCCGTTGATGACTCAGTTGGTGTCTCTTTTGGCGTGACTTCAACCTGTGGCATTTCTGCTTCGATGCGTCGGAAGATATCGTCTTTGTCTTTAGGTCGCGCCTCGTCGTGCCACTTGAAGCCCGAAAGATAACGGCTGTTTTCACTCAAGTCTTCCTCGGGATACATGGTCTCATCAATACTCTTAAACGATTTGATGATGGAAACGTTTTGGTTCTCCATCTCTATGACCATGGTTTCCGATTTTGACACATCGATACCGATAAGTCCGCCATCGTCATCACGAATCCAATAGATAGTCTCGGCATTGTCGCCGTCCACGTTGACATGATGAATATCACCATCCTTGAAAAGCGAGGTGATATCCTTGCCTCGGATCTGGTTGAAGCCCTCAATCGTGTCCTGCGAGATGATGAAAGCATTGCCTTTTTGCAGCACCCACTCCACCGTGCTTTCTTTGATTTTGATGTCAATGTCGGTACCTGTCATCTGTGTGTCCTCAGCCCAAAGAATCGGTGACACACGCATGTGGATAATGGAATCCTCCATCAAATAGGTGAGCGTATCACATTTGCCTTGCAGGTCTGACTTGAAGAAACGCACATGGCGGCGGGCAATGAGTTTCTTGGCTTCCTCTTTCTGCTTGTCAAAATACATAAACAGCGTGTCGCCATGGATGTAAAGGGAATCGCCACCATCATAACTGATAGCGCAAGCACTATCCGTGGCGAAACTAAGACCTCTGTTTTCCCACATCTCCACATAATCGCCACGCATGACCACCTTGTAGGAGGTGTCAATCATATCGACCTGACTATAGGCCTGCGCCAAGCCCCGATTGCGGTCATAAAAGATAGAGTCCGACCACATCAATTGGGTTTCGTTATGCATAAATGGCCGTCTATCAAGATGCACATGGTCTTCATTTACAAGATAATAGCCATGTTTTCCTTCCAACACATTCTCTTCATTAATGATAGTGGTCGGCCCTTGAAACCACATTTTTTCGATGCCGGTGTTATAAAACAAGGTATCAGTATACATTTGGTATTTCGGGCTGTAGACCTCCACATTCTCAAAAAACGAGAACTCCTTGAGTCGGTCGCGGTAATAGCCGTAATGACTTTTCAGGGTCTTGTCGCCGCGTATTGTGGTTGCGCTATCGGGATAGCATGCCAGATGCAGGTTGCGGTCATAAGTGAGGTATTCGGTGTAAAGGTTGGTGGAGTCGTCGCGCAAGTGCACGTTGTCGTGAAACTCAGCGAAGCGGGTGTCGCCGTCATAATTCAACAGGTCGCTGAAGATTTCCACGCTGTCGTTGACGATGATATGGACGTTCCGATAGGCATCAAAGCTGTTGTTCTTCTGGTAGTAATAGGCACTGTCGCAGAAGAAATAGGCCGAGTCGTGGCGCATCTTCACGTGGCCAATCAGCCGTTGCACATCGCCCATGCTCTTTGAGTAAGTGGCTACGTCATAATGCAAAATGTTGATGCGGGTCTTCTTGCGCTGCACGGTGTCCTGCTCCTGAGCCACAAGCATTTGCGACAGCAAGAAAAACAAGGATACTATGAGCCATTTGATGCGTTTCATCTTTCTTAAAACCGTGCAAAGATAAGATTATTGCCTGAATTTGATGGCCGAAACGAAAAATCACCTACTTTTACCCCATTAAAACGAATCATTATGACGATAAAGGAAGCCCAAACCGCCGTTGATGAATGGATCAAGACCTACGGTGTGCGTTATTTCAGCGAATTGACCAATATGGCTCTGCTGACCGAGGAAGTCGGTGAGCTGGCCCGTATCATTGCCCGCACTTATGGCGACCAATCCTTCAAGGAATCGGACAAGAACCGCAACATGGCCGATGAAATGGCGGACATCCTATGGGTGCTGCTCTGCCTCGCCAACCAAACGGGTGTCGACCTGACCGAGGCCTTCAACAAAAACATGGAGAAGAAGACCTCACGCGACCGAGAGCGGCATATCCATAACGACAAGTTGCGCGACCCCATCGCATAAAAAAGTGGAGACGGTGTGCACTCCGTCTCCACAGAACAATGCATTCAAGATGATTACAAATTACATTGTCTTAGCCCATGTGTCCTTCAGCGCCACGGTGCGGTTGAAGACCAGATGACCTGGCGTGCTGTCCTTGTCGACAGTGAAGTAACCGATGCGCTGGAACTGGAAGTGGTCGAGCGGCTTGGCATTGGCCAAGAATTCCTCAACATAGCACACGGGACGCACCTCAAGTGAATTGGGGTTCATCATTTCCTTCATGGCTTCGAGTGAAGTCTTGCCTTCGCCTTGCAGTCGGGCGAGTTCGTCGCGCGGGTTTTCCACCTTCCAAAGACGGTCATACATACGTACTTCGGCTTCGAGGCAACGCTCGCAGCATACCCAGTGGATGGTGCCTTTCACCTTACGGTTGGCACCCGGCAGGCCGCTCTTCGTGTCTGGATCGTATTCGGCATAGACTTCAACGACTTCTCCATTTTCATCCTTCTTGCAGCCTGTGCATTTCACGATGTAAGCGTTTTTGAGGCGCACCTCGTTGCCTGGGGTCATACGGAAATATTTCTTCGGAGCGTCTTCCATGAAGTCTTCCTTTTCAATCCACAACTCGCGGCTGAAGGCAATCATATGGCTGCCTGCAGTCTCATCCTCAGGGTTGTTGATGGCTTCCATTTCCTCAATCTGTCCCTCAGGATAGTTGGTGATGACGAGCTTCACAGGATTGACCACAGCAGCCACACGGGTGGCGGTGGCGTTGAGGTCCTCGCGGATGGCGCTCTCCATCAAGGCGAAATCGTTCAAGGCATCGTAGGTGGTATAGCCAATCTTGTCGATGAACTTGTGGATGCCGCTCGGTGTGTAGCCACGGCGACGGAAGCCACAGATCGTGGGCATACGCGGGTCGTCCCAACCACTCA
>CAMYXV010000103.1 GCA_947303055.1 uncultured Bacteroidales bacterium
ACGAGAACGAACCCTTCGACAAGCCCGCATGGCTCGGCGAAGAGGTCACCGGCGATCCCAAGTACTTCAACTCCATGTTGATGAAGAATCCTTATAAGAACTGGTAATAACCTAAAAGAGACTGGGTTGCGCAACCCTTAAGCCTTTACCGTCATGGCGGAGACGCATCCGCCATCTCCTAAGCGCGAAGACGACACTTTTCGCTTCAGGAGATTGCGGGTCAAGCCCGCAATGACGGTCAAGGCTCAGTCTCGACTCAAACAAAACCCCCATGAGCACATTTGATCCCTTGGACATGAACAACTACAAAGTGGAAAAACTGCCCAAGATGCAGAAATCCAACTTTGAGATTTGGATGGCACGCCTCGGCGGCCCCTTGGCCATCATCGCCTTCGTCGTGATTTATTGGTGCTGCCACATCGGCTTCATCGACAACCTGAACACCGAGATGCTGACCGAGAAGGCCTTGAAGCGTTGCAACGACATCGGCTTCGAGGAGTTCCTCCGCACCAACTACGCCATGCTCGCCATCTTCGTCGCGGGTCTCATCCTCTGGATGACGGAAGCCATTCCCAACTACCTGACTTCCTTGTTTATCATCCTCGGCATCGTGCTCTGTAACGTCACCACGCAAAAGGATGCCTTGGCTCAACTCGGTCACCCCGTGATGTGGCTGAACATCCTTTCCTTCGTGTTGGCAAGTATGCTGGTCAAGACGCAATTCGCCAAACGCTTGGCTTTGGCCTTCGTCATCAAGTTCGGCAAGAGCGCCAAAGGTGTGCTTTGGAGTTTCTTGATCATTAATTTGGTGTTGTCGGCCTTTATCTCGGCCACCACGGTGAAAGCCACCATCATGTTGCCCATCTTCATGACGGTGTGTGCCATCTATGGTGCCTCCAACGGCAACCGCAACAACTTCGGCCGCAACCTCGTCATCCAGAACCTCTTCCAGGTGAATATCGGTGCCAATGCGTTCTACACGGGTAGCGGTGCCCACCTGCTCGCCATTTCGCTCATCGCCGGCTTCGTCGGCAGCTGTGACTTCGGCTATGCTGACTGGCTCGTCTCTTGCGGCCCGATGAGTGCCTTGATTCTCGTGATAGGCTTGTTGCTGGGCACCTATGTCTTCTTCCCAATGAAAAAAGAGGAGCAGGTGCCTCAAATTGAAGGTGGCTTGGAACGCTTGAAAGAAGAGCTGAAGGCCATGGGCAAGATGAAGGCCGAAGAATACAAGGCCGTGGCCATCTTCGTGTTGGTGCTCGTCCTTTGGGTCACCAAGGGCACCTTCCACAACATCGACGAGACCATCGTCGCCTTGTTGGGTGCAGTCTTAGCCCTGTTGCCGGGCATCGGCGTGGTGAAATGGAACGACGTCGACATCCCTTGGCACCTGATGCTCTTCTCGGCCGGTGCTTATACCCTGGGCTCTGGTCTCAACGCCACCGACTTGCCCAACACCATGGTCAATGCCGCTTTCGACAGCCTCGGCATCACCGCCAACACCCCCTTCTGGGTGCTGTATGTCATCCTCACCTTCTTGATGATGTATTCGGGTCTGGTCTTCCAAAGCAAGACCATTCGCACCATGGTCTTCGTGCCCATCGCCTTGGGTGTGGAGGCGCGTTTTAGCTTCCCTGTTATGAGCCTCAGCTTGCCCGTGGCCATGCTTATCGAGCACTGCTATGTGCTGCCCTTTAACAGCAAGCCGGCCGCATTGCTTTACAACACCAACCAATATAGCATGACCGACGCCTTCAAGTTCGGCATCACCATGATGACCATCTCATGGGTGCTCATCCTCGTCTGGGGCGAGACGGTGCTGCATTGGCTGGACATCACGCCGGGGTTGTTTTTAGTGAAGTAGGAATCATTTCTTTACCACCCCGCCCGCAACGAAACATTCGGCAAAATCCCAAACATCGAGTAAGCGTATGCCCGCATCTCGCCTGATTCAATATCGGTTTCAAATTGATACCCCAACGGATTCAGGCGGTTGTAAGCGTTAAATACTCCGACACTCGCGCTCCAGTTGAAGCCATTCCTGTACTTTGGCGAATGATAGGCGCACGAAAGGTCGAGGCGATGATAGGCAGGCGTGCGGCTCGCGTTGCGCTCGGTGTAAACCGGGACGGTCTGCCCCATGTACTCGTAGAAGCCCACGGGCAAGGTGACGGGATGCCCGCTCGAATACTGCCATGCCGCACTTGCACTCCAACGCGGTGTGAACTGATAGCAGCCATTGATGCGGAAGTCATGCGGGATGTCTGACAAAGCCGAATAGGGATTGCCGTCGTTGATGCCGTCGATGGTATAGATGACACGCGAATAGGTGTAACTCATGGCTCCCGTGAACTTTCCGGCATTTTTCGAAAGGTTCAGTTCCAGGCCGTAGGCTTTGGAATTGCCGCTCCTCACTTGGTTGATGACATTCGGGTTACTGATGAGTTGCGCATGGTCGATGAAGTCGATTTGGTTTTGGCCTTTCTTGTAATAGAGTTCAGCCGAAGCGGAATACTGCCCACCGAAATCGAGGAAGCAGCCACCCGAAACCACATCGGCGATGACGGGTTTCAACCCGTTGACCGCCGGGAACCATGTTTCAAGCGATTGGTAGTCCAAAGCGGTGTTTTGCAGCACTTGGATATATTGCACATTCCGCGCGTAGCCGGCCTTCAGCGAGGTGCTTTCGCTCAACATGACGTTCATGCTCACGCGAGGCTCGGGATAGACCATCAGTTTCTCGTCGCTGTTCAAGGGCTGGAAGGCCGACAGGTGCAAGCCGTAGTTGAAGCCCAACCACGACAAGGGTTTCCAGTCGTTCAGCGCATAGACGGAATACTCCATCGCCTGATAATGCGGCAGACTCATCCCGATGCTGTCGGACTCTCCAGGAGTGAAGGCATGGCGGATGGCACCTGCGCCAATGCGGAGTTCACAATCAGGGGCGATGTAATAACTCAATGCGGCTTTCAGGTTGAGGTCGGAAATGCCTGTGCGCCAGTTGAACTTGCGTCTTTTGAATTTGTAGTCGAGGTCGTTGCTGTAATCGCTGACGATGAAGGCCGTGTTGAGGAACCAGCGGCTGCCGAAGTTGTGCGTCCAGCGCAAGGTGCCGGAAGCGTTGCCCCAGGTGTTGTACATGCCTTGCGATTGGTCGATGCCGCCCATGGACTCAATGACATCGTGGCCTCGATAGAACGAGAGATAAATGCGGTCGTTCTGCCCGATTTTGGTGTTGATTTTCGCGTTCAGGTCATAGAATCTCGGCACAAGTGGCATATCCTCATTAGGCTTTACGAAAAAGTCGATGAAACTTCTACGCGCTGAAATCAGATAAGAAGCTTTCTCCTTGACAATCGGACCGTTGGCGGTCAAAGTGGCGGCAAAAGGACTCAACGCCACCGAGAAATCGTGGTGGTTCATGTTGCCTTCCTTCATCTTGCAGTCGAGGACGGCAGAGACACGACCGCCGTATTGCGCGGGCATGTTGCTCTTGTAGAGCGTCACCTGGTTCACCGCCTCGGGATTGAAGATGGAGATCATGCCGAAGAGGTGCGAGGGGTTGTAGATGGGAGCCTCGTCGATGAGGATGAGGTTCTGGTCGTTGGTGCCGCCGCGCACGAGCAGTCCCGACGAGGCGTCGCCGATGGTCTTCACGCCCGACTGCATCTGCACCGCCTTGAGGATGTCGGCCTCGCCGAACACACTCGGCAGTTTGCGTATCGAGTTGATGGTCAGCATCTCGGCGTGGAACTCGTTCTGCTTCTGCGGACGCTCCACCGATGCTGCTTCAACGGTGACTTCGCCCAATCCCACGAAGTTTTCCTCCAACTTGATTTCCAAGGTTTGGTCGGCATTGAGTTGGATTTCAATTTCTTTGGTGTTATAGCCCAAATAGGCGCATTGCAACTTGTGTTTTCCAGCGGGCAAACGCAGCGAATAGAAGCCGTAGCCATTGGCCGAGGTCCCAGTTTGTGAGGAGGCCTCATATAACGTGGCACCGATAAGCGTTTCGCCCGTGGCGGCATCGGTGATGTGGCCGCTGAGGGTATAGGTTTGTGCTTGAAGGCCGATAAAAGAGGCAAAGAATAATATGGTGATGAGGATGCGTTTCATGGCTTATTCGTTTTCGGGGGTGATGGCATTGTAGATTTCGTGGTAAGTAAAAGGATGGCGTCGCACATCGGAGGCGAAGAAGTAGCCGTAGCCGTTCTTGACATTGCCTCGCACGTTGCCCGAGATGGTGGCGAACAGGCCCAGGCTCCAGTCGTCTTCGTTGAAGACATCCAACAGGAAGGTGTAGAATTCGGGCGAGACCGAACAAGTGATGAAAGTCTCGTTTTGGTCGAGATGATCTTCCGTGACATGATAGGAATACCAAAACAATCTGGCAGTGAACAGTGCCGAGAGCGACATGTCGTTATGGACGAACGAAACGCTTTCGATGCTGTCGATGGGGAAATCCTCCGGCTGACGGAAGGTCAGGCCGCAAATAACAGGCTGTTCCCCGACGGTGTAGATGTGTTTGTCAAACTGGAATTCATGCGCCATCTTGCCCGATTGCATCTGATAACTCCTCACTTTTGTGTGGTCCTTGATGATTGGGAGGTAATCCGTGTCACACAAAGGCGTCAGATAGTCCTCGGCGGTGATGTCACCCGTAGGAGTCTCGATGACGAGTTTGTATGTCTTGCCCGTCTCACCCTTGAAAGGTTGCTCCGAAACAAAAACCATCTTGTTGCGGTCGGCTTCCTTTTTGATATAAGGTATGGTGTCGTTTCCGCAAAGCACGAAGACTCGGTTGATTTCAGGCAAAACAGCTTGGTTGTCGCCCCATTGATGCACAGGTGAAATGGTGACGCGGTGCTGGCGCATCTCGGTAGTCACATTGCCAAACACGGCGACGGTGCCGTTCAAGACCTCGCCATCCGGCTGGTTGAAACTGTTGATGTCGACTTCATCGATTCGGCTGCAGGAAGCGATAATTAAAGCAGCCAAGAAGAATAAAACAAATCTGCAAACTCTCATTATGGTTATTATTTGGTTTTTTACACTTTAATTACTACTCCTTTCAACGCCCAACTGAAATAGTTTATTGCCCCACTTCGTTAGCACGATAGTACGATAGCACAAATATCGAAAAAAATCCAATTCCCCTTCACTTATCCAGCTCCACATCCGTGCACAACCCTTCAAACACCCGCATCCGTTCATAATAAGCCTCATCGAATTCCGAGGTGTCAACACTAGCAGGCATTTGCGGCAATTCCTTGTCTCTTCCTTCCCGGCATCCAGCCAAAAAACCGCCATCAGGGCGAATATCCTTGTTGTCTTCATATTACTATTAGTCTTATCTGTCCTATTAGTCCCACCGTCGTTAGCACGATAACACGCATACCGAAAAAAGCCAAAGAAAGCCTCAAACCACCCCTTGTCGCCGATAGAGCGGCCAAGGCTCTCGATGGCTTTGGTGTACCTAATTCATTTCGGTTTAATCTGATATACCTTATCATCAACCTTCTCAATGTCATAACCAGCCTCCAGGCGTATCTGTACGTTTTGATCACCTTCTGAATAGGGAAGGATGAAACAAGACCAATCAGACGTTATCATAACGCCGTTGTCGGTTTCTATGGTGCCGAAATCTCCACTAAGGCGCATCGTCTGATAAATCGTGCCGATGCTGTCGTACTTTACAAGATGCTCGTTGGGGTTAAAGGTGAAATTGATTCCATTATTGGGAATCATCAGCCATTTTGAAGTTGTAAAACGGTCTTTTATTGCTGCATCTATTAGTATTTGGGCTTCAAGCCGATTCCCTTCACTCTGAAGGAACTCCGTGGCTTGATAGGTTTCAGCCAAATTGATAACATCCTCCTCATCAACGCTCTCTGGCAGGTTAATGCGTGACATCAACAAATCCTGCATCGTCATCCCTATGCGGATGCTGTCTCTCCAATTCGGCATCATGTCATCAAGGACAAAACCGTATGCTGGTCCTGTCAAGTAAGCAAACGAATTGCAGTAGCCGTCAGCATCCAGACCTTTCTTTATGGCAGCGGCTATAACGCCTTTCTTATATTTTTCATCGATGGGCAGCAGCTTATAGGCTGTGTATTCTGCTAACCCTTCATGACATTCAAAGTGTTTTTCGTTCCAATCAGGAAACTTTGTCTGACGATATTTCCTTACCATCAAAGCATCATGCAGATGCTGGTCTATACTACCTTTTTCTATCAGCAAATCCTCCAAAATCATCAACTCCAGTTTCATAAGTAATGCGCCTTCCATTACATCAAGGTGTTGATTTTGCGAGGTGATGGGCGGAATCCCTATTTCATTCTGAATGCGATGCCAACTCTCGTGGATAAGCAAGTGCGTAGTTGAAATCGCGTCTCTTCCCTTATCCCACATCACGCAAGTCCAGTGCTCTTCGCAATAATCCAATGAAGTGTTGGCAAGGTTGATTTCTTCTGGAAGTTGACCACAAAACAGATCACCCTTTTGAACAAAGGAATTGGCCTTGTTTTGTTTGTTTGCCACAACCGACCTTGTGTTAGGGTCAACAAACATCGTCGGGCCAAATAGGTGCTGCCCCCATAATGCTCCACCGTCAGCATCACAAACGGTTTTGAATTGTTTCAAGGCAGATTCACATTCTCTTTCCATTTGGTTTTGAACATTTTGTGAGCAGGCAGACACACATAATAACATGTCTGTAGCTACCAGTAGCATCAGCATTAATTTCGTCGTTGTTTTCATTGCTCTATTGGATTTATGTCCTATTAGTCTCACTTCGTAAGTACGTTAGCACGTAAGTACAAATAACGAAAAAGCCTATCTACTC
>CAMYXV010000104.1 GCA_947303055.1 uncultured Bacteroidales bacterium
TTCCTGTCATCAAGAATGTGTATGAAAACCAGTCTCAATTCGAGAACATTGCCATTCCTATCACCGATGGTAAGCATGGCATGAATGTCATCGTCAACCTGAAGAAGGCTGTTGAAAACGGTGCACGTGAGGTGAACCTCTGCATCGAGAAGAGCATCACCCTTGGCCTCATCGACAGTGCTTGGAAGGAACACCTCCGCGAACTTGACGACCTGAAGGAATCGGTGCAAAACGCCTCCTACGAGCAGAAAGACCCGTTAGTCATCTACAAGCTGGAGTCGTTCAACCTGTTCAAGGCCATGTTGGAGAAGATCAACGAAGACGTTATCTCCTTCCTGATGCGTGCCGACATCCCAGTGCAGGATGCCAACACCGTGCGTGAGCATCGTGCCCAGGGCATCGACCGTTCCAAGATCCGCGAGCAGCGTCAAGACCTTCTGGCACAGTCGCACAGCGACACGCAACAAAAGCAGATCACGCAGCCCATCCACGTGGAGAAGAAAGTGGGCCGCAACGACCCCTGCCCTTGCGGAAGTGGCAAGAAATACAAGAATTGCCACGGACGCTTGGAGGCTGCAGAATAAGTCTTCATTTGAATAAAAATTGAGCGGAATCATGATTCCGCTCAATTTTAATTTCACAAACCCAAACAAGAATAAAAAAGTGTCCATGAAAATATATGAAATTACTTTTATGGACATATTTTGAATATAAAAATTGTCTACGAAAATGGTTTTGAAAGCCTTCGTGGACAAATTAACCCTCCCTAAAAAGGTCATCCATCATCATAACCGACTGAAAACAACTAGAATACTTGTTTTGAACAAGACCATAAGTGGTTACCAAAGAAAGATGGACAGACTTTTTGCAGTTTGTGTCCTTCGTAAAACGTTCCACTTTCCGACGAAGTTCTGCATCATAATCCTTGTCAACAGAAAACTCATCGGACACGAATTTCATCTCACAGAGATTGACTACACGGTCACTACGGTCGAACAGCAAGTCCACTTGCGCCGTGCCAGCCTTGCTACGCCATGGGGCCGCAACTGCATCCACAGCACCAAAGCCCAAGGCCCTCTTGATTTGTGCTTCATGAAGCAGACACACCTCCTCAAAAGCCAAGCCGCGCCATGTATTCAATTCAGGCGTGCGGATATTTTTCGTCCAAAAGCCTTGACAGACTGGCTTCTTCCCGTCAAGGAAAGCTAAATGGAACAACGAAATCCTGTCCACCAATTTGTAATAGACATTCCGCATGCTACCGCCATAATAGGTGTAACTGACCACAAAATCGCTTTTCTCCAACGATTGCAGCATCTTGGAAAGTCGTCCGTTATAAGCTATCGAAGTCTGATCTGCGATTTCCTTTCGCGTGAAACCGCTTCGTTTGGTGGCCAATAGTCGCACGATTTCCATATATTTCTCCGAATCGGAATACAAAGAGCCATAAAGGCGCTCGAACTCCTTTTGCAGGCGACCATTCTTTGCGAAAAACAAATTGTCGATGTTTTCGGCGAGGCTGTTTTCGGGCCGGAGGTAATTGAGATAATACGGGATGCCGCCAAACACCATGTAACTCTGCACTTGGTCGTAACGGTCCATGCTGATGCCCCGTGACTCATAAAACTGCTCACATTCAGCCAAATTGAACGGCGAGAGGTGCATCTCATAGGTGAGACGGCCATAAAGTCCTCCAGTGTTGTTAATGATTTTGTCGTTCATCCACGAAGCCGCCGAACCGCAAACAATGAGCATCAAGTCCGCTTGTCCTGCGCCCCAACCATTCCAAAAATGCTCAAGCGCCGACACGAATCCTGACCGTCCCGATTCCATCCAAGGCAATTCGTCAATGAAGACCACCTTGCGTCCAGTGTTGCTTTGTTGTTCCAGCATAGTTCGAAGGCAAGCAAAAGCCTCAAACCAGTCGGCAGGCATGGTGTCCCAATCGCCACCAAACTGCTGGATACTGGAGCAAAATGCCCGCAATTGTTCTCTTTTCAAATCCTTTTTCTTGCCTTGAAAATCAGCGGGCGAGATAGCTGTGTGGTAAAAGGCGAAACGACCCGAAAAATGCTCGCGAATGAGGAATGTCTTCCCCACGCGTCGACGGCCATAAACCGCCAGGAATTCTGGTCTCCCCGACTCATAAAGTCTTTCAAGTTCCTTCCTTTCTGTTTTTCTTCCGATAATTTCCTGCATAACAATCTATTTTACGCCACAAAAATACACATTTCTTTTATTCGTAGACATAAATAATTCAAAAAAGTGTCTACTAACATATAAATTTTTTATTTCATAGACATTTTTTAATTAAATAAGTGTCCATGAAAATGGGATTTTAGGTTTTTTTCAATAAGGAACTCCATTTCCACATTATTCATTATTTTTGCAAGCAAATCAAACTATTTCCTTTATGAAGAAGCTATTCTTTACCCTAATGTTGATGCTCACGACAAGCATCGGCTTTGCACAAAAGAACGTTCTCGTTGAGGAACTGACTGGCACTTGGTGCCAATGGTGTCCACGAGGCATCTATTATGGCGACTCGCTTTGCGCCACCTACGACAATGTCATTTTTGTCGCCATCCATTGCAGCGACCCCATGGCCAACGATGAATACTATCAAGCTTCGGGACTCATCGGTGCACCTTCGGCCAACATCGGGCGGCGTTTCATGGCGCAGGAAACTCAAACCTGGTTTGCCAAAGTGGAACAAGAGAGCCAGACACCGTCAAAAGTCTACATGGCTATCCACTGCGATTATGAACCGGAGACCAGACAACTGACAACTGGTGTTGAAGCCATGGCCTTGGAAGACATGAGTGGCGACTACCGTTTTGCAGCCATCCTCATTGAAGACGGCGTGACGGGGCCAGCACCTTCCTACAACCAAACCAACTCCTACAGCGGAGGCGGTCATGGCCCAATGGGTGGCTACGAGAATTTGCCCAACCCCATCCCTGCCGAGCGCATCGCCTACGACCATGTGGGGCGTCAACTGCTTTGCGATTATAATGGAGTCCCTGGCTCTTTCCCATCGTCGTTGCAAGCTTCACAATCTGCCCTCTACGAGTTCACCTGCACTTTGGATGAAAGCTACGACTTCAACTACGTCCGCGTCATCGGCCTGCTCATCGCCCCCGATGGCACCGTAGAAAATGCCGTAAAGAGTTTCTATCTCAATGGAGACAATACCGCAGCTCCTCTGTTTACCTCGACTCCAAAGACCGAAGCCTACGCCAACCTAAACTATCTTTACAACGTCTATTTTCACGACCCTGACAGCCATAATACCATCATCAGTCTTGCCCAAGGCCCAAGTTGGCTGAGTTTGGAGCAATATGATGGAAAGTCAGCCTGCCTCTATGGAACACCTGACCAACCAGGCAATTACGAAGTGAGCCTCATGCTCTCCGATGATGTCCATAGCACCTATCAGGAATTCACCATCGTAGTCGATGAACCCCTCAGCGGCAGTTGGGAATATGTCGGGCAACGCGGCTTCTCTGGAAGCTCTTTCCAAGTGTTTGGCATAAAGAAGGACAACGAAGGCAACCTCTATGTTTTTGGAAACCAAAGCAGCTCACCCGTGTTATACAAAAACGCCGTAGGCACCGACACTTGGGAACAGATGGGCAGCATCAACACCTCTTGTTCCGTTTCGCAGGGCGGCCTTGACATTGCCTCCAACGGAGAGGTGTTTGTCGCATATTCTGAAAACAACTCAAACGACACCGGTCATGCCTTCAAATGGGACGGCAGCCAATGGACTACCGTTGGCAGTGCTTTCAGCAGTGTGGAAACGCATATCGTTCTCGACAACAACGACTTGCCTTACCTCGTCGCTCGTGACGTCTCGCAAGGCTACAAGGGCGTCATCTTCAAATTGGAGAACGACAGTTGGGTGCCTGTGAGCGGTACTGGTATCTACGCACCAGACTCAGAATATGCTTGCCATCAGGATTTGGCCTTCGACAATAACAACACGCCTTATATCGCCTATGCCGATTATATGGCAAGCAACCTCTTAAAAGTCAGGAAATTCGTTAACGGAGAATGGGTTGCTTTGGGCAGCGGCATCGACAACATTTACTTTTACCAAAGCCTTGCACTTGACGACAACGACATGCCTTACCTTGCCTATTGCGCCTATCCTTCCTATCAGCTCAGGGCGGCTCGTTTCAACGGCACTGACTTTGAGAGCCTTGGCGACAACCTTGCCGAAGGCGCCGTATCGGAGCTCAACGCCTGTTTCAACGAAGGCAAGTTTACGGTGGCATTCATCAACGATGGGCAATCGAACTACCTGAGCGTGCTCCAATATGATGATGAATGGAGTTATGTCGGGCCAAGCCTCGTCTCGGAAGGTGCCATCGACGACCCATACATTATTGCCGACAATAGAGTCCTTTATGTGGCCTATTCCGATGATGGTCTTCAGGGGTTTGCCTCCTGCATGAAATATGCCGAAACCACCATCCTTTATCCGCCCACTGACTTCGCTGCTGAGGTGTTCGGCAACGACAATGTCAAACTGGCTTGGGGTCTGCCCATCGAAGGCACACCTACCGCCTATAAACTCTTTCGCGACGATGCACTGATAGCCACCGTTACAGAATTGCAATACAGCGACTATAATTTGCCTTCAGGCATCCATCGCTACACCATTTCGGCGGTCTACCCCGAAGGTGAGTCAGTGCAAGTGGGACCCGTTGTTGTGGAAACGACAGAGGGCATCGATGAACAAGAGCAAACCTATTTCCTCGTTTATCCTACTCATGTCAACTCAACCCTGACAATAGAAAGCAGCATTCAAGGTGAGGTTACCCTGTACAATCTGGCAGGACAAAAAATCATGACAAGACATATCCATGCTGGAAGCAACATAATGGATGTTTCCTCACTGACCCATGGTGTGTATTTCATCAAATCGACACAAGGAAACACCACAAGAATCCTCAAATATTAAATCTTTAAATCTTTGAATCTTAAATCTTAAACACAATGAAATACAACAGAGTATTACTGAAACTCAGCGGAGAGGCCCTGATGGGCAGCCAGCAATACGGCATCGACCCACAAAGATTAAACGACTATGCCGACGAAATCATCGAAGCGGCAAAGGCCGGCGTGCAAATCGGCATCGTCATCGGCGGCGGCAACATCTACCGCGGCCTGCAAGGTGCCTCGAAAGGCATGGACCGCATCCAAGGCGACTATATGGGCATGCTCGCCACCGTCATCAACTCGATGGCCATGCAGTCGACCCTGCAGGGCAAGGGACAGAAAGCCACCCTGCTCTCCGGTCTCTACATCGACCGCATCGCCGACACGATGAGCAGCGCCAAGGCCATCCGTCTGCTTGAGGAAGGCCACATCGTGGTGATGGGCGCCGGCACCGGCAACCCCTTCTTCACCACCGACACAGGCTCAGCCCTCCGCGCCGTGGAGATCAAGGCCGACATCATCCTGAAAGGCACCCGCGTGGACGGCATCTACACCGCCGACCCCGAGAAAGACCCAACAGCGACCAAGTTCGAGCACATCACTTATGACGAGGCCTACCAACGCAATCTGAAGGTGATGGACATGACCGCCTTCACCATGTGCAAGGAGAACAACATGCCAATGTATGTATTCGACATGAATACGCGTGGCAATTTGATGAAGGTGTTGCGTGGTGAGAATATCGGCACACTGGTGACGAAATGAGAACCCGCAAAAACCATCTGCGCAAAATCCATAATGCGCCGAGCAAAAGGATGGATTACATCCTTCTCGGCGTCATTATGTTTGTGGCTGCTGTGCTTCGGCTATGGAAACTCGGCCAAGTGCCTTTCATGCACGACGAGTTCAGTGCCCTGCTGCGCACCCGTTTCGACAATTTCCACGACTTCATCCAACAAGGCATCATGCCCGACAGCCATCCCATCGGGGTGCAGCTGTTCCTTTGGGGTTGGATGAAACTCTTCGGCTGGAGCGAGTTTTGGGTCAAGTTGCCCTTCGTGCTGATGGGCATCGGTTCCATATACCTTATTTATATTATAGGGCGGCAGTGGTTCAACCGCAAGGTGGGTCTATTTTCGGCCGCCTTCTTCGCCGTCAGCCAGTTCACGGTATTCTATAGTCAGTTGGCGCGGCCTTATTCGGCGGGATTATTCTTTGTTCTGCTGATGGCCTTCTTTTGGTATAAAGTCGTTTTCGGAGCAAAGTCGACGACAAGGGATTATGTCGGCTTCGCGCTTTCGGCATGGGCCTGCTCGCTAATACAGTATTTCTCCATTGCACAGGCTGGACTCATCTTCCTGACGGGTCTGTTTTTCCTGCCCAAAGAACGGCGTAAAGCTTATTGGCTCAGTGGAATAGCAGCAGTTTTGTTATTCGCTCCCACCCTACCCATCTTCTACCAACAGCTATTCGTGAGTGGTAGCATTGGTGGCTGGCTGGCAGCACCCAAATCAACCTTCCTCACTGACTTCCTCCAATACACGATGAACTACTCGCAGCTGTTCATGTTTGCTGTGGGTATCATCATCCTTTTGCCGCTCATTCTCGGCAAGTGCAGCAAGCAACGTCAGCCTTTGCGTTGGGCTGGATTGGCATGGTTCGTCATCATCTTTGCCATCGCTTTCATTTATTCCTTGAAGCGCGAACCCATCATCCAACACAGCACGCTGATTTTCAGCTATCCATTTGTCATCATCGTAGCCTTTTCCATGTTTGGCACCCGTACTTTGTCGCGGTGGCAAACCGCCTTGGTCGTGGTCGTCCTCCTATTTGTCGGCACCACCTCATTGATCCTGGAACGCCGCCACTTTGACCTGATGTACCA
>CAMYXV010000105.1 GCA_947303055.1 uncultured Bacteroidales bacterium
TCTTGTCGATGAACTTGTGGATGCCGCTCGGTGTGTAGCCACGACGACGGAAGCCACAGATCGTGGGCATACGCGGGTCGTCCCAACCGCTCACCAAACCCTCGTTGACGAGGACGAGCAGGTTACGTTTACTCAGCAAGATATAGTTGAGGTTCAGCTTATTGAACTCCGTCTGGCGTGGACGATTGTCGTCCATGTTGTCGCCCTCGCCACGAATCTCTTTGAGCCAGTCGACAAACAAGTCGTAAAGCGGGCGGTGCATCACAAATTCCAAGGTGCAGAGTGAGTGAGTGACGCCTTCGAAGTAGTCGCTTTGCCCGTGGGCGAAGTCATACATCGGGTAGGCGTGCCACTTGGTGCCCGTACGGTGGTGAGGTGTGTCGACAACGCGATAGATGATGGGGTCGCGGAAGTGCATGTTCGGGTTGGCCATGTCAATCTTGGCACGGAGTACCATCTTGCCCTCGCCAATCTCACCGTTGTTCATCTTGTTGAACAAATCGAGCGATTCTTCTATGGGACGGTTGCGATAAGGGCTTTCAATACCAGGTTGCGTGGGAGTACCCTTCTGTGCAGCAATCTCTTCAGAGCTCTGCTCGTCGATGTAGGCCTTGCCGCGTTTAATCAGTTCTATGGCAAAATCCCAGAGTTGCTGGAAGTAATCGGAGGCGTAGTATTCGTTACCCCACTGGTAGCCAAGCCATTGGATGTCCTCTTTGATGGCATCGACATACTCCATATTCTCCTTGGTGGGGTTGGTGTCATCGAAGCGCAAGTTGCACACACCGCCGTGTTGCGCGGCAATGCCGAAGTCGAGGCAAATGGCCTTGGCGTGGCCGATGTGGAGATAACCATTCGGCTCTGGAGGGAAACGCGTCTGCACGCGTCCACCGTTCTTGCCGTTAGCGAGATCTTCTTCCACTTTCGCTTCAATGAAATTGAGCGATTTCTTTTCCGATTTTTCTTCTTCTGGGTTTGTCATAGCAATTCAAGATTCAAAATTTAAAATTCAAAGATTAGTAGGCTTTATACTTATCGCCCGTCTTCTCGATGAGGATGCGATAGTACTCGTCGCTGTATTTGGGGTGTTCACTCTTGATGGGCGTGTACTTCTGTCCAGGTTTGTCGGGCTGGGCGGTGTTCAGGTTGCCGTCCATATACTTCATGAACAATTCTTGATAGAATTTCTTCCACGATTGGGTCATCTTATTGGCTTGGTTGCAGGAGAACTGGGTCAGTTCCTTCACCTGTGCCTCTCTGCCCTTGATGGTATTCACGCGAGCATCCAAAGCAGGGATTTCTTTTTCCACCCAATTGGTCTCCATCTCGCGTTGGCGCTTGCGGATTTCGGGATGGATGTAGTCGTATTTGGTATAAGCCCAGTTGCTCATTTGGTTGAAGGTCCAGAAGGCGGAGGTCTCCGACCACTCACTCATCGAGCCATTGCCCTCGCGGAAGCATTCGGGAATCTCGGTCATGCAGGTGTACATGGGGCAGTAGACGCAGTTGTCGGTGTCATCGACGCCAAACCAAATGATACCTCCAATAGGCCATTCCAGATAACCGCGGCTCTGAGCCACAAAGCTGAAACCAGTCTGTTGCGTGGCGGTGGTGCGCTCATGCACATAGGTCACGCCGTCGACTTGCCAGTCCATGGGACGCCAACGATAGGGGCAATGGAACGGACCAGCACCCACGTCTTGCGACATGTCGAGTTCGGTGCCTTCGAGGTGGTCGCGCATGAAGTCCATCATGTCGAGAACACTGACTTTCTTATTGGGCTTCACCCACAATGGCATGCGATTGGTCGGGAAGTTATCGGGGGTCTGGCACATATTGGCCGTATAAGGCTGCGCACGCTTGATGTCACGACCCGTAGCGTAACCCCAATAATCCTTCATGTTGTCGGTCACCTTGTTGAACATGGCCCACACACGCAGGTCGCAGAAACGGGCACCATCGAAGGTCACAGGGTTATAGACATCGGAGAACGAGAACTTATCGTCGGGACCGTTGTACAGCTTAGCTTCCTTGGCGAAACTGATGACATCGTCGGCATAGACGCAGTCGATGTTCGGGTCTTTCAAAAGTTTGTCAATGTTCTTGAAGGTGATACTGGTCTTGCACTTGCGCGTGGCCAAGGGGAAAGTGGTGATACGGGCTTGGTTGGCGTGACCGCTCACATAGCCATCGGGAATACGGCGGGCTACCCACACAGCACCTTTGTTGGCCTTGCCTTTGCCAATCATTTCAAGGATCCAGCATTCTTCGGTGTCACTAATGCTGAACGACTCGCCCTCGCTGACATAGCCGTAGTTGTAAACCAACTCGCCCATGCACTTGATGGCTTCGCGGGCTGTCTTGGCACGCTGCAGGGTGATGTAAATCAAGCTGCCGTAATCGATGATGCCAGGGCCTTCCCAGAGGCTTTCGATACCACCGTATGTCGTCTCGCCGATGGCCACTTGGTATTCGTTCATGTTACCGACCACATTGTAGGTATGGGCCACTTGCGGGATTTGGCCGCGGTACATACCGCCATCCCAGTCATAGACATCGAGCATGGCACCAGCGGGCCAGTCTTTGGCAGGATAATGATAGAGTTCGCCATACAGCACATGGCTGTCGGCGGCGTAGGAGATCATGCAGGAGCCGTCGGTTGAGGCACCTTTGGTAATCAAGAAGTTAGTGCAGGCGTTGGCTTTCCCAAAGGAAAAAACAAGGACCAAAGCCAGGATTGCAGTGAATACTTTTTTCATATTGTTGATGATTTTGTTGTTTGTTGCTTTGAAAAATCGCCACAAAAATAGGAAATAATATGCAAATCCAAAAACAATTTGATAAACCACTAAATTACAATAAAATACCCGACAGCAAACGACAACAAACGACTACTGTCGACAACAAACGTTTAATCAACGGCTTTATCTTGACAGATGGTTTTTCTTTGCAGCGAGAAAAACTAAATGAAATACTATGGACACACAAGAAAACAAAATCATCGAAATTCCCACTGGAGAAAGCCAAGAAGATTTCAAGGTCAGGAAACAAATCATCTGGCAGTTCTATCAAGATTGGAAAAAGAAGAATCCTTCACAAAAACGGTATAACCTTGACCTAAAAGATTACATCAATATAAAGTTTGTATCTATTGATGAAACCAGTCATCAAGCCGCGAAGAGTTATCTTTCAACATTAGCAGTTCTACAGTTGGATTCCATATTAACTATGGCCAAAAAGTATCGTACAGTAAAAGCCAAACCAAATGATAAAAACCAGAAGCAATTCAATAAATTATTGTGGATGAGATATGATTTGCCTGGCGTAGGCGAAGTCAAACTCATGGTTGGCATTGTAAGACGAACAAAAGACAAAGTACAATACTGCATTACTGTCATTCAGACTTAACACAAAACGGATGGAAATCTAAAGAGTCCTGTTTTCCGGTGTTCTCTCATCCCGATTTCCACCCGTATGGTTTGCCGCAGAATGCAGGAGGTAAGTCGTACTGAAACGATAGGCCACCGCGCGGACTTTCGGAAAGTCATACCTGATTCCTGACTTATATCTGCCTGCAAAAATACAACAAAAACTAAAACCCCACCACAAAAATGAAAAATAATTACTACTTTAGCACTATGAATGCAATCCAAAGCATGGCGCAGCAAACCTTTACAAACCAAAAACTTGACTTCGTCGAAGAACTGGTGCTCTACACCGACTCGCATATCTTCCTCACGGGAAAGGCGGGCACGGGAAAGACCACCTTCCTGAAGAACCTGCCGCTGAAGACCTACAAGCGAATGGTCGTGGTGGCACCTACTGGCGTAGCCGCCATTAATGCGGGTGGACAGACGATTCATTCGTTCTTCCAACTGCCTTTTGGACCGCAACTTCCTGAAAACGCTCTCAAAAGAACTCCTTTCCCTCCCATAGATTCCCGAGGGAATGACATGGGAGGGAAAGCCAAGTCATTAGCCGCACAGCTTCAAAAACTCAACAAAAAGAAAATCAACCTGATGCGCAGCCTTGATTTGCTCATTATTGACGAAATCAGTATGGTGCGTGCCGATGTCTTGGACGCCATTGATGCCGTGCTGCGCCGTGTACGCCGCTCTCAGAAACCTTTTGGCGGTGTGCAATTGCTGATGATTGGCGACGTGCACCAACTGGCACCTGTTGCGAAGCCTGAGGAATGGGAATTGTTGTCGCCCTATTATGACACACCCTACTTCTTCGGTAGCCAAGTGCTGAAAAAAGCGCCCTATGTCTGCGTGGAACTGGAGCACATCTACCGACAACACGACGAAGACTTCATCACTTTACTAAATAAGGTGCGCAACAACCGCATGGATGCCGAATGTGTGCGTCTGCTCAACACGCGCTTCAAACCTGACTTTAGACCCAAAGACGAAGAAGGCTACATCACCTTGACCACCCACAACTACCAAGCCGACCAAATCAACGAGACAAAACTGGCTGCCATCAAGGAGAAACCACTGGCTTTCAAGGCGGAAGTCCATGGTACTTTCCCAGAAAACACCTACCCTACCAAAGAAGAACTTGTGCTGAAAGTCGGGGCACAGGTGATGTTTGTGAAAAACGACCCGAGCCCTGAGAAGGCTTTTTTCAACGGCAAAATCGGTCGGTTAGTGGGTTATGACGAAGACGAAGGCACTGTCACCGTGGAAAGCGAGGGTGAGCGCATTATCGTGCCAAGGCTGAAATGGCAGAACATGGAATACTCCATCAACGCTGAGAACCAAGACATTGAGGAGACCGAAATCGGCAGTTTCACCCAGATTCCTTTGCGCTTGGCTTGGGCGGTCACCATTCACAAGAGCCAAGGTCTCACCTTCGACAAGGTCATCGTCGACGCGGGCCAAGCCTTCGCCCACGGACAGGTTTATGTGGCTCTCAGCCGCTGCACCTCGTTGGAAGGCCTTGTTTTGAAGACTCGTATCACCTCCAATGCCTTGGTCAACGACTATTCCGTCGACCAGTTTGTGGAACATCTACCTGAGAAGGAGCCCACACAAGAGAAAGTCGACCAGTTGCGTCATGACTATGAGCTAGAAACCATGCTTGAGCTCATCGATTTCGATGGCATCTATAAAGACTTCGGCAAGTTGATGAAAGTGGTTTATGACAACGATACTTTGTTTGAAAGTTCGATGATTCAAGACCTTTCATTACGACGCAATCGCATCCATGAGGAATTGTGCCAAATCGGTATAAAGTTTGAAAGCCAAATCAGGAAACTGCATGGAGAGAACCCCTCATGTGAACAAAACCCAGCCTTACAAGAAAGATTAATAAAGGGGGTAACCTACTTCGACGAGCACCTGAAAGCCATCGCCGACGGTCTTTTCGACCTGCCCTTTAAGACTGACAACAAGGCCGTTAATGAACAACTCACCGAGGCATTGAAACTGCTCGAAGAAGACATCACCATCAAGGATAGCTGCTTGGAGGCTTGCAAAAGAGGCTTCACCATCAAGGCATATCAAAAGACAAAGTCAGTCAAGGCAATTGAAAAGGAAAAGAACGCCAAGAAAAAGGTGGAAATCAAGGACGATGTCATGGACAAGAGCCCGTTATATGCAGCATTGTCGGCATGGCGTCTACAAAAAGCCAAAGACGCTGACGTTCCAGCTTATACCATTGCACACAACAAAACCCTCAAAGCCATCGCTCAACTCCAACCTGTCACCATGTTGGCATTGAAAGAAGTGCCTGGCATGGGTACGAAAAGCATAAAGCGTTTCGGCGATGAGATCCTTGAAATTGTGCTTCAGTTTATGGATTCGGAAGCTGGTTCTGCTGTGGCACAATAATGGCACAGACGATGTAAGCTAGCAATCCAGCACCACCCATAAAGGTGAAGATGACCCACAGCAAACGAATCAAAGTGGAGTCCACCTCGAAGTATTCACCCAGTCCACCGCACACGCCGCAAAGTTTCTTGTCGGCAATCGAACGATACAGTTTCTTAGTCATTTCAGTATTGTTTTTGTTTCAAGTCGCAAAAATACATGCTTTTTTCTTATCCCGAAAGGGGCAAAAGCACATTTTTTTGATAGAAAAAGTTTGTAATTCGTTTTTTCAACACTTTGATTATCAATAACAAACCATCACAAAAGTTTGTAATAGCCTCTTTGCATGTAAAAAAGTAGGTTTTTAATTATACTTTTGCATTGCAAAACGGACTCCAAATGAATGGTCTATCTCTCAAACTGAAAAAACACTATTTGCTCCTTTTTGGGGTGGCTCTGCTCCTCCCCTCTTGCAACACCAAAAGCAAGACGGAACGGATGCAAGCCGTCGTGAATGAGGTGCGTACCAAATACAAGGCTTACGAAGACATCAGCAACGACGACCAGATTTTTGAGGCTTACGACTTCTTCGTGAAGCAAAAGGATTACGAAAACGCTGCGCCTGCTGCACTCTACAGCGGCTGCGTGCGTCAAGCCAAAAAGGAATATGAGTCAGCCATGAACTGCTACAAAGAGGCTGACAAATACGGTCGCATGGTCGGTGACTCGGTCAGCGCGGCCTTTGCGCAATATTATATAGGTGACTTGCTCAACAACAGTGGCAACGAAGCCGAAGCCATCTCGAACTACAAAGCTGCGGCAGAATTGTGGGGCGACAGCCTCTCGCGCAAAGCCAAGTGCCTCAACGCCGTGGCCATGATGAACATCGTAAACGATGCGTATGACAGCGCTTTTGTCTATCTCGACCAAGCCTTGAATTTGGCCCAAACCGCCGAAGACAAGGTGACAGAAGCCTCGGTTTGGAACAACTATTCCGTTGC
>CAMYXV010000106.1 GCA_947303055.1 uncultured Bacteroidales bacterium
ACCTTACCGCTTCTAACGTCACAGGGTTACTGTCAAATGATTACGACCTCTACAATTTCGAACAAAGCGAACAATTGGAATGGAGAAACTACAAATCCCAAAACTTCACCATCAACAATAAAATCGGTTACCTCTATGCCAACAGCGGCAACCTGACGCTTTCGCTTGCAGGAACAATGGTCTCCAACACTACAGCCACCACTTTGGACTTCGACAACAATGCCAATTTCAAAGGTTTCAACCTCATTGGCAATCCTTATCCCTGCAATACATACATTGACAGAAGCTTCTATGTCTTGGATGGGAACGGATCCGAATTCACCTTGGGCAGCAACCCCATCCCTCCGTGCTCAGCCATCTTGGTACAAGCACAGGGCATGGGCGAAAGCGTCACCTTCAGCAAAAATGCCTCGAAAAGCGAGCCTAATATCACCATTGCGGTTACTAAAGCCAACACAAGAGACAATGCCATTATCGATCAGGCAAGAATCAGCTTCAACGAGAAAGACCAACTCGCAAAGTTCGCTTTGAGTGACCGGAGTGGCAGACTCTTCATTCCAAAAAACGGTCAAGATTTTGCTGTGGCATACGCCAATGGAGAGAGTGAAATGCCTATCAACTTCAAAGCTGCCAAAAATGGTAATTATTCCATCAACATCGAAAGCGAGAATATTGAGTTGAATTACCTCCACCTCATCGACAACATAACTGGTGCGGATATTGACCTTCTGGAAACGCCAAGTTACATCTTCGAGGCCAAGACAACAGACCCTATAGAACGATTTAGACTATCATTCGAATAATTAACTCACCTCGTTTCATCGAATCCTAAGATTTCAGTATCTTTGCGCCACAATTTCAAGCAACGTGGCAAGCATAAAGTACCAACCTTATAAAGCTGATGCCCACATCGACGCGATAGTCAAGGCTTTGCGCGATGGAGGGCATTTGCTTTGTTCCAACTTGGCGGCCTCGTCGAAGGCCTTCGTCGTGGAGGAAACTTTCCGGCAGATAGGCGGCCAGCACCTCATCGTCTGCGCCGACAAGGAAGACGCAGCCTATTTTTATAACGACCTCGAGAGCCTTCTCGGCGAGCGCGGCATGGACTACAGCAAGAAGCAGGTGCTCTTCTACCCCACCTCTTACAAGCGTCCCTACGAGCCCGAGAAGCCCGACAACACCTATATCCTCTCGCGCACCGAGGTGCTGCAACGCGTCTCCACCTCCGAACGCAAGACCTTGATTGTCAGTTATCCCGAGGCTTTAAGCGAAAAGGTCTTCACCCGTAAGCTCTTGGCCAAAAACACCTTCAAAATCAAGGTGGGCGACAAAATCAACCTCGATTTCCTCACCGACTTGCTCTACGACTACGAGTTTGAGAATGTCGATTTCGTGGTGGAACCGGGACAGTTTGCCATTCGTGGCGGCCTGGTTGACGTGTTTTCGTTTGCCAACGACTACCCTTATCGTATCGAGTTCTTCGGCGACGAAGTCGACAGCATCCGCAGCTTCAACATCGCCGACCAGCTCTCCATCGAGCAACTGAAGCAGATCGTGCTGCTACCCAACATGCAGGAACGGGCCTTCATCGAGGACCGCGAGGCCATCCTACAGTACCTGCCCGACACCACCACCGTTTGGCTCACCGACATGGCCTTCTTCGCCACGCAGGTCGACAAGGAATACGACCGCGCCGTGGAAGCCTTCGAGAAGATGCAAGCCGAGCAGGAAGAGGAGGTCAAAGCACTGAAACCTGGACAATTATTCAGCAAGTCGGATGAGTTGCTTTCTAACCTTACAAAACACCCAACGGTTGAGTTTGGCGTTTCTAGCAAGCTGGTACCCACATCGCCCATAGATTCCAGCCTGCCCACAAACCTTCGCAGGAATGACATGGGCGATGACGAGGACAACTGCCAGCTGACAACTGTCAGCTTCCATACGAAACCTCAACCTATCTTCAGTAAAAACTTCAACCTGCTCATTGACGACATTGCAGCACATAAGGAAGAAGGCTACCGCGTCATCGTGTTCTCTGAAAGCAGCAAACAACTCTCTCGTATTCAGGCAATTCTGAACGACATCAACCATAACGAGGAGAGCCATCGCGACTTCGAGACCGAGACCATAGCCATCCACGGCGGCTTCATCGACGAAGACCTGAAGGTGTGTTGCTACACCGACCACCAGATCTTCGAGCGTTACCACCGCTTCCACCTGCGCGACAACTTCTCGACCAAGCAGGCCATCACGCTGAAAGACCTCTACGAGCTGAAGCCCGGTGACTACGTTACCCACATCGACCACGGCATCGGTCGTTTCGATGGTTTGGAGACCATTGATAACAATGGCAAACAACAGGAGGCCATCCGCCTGATATACAACAACGGCGACCTGCTTTACGTGAGCATTCACTCGCTGCACCGCATCGCCAAATACAGCAGCAAGGACGGCACCGAACCCAAGCTCAGCACCCTCGGCAGCGGCGCATGGAACCGACTGAAAAACAAGACCAAGAGCAAGGTCAAGGACATCGCTCGAGAGCTCATCAAGCTCTACGCCGAGCGCAAACGCACGCCTGGCTTCCAATTCTCACCCGACAACTACCTGCAAAACGAGTTGGAGGCGTCGTTCATCTACGAAGACACCCCAGACCAGCTGAAAGCCACCAATGACGTGAAACGCGACATGGAGAGCGAGAACCCCATGGACCGCCTCGTGTGCGGCGATGTCGGCTTCGGCAAGACCGAGGTGGCCATGCGTGCCGCCTTCAAGGCCTGCTGCGACTCGAAACAAGTGGCCGTCCTCGTGCCGACGACGGTACTTGCTTTGCAACACTACCACACCTTCACCGAGCGCTTCGATGGCTTCCCCGTCACCATTGAATACCTCAACCGCTTCAAGACCACCAAACAACAGACCGAAATCCTTAAAAAACTCGAGAAAGGCGAAATCGACATTATCATCGGGACGCATCGCCTCACTGGAAAGGATGTGAAATTTAAGGACCTGGGCCTGCTCGTCATCGACGAGGAACAGAAATTCGGTGTGGCCGTGAAAGAGAAGCTTAAGGAGATGAAGGCCAACGTCGACACGCTGACCTTGACCGCCACGCCTATCCCGAGAACGCTGCAGTTCTCCATGATGGGCGCCCGCGACCTCAGCGTCATCACCACGCCACCGCCCAACCGCTATCCCGTGCAGACCGAGTTGCGCGGCTTCGACGGCGAGCTCATCCGCGACGCCATCCAATTTGAGCTGGCCCGCAACGGACAGGTCTTCTTCATCCACAACCGCATCCAGAACATCATGGACGTGCACGACTTCATCCTGAAGTACGTGCCAGGCGTGCGCATCGCCGTCGCCCACGGCCAGATGGAAGGCTCGAAGCTTGAGGACATCATGCTCGGCTTCATCAACGGCGACTACGACGTGCTGCTTTGCACCACCATCGTCGAGTCGGGCTTGGACATCCCCAATGCCAACACCATCATTATCAACGATGCGCACCGTTACGGTCTCAGCGACCTGCACCAGCTGCGTGGACGTGTAGGCCGTTCCAACAAGAAAGCCTTCTGTTACCTGCTGACGCCTCCACTCAACACCTTGACCCAAGAGGCCCAGAAGCGCCTCCGCGCTTTGGAGGAGTTCTCCGACCTTGGTGAAGGCATCAACATCGCCATGCGCGACTTGGACATCCGTGGCGCAGGCAATATCCTCGGCGCCGAACAAAGCGGCTTCATCAACGACATCGGCTTCGAGACCTATCATAAGATCCTCGACGAGGCCATCCTCGAACTGAAAGAGACTGAGTTTCAGGATATCTTTGAAAAAGAAGAAGAGAAGTCGTATGTCGCCGACTGCACCATCGAGACCGACATGGAGGTGCGTTTCCCCGCCGACTACATCAACTCGACGCAGGAGCGCGTGAGCCTCTACAGCGAACTCGACCGCACCAAGACCGAGGAGAGCCTGATGAAGTTCACCGACCAGCTCATCGACCGCTTCGGGCCTATCCCAAAACAGGTCAACGACCTATTGAACACAGTACGTCTACGCTGGATCGCCAAGGACCTTGGCTTCGAAAAAATCTTGTTGCGCCACCATAACATGACGGCCTATTTCGTCAGCAACCCTGAGTCAAGATATTTCGAAAGCTCCACCTTCCAGCAAGTTATGGCATACATCATGGGTCACCCGAAGCGCACGGCCGTCAAAGAGACCAACGACAAGCTGCAGTTGACTGTCAAGGAGGTTAGCACCGTGACGCAGGCGCTGGAGTTATTACGGGAAATGTCATGTAGAGACGTTTCCTGAAACGTCTCCGAACAACAATAATCATCATATATTTGAGACGTTTCAGGAAACGTCTCTACAAACAAACACAATCAAATGTCAGATATTAAATTCAAAGACAAATACCGCATCCCATCAGCAAGGGCAACATGGCATGATTACGATGGTGGTTCCTATTTTATCACCATCTGCACAAAATGTCGTGAACATGATTTCGGCGAGATTGAGGATGGAGCAATGCAATTATCTGACATAGGAACGCATACACAAAAATGCATTGAAGGAATTAACCGGCACAATCCTTACGCCGAAATTCCTTTGTATACTATTATGCCGAATCATTTGCATTTGATTGTCGTCATTGATTCCGATAAAATCACACATGACAAACGCACCGTTGATGTAATTACAGAACCGGTAGAGACGTTTCCAGAAACGTCTCAGGACAAAATGACATCAAAAGAGACGTTTCAGGAAACGTCTCTACAAAAGAAAACACCAATTGAACGGGCAATAGAAATGCAATCATGGTTGTCTGTCGTCATTCGTCAATTCAAACAATCCATCACTCGTTACGCCCACGAAAACAATATTGAATTTGCATGGCAACCCCGTTTCCACGACCATATCATCCGCAATAATGACGAATTATACGGCATCTCAAATTACATTGAAAACAATGTGGCGAATTGGAAACAGGATGAATTCTATACACCGCGTCGTTTTTCTTGAAACGTCTCAAAAAAAACAATTTAGAAAGAGACGTTTCGGGAAACGTCTCTACAACCAGAAATCCGCTCCTTTGGCGCCGATTTCCTTCGGATCGAATTTCGGTTCCTTGCCTTCCTTCTTCTGCCGTTCATATGACTTCAGTGCCTTGAAGGCCTTCGGTGAGAGCAGCAGAATGGCGATGATGTTCACCCATGCCATGGCCCCCACGCCGATGTCGCCGAGATCCCACATAGCCTTGGCCTCATAAAGCGAGCCAAAGAACACCATACCTACTACGCCGATACGCAGCACCCATATCAGGACATGCTCTTTTTTGCCTTTGCCGAAGAGATAGACAAGATTCGTCTCGGCATAGTAATAATACGCCATAATCGTCGTGAAGGCAAAGAAAAACAGAGCCACCGAAACGATGATACCGCCCCAGTTGCCTCCCAAGAAAGTACCTAAGGCAGCAGAAGTGTAACTCACATCAGGCGCACCCAATTCCACACCTTCGGCAGCGACGAGGAGGTTGCCCGAAGCATCGAAGACATTGTAAGTCTTGCAAGCTAGAATCATCACGGCGGTGGCAGTGCATACCAACAGGGTGTCGATATACACCGAGAATGCCTGCACCAGACCCTGCTTGACGGGGTGCGACACCTTGGCCGCGCCCGCCACGATGGCACCCGTACCTTGTCCCGCCTCGTTGGAATAGATGCCGCGTTTCACGCCCCAAGCGATAGTGGCACCGAGAATGCCGCCCAAGGCTTGATTCATGCCGAAGGCGCTGCGAATCATGTCCATGAACACAGCAGGCACATCATGGATATGGAAGGCCAACACGACGATGGAAAGCAAGACATACAGGACGGCCATAAATGGTGCCACAATCTGAGCCACATTGGCAATACGCTGCACGCCGCCCACCACCACGAGACCGATGAGCAAGGCCACCACGCCGCCTACGATGGCAGGATTGATATTAAAGGTATTGGCAAACGAGATGGCGATGCCGTTGGACTGCACGGGAGGCATAAAGAAACCGGCAGCCAGCACAGCGCAAATGGCAAACACGATGGCCAACCACTTGCATTTCAATCCTTTTTCAATGTAATAGGCTGGTCCGCCACGGAATTGTCCTTTGTGCTCCTCCTTATAAATCTGTGCCAAGGTAGCCTCGGAAAAAGCCGAACCTGCACCCAAGAAGGCGATGATCCACATCCAGACGATTGCACCCGGGCCGCCGTAGCCGATGGCCGTAGCCACGCCCACGATGTTACCCGTGCCCACACGTCCCGAGAGCGCCATGGAGAACGCCTGAAACGAGGTGATGCCTGTCTTCTGGCTTTTGTCAGTCGAGAAAAGCAGCCGTGCCATCTCGCGCAGACGGCGCACCTGCACAAAGCGCGTGCCGATGGAGAAATACAATCCAGCCAAAAGACAAATGGCCACCAGCGCCGGACTCCACACCCAGCCGCTAATGGTATGTATTACGTTGAGGACTTGTTCCATAAAAACTCTTGTTTTGAAGTGTCAAAGATATAGATTTAATGGAAACAATCGACAAAAACTAGAATTATCTCGTTAAGCAAGCATCCAAATCCCGTTTCAAGGCTTCCTTATCCAGATGCTGCCCGATGAAGACCAGCTTTTGCATGCGGTCGCCGTAGGTGTCGTCCCAGTCGCGGCGGAGGGTGGGCTCGCGGTCCATCATCATGGCCA
>CAMYXV010000107.1 GCA_947303055.1 uncultured Bacteroidales bacterium
TTGCTCGTGCTGATGTAACCGATACGGTTGAAAGGATATGGGCCAAGGTTTTCCTCGAAGTAAGCCACAATCTCATGAATATGCACGAAAGTGGCCGGCACGCGTCCGCTTAAACTCGGCGTAGTGTAAACCTCAATCGGAATATCGCGTTCGATGCCATGATATAGATCTTCCCACAACTCGAAATCGCCGACTGCAAACGAGATATGATAAGTGGCAATCTCCTGTGGGGTGTTCCAATGCCAGGTAGAGGTGCCGTCGCCATTGTCAACAGTCTCGACAAAGTTGCCGCCGCAGATGGCTTTCTTGTTATTGGTAGCCGTGACAAACACATCGTAAGTGGCTTTATCAGTGAAGTTGTCAACACAAGGGAACCACGTCTTTCCGAGGTTGTGCGGCTGGCTGTCGAAACCTACGCCAAGGTTGTAGACGTAATCGGTGCCCCACCATTCCACGCCACCCCAGGTCTCACTAAAAGTATTGCCGCCATAAACGATGTCCAATGTAGCAGTACTTCCGAGGCTTAAAGGTGAAGCAAGATTGATGGTCAAGAAGTCATCGGTTTGATTGAAGTCAGCAATCGTTGCGCCTGTGGCTGTCACTGAAGTCACATCCAACGTCTTCAGTTCAAGTAAAATTTGTTGAACATTGGCCGTAGCCGTGAGCTCAACAAAAGTCTCCCCTTGCAAGGTGCGGTTGGTGAAGTTCAATTCGTTGACATGGATGGCATAGTGCGTCACATCGATGTTTTCGCCAGCGGTTTGGGCTTGGGCGAAATGCCAAGTCAATAGCAAAGCCAAAAATAAAGAAAGTCGTTTCATATCGTAAGTGTTTATTGTTTCAGCATGGGATTGGTGAAAATAGGATCCGTTTGTATCACATTGCTTTCGTGCAAAGCGCGGTCGAGGATACGGATTTCGAATTTAATCGTGTCGTTGGGAGAGAAAGGATTCTGCACCAGTAGCTTATAATCCATGGTTCCAGAGATGGCTCTCGGTTCTTCCGAATCACGGAGGCGCTTGAAACGCGCGTTGAAAGTAACCGTGTCATAACTCTGTGTCTGCGCATTCCAACTCAGCAGCGGTGTCTTCACGAACTCGCCGTTGACGCATTTCAGGTAGTCAATCATCATATTATAATAATGTGCGTCATGAAAGCCGAAAGGCGACAAGGTATCGGCATCGTCGAGGCCAAGGTCGCCATCGCCGTCGGTATAGGAGAAGGAGATGATGCCCTCGCCGCTGAAGGTACTGTCGGAATTGAACAGATAAGTGAAGCCCTCATAGGCAATCTTCGGCTCAATGGGATATTCCACGGGCTTTTGGCAAGACAGCATCGCCAAAGCCAAAAAAAGCAGTCCTATGAGATTCCGTTTTTTCATTACTCTAGTTTTAGGCGGTAAAGGTACAACTTTTTGGGAAATTGGGCACAACATTATTTGATTTGGATTTTCTTTGATTTTCAGCCTATTAACGAAAACCGTTCAAAAAAATATCGTGGAAAAGTGTGGAAAAGTGTTGACATATTCACAAAAGTTGTATCTTTGCAGCCAGTTTTGGCACGGAATATGCCATGACGAAAACGAGCAGAACTTTTATTTGATGCCGAACTTATATATCATATCAGGCTGTAATGGAGCAGGAAAGACCACCGCGTCACTGACGGTTTTGCCAGAGACTTTGCAGTGCAAGGAATTCGTCAACTGCGACGAAATCGCCAAAGGTCTGTCGCCGCTCAACCCCGACGGTGCCAAGGTCGCCGCGGGTCGCCTGATGTTGTCGCGCATCAAGAAACTCATCGCTGACAAAGAAGACTTTGCCATCGAGACCACCTTGGCCGCCAAATCCTATCATGCACTCATCAAGAAAGCCCGCGAAGAAGGCTACAAAGCCAGCTTGGTTTACTTCTGGCTGCAAAGCCCTGACTTGGCCATCAAGCGCGTGGCGGAGCGTGTGAAGCACGGCGGTCATCATGTGGACGACAGCATCATCCGCAGGCGTTACAAAGCAGGCATCAAGAACCTTTTCCATCTTTATTGCCCCGTCGTTGACTATTTCCTGTTCATCGACAACAGCATCATGCCTTCAGAGGTCATCGCCGAAGGAAATATCAAATCAACCAAGTTTTACAACGAAGAAAAATTCAAAAAGATCAGAGAATATGACAACAGTAACAGTGAATGCCAAGAAGAATGAAGTTTCGTCCTTCACCAAGAAATTGATGAGCGGCCTCGACCTCTCGATGCAACGCCTGCTGACCATGCGTTGCCGTCACAACGGTTCCTTCTGCTTCTGCGATGCCGATGGCAACATCTACACCGTGAAAGCCAAGGAAGTCAGAGCCATGATGGAACAGGAATAATCTCCTGCATCACATAGAACTCAACCACAGCTTGCAGGCTTCCTGCGGGTTGTGGTTTTTTCGTAATATGTAAATCCGCCTCATTAATGGCAACAATGAAATTATAGAATTTCTATAATAGAATTTGTATAATTGAAAAGTTTTGTATTTTTGCCGGAAAATTAAAACGTTATGACCAATCCGTTTTACATCACCGGCATCATTCCTGAGACTTACTTTTGCGACCGCGAGAAAGAGACACAGCAACTTGTCAGCATCATCGAGAACAGGGCCCATATCCTGCTGACCTCGGCAAGAAGAATGGGAAAGACGCAACTCGTCTACCACGTGTACAAACAGCCTGCAATCAAAGACACTTTCCGCACCTTCTATGTAGACCTCTATCCTACCACAAGCCTCCACGAGATGGTGCTCTTCCTCAGCAAGGAGATTTACTCGACTTTGATTCCTAAAGGGAAAAAAGCCCTGAAATTTTTCCTCAGCACCATCAAATCGCTCACAGGCAGTTTTGGTTACGACCCAGTAACGGGCACACCTTCGTTTGACGTCAAGCTGGGTGACATCCACGACCCCAAACTCACGTTACAAGAAATCTTCAGCTATTTGGAAAAGGCTGACAAGCCCTGCATCTTCGCCATCGATGAGTTTCAGCAGATCGCCAACTATCCCGAGAAAAATGTGGAAGCCCTGCTCCGCAGTTATATACAACCCATGAACAATTGTCTTTTCATCTTCGCCGGAAGCAACCGACATATCCTTGAGAACATGTTCAACTCCGCCGCAAGACCCTTCTACAACAGCACGGAACAATTTCATTTGGAAAGGATACCAAAAGAAATCTATACAGGCTTCGCCATGCAAAAAATCAATGATGCCGGCAGGAGTATCACCCCCGAAGCGGCAGGCCTCGCCTACGACCTGTTTGAAGGTCATACCTATTATGTCCACCACATCTTGCACAACGCCTTTGCCAACATAGATCCACAAAAAGCAATAGATGTAAAAGACATCCTTGACACCTTGGATGACTTGCTCGACGCACGCGAGCGTTCATTCTCCAGCACCATGAACAAGCTCAACTTCAAACAGAAAGAGACCCTTATCGCTATCGCTAAAGAAGGGAAAGCTGTTGGCGTGACCTCGGTGGCTTTCGTCAAGAAGCACGCCCTCAGGTCGGCCAGTTCGGTGCAATACGCCGTATCCACACTCTTGGAGGACCAACTGTTGACCTACGAGGACGAAGGCAGGAGGAAGATTTATTCCGTCGCCGACCGTTTCTTAGGGTATTGGATTAAGAAAAATTACTAGTAAATAACGTGTTAACAACACAAGCACCAGCTCTTCGGGAACAACACAAAGGTATATATCCCGCAGGACGGCCAAGATTACGCCATGGTCAATGTTGGTAGAGACGTTGCGCGCAACGTCTCTACAAGCGGGATGCCTGCTGGCGTGTATGTTTTGCGCCTAATCAATGGTAATGATGTCAAGACGCAGAAGATTGTGGTGAGATGATTTGATTTTTAATCCATTATATTCAAAAAAGTGGAGACGATCTTCTGTTGGTCTCCACTTTTTTTGTATTTATTCTTATGAATCGACAATGGTAGGAAATAGTTAGAAAATGGCGTAAACAAAGGAAATTTTCCTACCTTTGCATGATAATACTGATTTTACCATGAAAAAATACCTTCTTCCCATGCTGTTATGCCTCATTTGCATGACCGCCTTCGCCCAAACCGACGACCAACAACCCGAAACCGACCCCGTCATCACACACCGCATCAGCCAGTGGCAAGACCTGAAATTCGGCTTCATGATGCACTGGGGCATCTATGCCCAATGGGAAGTGGTGGAGTCGTGGTCCATCTGCAACGAGCCTTGGATTAACCGCGATGGAGCCGATTATTACCAATACAAGACTGATTACCAAAACCTTAACAAGACCTTCAACCCGCAACATTTCGACCCTTCAAAATGGGCTGAGGCCGCCAAAAACGCGGGCATGAAATATGTCGTCTTCACCACAAAGCACCACGACGGCTTCTGCATGTTCGACACGAAAGAGACCTCCTACTCCACTGTCGACCCGAGTTGTCCATTTTCGAAGAATCCCAAGGCCGACATCGCTGGCGAAGTGGTAAAAGCCTTCCGCGAAAAGGGTTTTTGGACCGGCCTCTACTTCTCCAAACCTGACTGGCACTGCGATGACTATTGGGCACACGAATGGGCCACCCCCGACCGCAACGTCAACTACGACCCCACCGTCATGCCTGAGCGTTTCGAGAAATACAAACAATTCACCCACAGACAAATACGCGAACTCACTCACAACTACGGCGACATCGACATCTTGTGGTTGGATGGCGGCTGGGTGCGTCCCGAATGGAGCGTGAACGAGGAAACACGCCCGTGGCTCGGCTGCCAAGGCTACATCCAAGACATTGACATGCCCCGAGTAGCCGAAATCGCTCGCGAGAACAACCCTGACCTTATCATCGTCGACCGCTCGGTAGGCGGCAAATACGAAAACTACCAAACCCCCGAGCAGCAAGTGCCCGACTCGCTCCTGCCCTATCCTTGGGAAACCTGCATGTCGATGGGCAACTCCTGGTCGTATGTCTCCACCGACCATTACAAAAGCACTAATAAGCTCATCCACCTGCTTTGCGACATCGTAGCCAAAGGCGGCAACTTCCTCCTCAACGTGGGTCCCGACGCCGACGGCAACCTGCCCGACACCGCCCTGCTCCGCATGAAGGAAATCGGCGAGTGGATGCAGGTGAACGGCGAGGCCATCTACGGCACACGTCCCATCTATCCCTTCACCTACGGCAAGTTCCGTTTCACGCAAAAAGGCGACAAAATCTACGGCATCTTCCTCTTGGAGGAGCAAGAAAGCCCCGTACCAGACAGCTATTGGTTTGACGGCAAGGGCATGGCCCTCAAAACAGGGAAAATCAAGGTGTTAGGCAGCAACAAAAAAGCCACCCTTCACAAGGAGGCTGATGGCCGTTACCGCATCGACTTCCCGAGCAACTTCGAGATGCCCCACGCGGTAGTGTTCGAAATGAAAGAAAAATAACGGCATCATTGGTCACGTATATTTTAGAAACTGACTCTTTTTTGTCGCCAAACAATATGAAAAGCCAGCGCATGGACACTAATGGGTAACCATGATGCCGTTGTGCTATTTTTCTTTCGGTCACAAAAGTAGAGTTATCTCCATACAATTCGAGTAACAATTAGAAAGAAAAAATTGTCAATTAGTCGGATTATTTAGTGATAATATGAAAATACACCTTACTTTTGTAGGCAAAATTTCCGAAAGATGGAAAAGCAAACGTACACTATAGATAATATTGCTGATCAAATCCTCAAGCAAGGTTTGATAGTATTTGAAAATCTTTCACGATTGTACATTTTTGAAAGACCACTCGCGTCGCCCTGTGTTATCATCATATTGAACCATCAAGGCTGGTTAAAGACAGTCTTTGACATGAAAAGTAAAACATTTTATCCTCACGATCTTGTCATCATCTCTCCCGAACATATTATTAAGGTTCAAGAGTCAAGCAATGACTATCTCACCTCACTGCTCGTCATTTCCCCCCAATTCCTCAAGAAACTGAGCAACTATCATCCTAACTCCTATGACCATATTGAATATCACTACGACTCAGCTTTTCACCTAAACGATGAACAATATGACAGCATTCGCTATTATTTCCGAATGCTGCATGCCATCAGCCAAGTGAATCATTCAGATCGGGAAGATTTGCTCGCTCGACAAATGGATGTAGGAGCAAAATTGATAGAAATCTACCTACAGGAAAACGGGTTCATGGAAACGCAGGAAGCCGATGCTAACCAACAGTTGTTCTATCGCTTCCAAAATGCCGTTGCCAAGCATTTTCGAGAAAGTCGTGAAGTGCAGTTTTACGCCAATCTGCTTTGCTTGTCGCCCAAATATTTCGGGAGCGTCATCAAGCAGCAAACGGGAATCACTGCCGTTGAATGGATTTCGCGTTATGTCATCATCCAAGCCAAGTCATGGCTTCGTTACCGCCACGATCTTAGCATACAACAGGTCAGCTATGAACTCGGCTTCTCTGACCCAGCCGCTTTCGCCCGCTATTTCAAAGCAAATACCGGACTAACGCCAAAGGAATTCAGAGAGCAAGGGGAGTAAAACCGCACTTGAATCATCTTTTTTGTTATTTTTGCAGTTTTCAACTATTACCGATTATCAACATATCACAATATGGCACAACCCGACGACAAAAAAATCATCTTCTCGATGGTAGGCGTGAGCAAAATCATCCCGCCGT
>CAMYXV010000108.1 GCA_947303055.1 uncultured Bacteroidales bacterium
TTGTCGGCACCACCTCATTGATCCTGGAACGCCGCCACTTTGACCTGATGTACCACCAAGGTTTCGACCAGATTGCCGCCGAGATACAACAAGACAAAACACAATATGGCGACAAGATCAAATTCGCCACCAGGACTGAAATCGGTGAGGCGGCTGAGTTCTATCAAGCGAAGACTGACGTAGTGAATCGTATCGTCTTCAACCGTTACAGCAATCTAGGCGAATTCAACGATTGGCTCAACGAGCACCAAACCACACCTATGCTTGGCTTCGGTTGGACGGATTACGTCAACCCCATTTGGGAAGTCACGGCTGTGGGCAACTATCCTTACCTCATTGAAAAGAAGGACTGGTTCACCTCGCGTTACCTGACTTTGAGCAAGACACCCATTGACAACGGTCAATACATGCTCAATGTATTAAGTGAAGATTCTTGCCGTTACATCGAGGGTCAAGAATGGGGTCAAGCCTGTATCTTCCCATGTGACTCGCTACCAAAAAATGTCGAGGCTCTAGGTGTTATCGTCCATTTCCACAATGAGGTTGAAGTCAACAACTGTGTTGCCGTTATCGAAGTACATGATGCCGTGACCGATTCTCTTGTGCTTTGGCACAGTTCATTGCCCGAAGACGGGCATTTCCTGCCTGGTGACCATGCCGTTGCCGACGCCATCCTCTTCAACGAAGATTTCAAGCCCGAAGGCAAGTACATCAAGGCTTACCTCTGGAATCAAGGCAAGAAGCCCCTTATAGTGACCAAGTTGAGCTATTATTACACAAAGAAGAGCCCTGTTTTGACCGGCTTGTACGAGCCTCTCAACTAGGATAGAAAAATGGCAAGATTTTTGAGTGGAAAAAGAAAAATAATTACTTTTGCACCAAAATTCAAACGACTATGACTGAAGATTCTCAATTTGTATTAGACGAGGCCACTGAAAGCATGGACAACACCATCAAGCACTTGGAGCATGAATTTCAGGGCATCAGGGCAGGAAAAGCCAGTCCGGCTATGCTGAACGGCGTTATGGTTGAATACTATGGTACGACGGTGCCTATCGAGCAGACCGCCAACATCGGCTGCACCGACGCCCGCATGATTGTGGTGCAACCTTTCGACAAGAGTGCTCTCGGCAACATCGCTAAGGCCATCTTGAATGCCAACTTGGGCTTCAACCCCATCAACAACGGTGAGATCCTCCGTATCAGTGTTCCCGCCTTGACCGAGGAACGTCGTAAAGAACTGGTGAAGCGCACCAAGAACGCTGCCGAGGAAGCCAAAGTCGGCATCCGTGGCATCCGCCGCAACGCCAACGACGACGCCAAGAAACTGGAGAAAGACGTGATTTCGGAAGATGAGTCAAAACTCCTGCAAGAGGAGATTCAGAAACTCACCGACAAATACATCAAGAAAATCGACGACCTCACCGATTTGAAGTCGAAAGACATTCTTACGGTATAAATCGCCAGTTTTTTCGTGAAACAAATCAGTAGAGACGTAGCGCGCTACGTCTCTACATCGTTTTATAATACGTTTTCTATCGCCATATTAAACAATTGGCTAAGCGTCAGGCCAAAGCACCGTGCCTGCGCGGGGATGATACTGGCTTCCGACATGCCTGGAACAATGTTGGCCTCGATGAAGAACACGCCTTCATCGCTGACGATATAGTCCATGCGGACAAAGCCCTTGCATTCCAGTTTCTCATACAGCATCGCCGTCGTCCCCTTGATTTCGGCCTCGATGGCCTCGTCCACTTGGGCGGGTGTAATCTCGTCACACTTGCCAGCGGTGTATTTGGCCTCATAGTCGAAGAATTCGTTTTTGCTGCAAATCTCGGTCAAGGGGAAGACCATCATCTTGCCTTTATATTCCATGGCACCGCAGCCGAACTCACGCCCGTCGACGAACTTCTCGCACATCACCTGTCGGCCAGCGGCCCTCGCGGTATAAATGGCAGGAGCGAGCTCCTCCGCCGTTTTCACCTTGGTCACACCTACACTGGAGCCATTGCAAGTCGGCTTGACAAACAAAGGCAATCCCAGTTTCTTGATGATCTCGTCGGCATCGTATTTCTCACCCTCATTGATCAGCACCGAAGGCGCCACCCTGACACCGTAGGAAGCCACGATGCGTTTGCAAAAGTCCTTGTGGAAGGTAAGAGCGCAAGTGGTCAAGGGTGACGAGGTGCAAGGAATACCCATTAGCTCAAGATAACCCGACAGCGGTCCGTTTTCGCCTGGTTCGCCGTGCACCGCGTTGAAGGCCACATCGAATTTCGTCCTGTGTCCGCCTACAGAAATGGAAAAGTCATTCTTGTCAACATCCACCCGGGTACCATCTTTCAAGAGTCCATACCACCCCTTTTTCGATACCACGATAATCTTCGAATTATACAGTTCCGGATCGAGGTTTTGCTTCACCACTTGAGCGCTTTTGACGGAAATTTCGAACTCTCCAGAATCTCCGCCACAAATTATAGCCACGTTTTTCATATTTTTTGTAATTTTGTCGGTTTTAAGGTCAGAGCAATAAAAAAGCTCAAAACAGAGTTGTAAAAACACGGCTAAAATAGGAAAAATATGGGACGCTTTCACTTCCTTAAGGAAAAGAAATTTTACATCAACCTGCTCATCATACTATTGTTATGTGGTGTGTTATTATGGATAACTTTCAGGTTATTAGACAGATACACTCGTCACGACAAGGTGTTTACCATGCCTGATTTTGTAGGTCAAGACTACCGTCAGGTGAAGCATGACTACTCGAAAGAGTTCAACTTTATCTTGATTGACAGCGTGTATCCCAAGGGACAACAGCCTGGAAGCATCTACCAACAAGACCCCTTGCCGGGCTCGAAAATCAAAAAAGGCAGGAATGTATATGCCATTATTGTGGCCGTAACGCCCGAAAAAACCGTAATGCCCAACCTTAAAGGCATCTCTTTGCGCGAAGCCATCGGCAGACTTGAATCGAGCGGCTTGGATGTTGACTACTTGGACTATGTGAGCTATTCCTATAAGAACAACGTCATCGACCAGTATTATCAAGGTCAGCCCATTGAAGAAGGGACTGAATTGGTGAAAGGAAGCAAAATCATGCTCCGCGTCGGTATTGGCGACGACAAGGCCAAAGTGAAAGTGCCCAACCTCATTGGCAAACACGCTGACGAAGTGAAACGGATACTCAACCTCGCGGGCCTCAATATTGGTTCGGAAGAATGGGACGACAGGGACAGCCTCCAATACATGTGTGTCATGAGAATGAGTCCTGGCCCAAGCTCAGGTACCGTCAACGCAGGCACTTACATCGATGTTTGGTACCACTCGAACCGCACCATGGATTTCAACAAAGAAATGGATGTGCTTCTGCATGAGGACTCCATTTTCAACAAGCCCCAACCTATTATCATAGATACAATTACAGATACGATTTCTGAAACTATTGAAACCAACGACTATGAATATGAAGATGAATTTTAAGGTTTTCGCATTGGCTCTGGCTTTTGGGCTGTTCGCCCTTCATGCCTCAGCACAAGAGATACTGACCAACTATAGGACCACAACGGAGAAAGCGCCCGTAAAAAGAGGCGTTGCGGAAGCCCGTTTCCTTCCCTTCTTCGATGATTTCAGCCACTCCGACTTGTATCCCGACTCGACGAAGTGGACCGACAACAACGTGTTGGTGAACGATGGTTTCCCGCTCTGCCCTCCCAATCGCAACGGAGCCACTTTCGATGTGTTGGACGCCAATGGAAAAGTTTACAGCTATGCCATCAGCAATGCTTTTGTAGCAGAATACCTTACCTCGGCCCGCATCCGGCTCGATTCCATCATGGAGCCTGAGCCTCGCGCCCTTACTCCTGCCGATTCAATCTATTTGAGTTTCTATTACCAGCCCCAAGGCAATGGCAATGCGCCCGAAGCACAAGATTCGCTCGTGTTGCAATTTGGCACGACCACGGAGCATCAAGAGTTTCTGTTCCTTGATTATCAAAACTATAACATCTCCGACATCTTTGCCGAGATGCAGGTTGACACGCTGTTCCCTGGCGACACGGTTTGGGCTTCGGTAGGTTGTCAGCCTGGGCTTTTCACCATCATCACTGATACGCTGACCCCTATGACGCAAGGCAGCATCGCCGTGCCCTGCGACTCGGTGTTTACCACTGTGGCTGACACTACTTGGTACCACATTTGGAGCGTACCCGGTCAGTGCTTGGACACCTTCATGGCACACAACGGCGGCCAGTATTACGAACAGGTCATGATTCCCATCCTCGACACGAAGTATTTCCAGGACAATTTCTATTTCCGCTTCTACAACTATGCCAGCATCGTCAATTCAACGCTGCCCAATAACCGCAGCAATGAGGACAACTGGAACATCGACTTCGTCTATTTGAACATCAACCGTTCGGCGACCGACATCGACTATCCCATGCTGACTTTCTCGGGCAGAAGGCCTTCGTTCTTCAACCGTTACCAGTCTATCCCCTATCGCCAATATCGCATCAACCCGAATTCCGCTGTGCGCGAGAACTTGGACATCGACATCGCCAACCTTGACGGCATCGACCATGAAGCCTACTATTATTATAAGGTGGACCAAATTGGCGGCAATCAACATTATACGCGCACATTAGACCCAGTTACCATTCATCCTTATCGTGAAGCTGGCTTCCTGAGCTGTCCCGAATATGGTGAGTCGCCCGCCTGTCCTTATGTTGGAGAGTTGTTCACCCTGAACATGTGGTATGACTCGGTGTCCTATCAAGTCAGCCATTACGTCTACGACTCGACCGCCAACCCACCCATGGTGGATTCGATGGTTTACCGCATGGGCATGTACAACTATTACGCCTACGACGACGGCATTCCCGAGTTGGGCTACGGCTTGAGCAATCCAGGAGGCAAGTTCGCAGTCAAGTTCGACATCAGTGAATACGACACCATCCAAGGCGTACAGTTGCTCTTCAACCACACCCTCAACGACGCCAACAACAAATACTTCGACATCGTGGTTTGGAAAGACGAGAACGGAAAGCCCGGTGATGAAATCTATCGTCTCAGCGGACGACGCCCCGAATGGCAAGAGCAAATCTACCGTTTCAGCTATTATAAATTCGACGAGACTGTAGCACTCGCCAGTGCCTTCTATATCGGCATTGAACAAATGGAAGGCGGCCTTATCAACATCGGCTTCGACACCTCGATCGACAATAGCCAATACAATTTCGTCAACGCCAATGGCTCGTGGCAGCAAAGCAGCAAACGCGGTTCTTTGATGATTCGTCCAGTGGTTGGCGCTTCCTATTACATCGGTCTCGACGAACAGGAAAGTGCCACTTCACTACGTTTGTATCCGAATCCCGTCAATCAGGTGCTCCATCTTGAAGGTGATTTCGAAAAGGCTCAAATCAGCATTTACGACCTCACGGGACGCAAAGTGTATCAAGGTGAGTATCAGCATGAAATCTCCGTAAGTAGCCTCAACGACGGATTATATTTCATTCATGTCATCACTGCTGAAGGCCAAGTCATCAACCAAAAATTCATCATCCGCAAATGAACGACGACCTCAACGAGACCCTTGACTACGAACTAACTCCAGAAAGCATAGATCCCATGCCACCCCTTGCCCCTCGCGGGGATGACATGCTTTCTGAAGCCGAAGAAGGCGGTGAACTGTACGAACATATCCGCATGGTGGTTGACCAAGGGCAACAGCCTGAGCGTATCGACACTTACTTGACCAACCATCTCTCCAACATCTCGCGCAACCGTGTGCAGAATGCAGCTAAGGCAGGCAATATCTTGGTGAATGAAAAGACTGTAAAGTCGAACTATAAGGTAAAGCCGAATGATGTAATTTCCATTGTTTTCACCTATCCGCCACGCGAGACTGACATTAAGCCCGAGCCTATTCCATTGAACATCGTCTATGAAGATGATGATGTCATTGTCATTAACAAGCAAGCGGGGTTGGTGGTGCATCCTGGCCATGGTAATTTTGATGGCACACTGCTTCACGGTTTGGCCTACTACTTTGAACAGACCCACCAGAACATTGAAAATCGGTTTGGCTATCTTGTCCACCGTATCGACAAAGACACCACGGGCTTGATGATTGTGGCCAAGAACGAAGCTGCGCAGGCCGTGTTGGCCCACCAATTCTTTGTGCACAGCATTCATAGACGCTATTATGCTTTGGTTTGGGGCGACTTTAACGAAGACGAAGGCACTATCGAAGGCAACATCGGGCGCAGCTACAACGACCGCCGCAAGATGGCCGTTTATCCCGATGGTGACCACGGCAAGGAGGCCGTCACCCATTGGAGGGTGCTGGAACGCTTCGGTTATGTGACACTGAACGAATACCGTTTGGAGACTGGCCGCACCCACCAGATTCGTGTCCATTCGCAATACATCGGTCACCCATTGTTCAACGATGCCATGTATGGAGGCGATGTCATTTTGAAAGGCACTACCTTTTCAAAATACAAGCAGTTCATCGACAACTGCTTCAAGATCATGCCACGCCACGCCCTGCACGCCAAGGAACTAGGCTTTGTGCATCCCACCACCGGCAAAGAGATGATGTTCACCTCCGAGTTGCCCGACGACATGAAGCAGGTGCTTGAGAAATGGAGGGTGTATCTGAAAGCTAG
>CAMYXV010000109.1 GCA_947303055.1 uncultured Bacteroidales bacterium
CTTCTGACTCGCCCGAGCCTGTCGCCTTCCCATACGGATGAGCCGTACAGTGGCTTGATTGACAGACCTTACGCGGGCTTACAGCAGCGGGCACTGTTGCCGATTCTCACGGCATTCCCTTGGCCAAACTGGGTGCAAAAGTAACGTATTTTTCCGAAATGACAATTGCAGATGCCTAAAACAATATTTTTGTGTTTTTAGTAAACGTACAGAATTATTCCCTACTTTTGCCCCCGATTTGTGGTGTCCTCCACGGACTTAATAGGGAATCGGGTGTGAATCCCGGACAGTTCCCGCTGCTGTGTTGGTTGCAACGCTTGCCATGAATGTCACTGAAAGCCTTGTCTTTCGGGAAGGCGGCAAGAAAAGACCTCAGTCAGAAGACCTGCCTCAAGTCGCGAAACAAGGCTTCCGGGAATTGGAGCTGGGATTCTATTTCATACAAGGTATGCCCCACCGAGGGTGATATCTCCTTTTTAGGTATTCCAACATCTTTCCGAAAGTCTTAAGGTAATAAACTTAATGTCAAACCTTTAGGAGAATTTTATGCATTTCTAATGCTATGTGAATAACTAAAATCCCTTTTTATTTCCATGTTGTTGCCGGTGGCAGTCACGGCTGCCGCCGGCTTTTGAAAATTCGAGAAAACTAATAATATGAAGAAACAGTATCAAGCAGTTACGGCTGCCGAAGCCGTCAAAGTCATCAAGTCGGGCGACCATGTGCATATCAGCTCGGTGTCGAATGTGCCGCAATGTTTAGTCAAGGCCTTGTGCGATAGGGGCCGCGCGGGCGAGTTGAAGAACGTTTACATCCACCACCTGCACACTGAAGGTGCCGCGCCTTACGTCAACCCGGAGTTTGAAGGCATCTTCCAGCACAACGCCTTCTTTGTGGGTGCCAACGTGCGCGAAAGCGTGCAGAAAGGCTTGGCCGACTATATCCCTGTGTTCCTCGGCGAGACTTCGAAACTCTACCGCGAACGCTACATCAAGTGCAACGTGGCCATGATTCAAGTGTGTCCTCCAGACAAATTCGGTTATGTGTCACTTGGTTCATCAGTCGATGCCACCTTGGCCGCCATGGAGAGTGCCGAGTTCGTCATCGCTGTGGTCAACAAGCACGTGCCGCGCACCTTCGGGGATGCACTGGTACATATCAGCCGCATCAATGTCTTTGTGGAAGACGACACTCCCCTACTCACCGTCGACATGCCCGAACCCAACGAGGTGGAGAAGACCATCGGACGCTATTGCGCCGAGCTCATTGAAGACGGTGCATGCCTCCAGATGGGTATCGGCTCCATCCCGAATGCCATTCTCTCGTGCCTCCACAACCACAAGGACATCGGCATCCACACCGAGATGTTCTCCGACGGCCTCCTGCCTTTGGTGAAGAAAGGCGTCATCACGGGCAACAACAAGAAACTCAACAAGGGCAAAATTGTTTCCACCTTTGTGATGGGCTCAAAGAAGATTTATGACTTCATAGACGGCAACCACGAAGTGCTGCTGATGGACGTGGAATACACCAACGACCCCTTCGTTATCGCGCAGCAACCCAAAATGACCTCCATCAACTCCGCCATCCAGATTGACCTCTCGGGGCAGGTGTGCGCCGATTCTTTGGGCGACAAAATCTACTCGGGTGTGGGCGGACAGATCGATTATGTCTACGGTTCGTCGCGTGCCAAAGGCGGCAAAGCCATCATCGCCATGCCTTCCACTACGCGCAAGGGCATCAACAAGATTGTGCCCGCTTTGGACTTGGGTTCAGGTGCTGTTACCACGCGCAACCACATCCACTGGTTCATCACCGAGTATGGTGCAGTGAACCTCTACGGACGCTCATTGCAGGAAAGGGCCAAGCTGATTATTTCAGTGGCGCATCCGCAGTTCCAGGAGATGCTTGACGAGGCCGCTTTCAAACGCTTTGGACCGCATTTCCATTACCTTTGGAATAGTATCATATAAACTCCAACCGGGAGGCACTACCCTAACGCTTCACCGTCATGGCGGACAAGGATCCGCCATCTCCTACGCTGGAAGGTGTCCTTCTCGCTTAGGAGATTGACTCCGTCGAATCTTCGATTTGCGGGTCAAGCCCGCAATGACGGTTAAAGGTTGGGGTTTAGGTTCCCCAGTCAAAAAAAGGAAAATCATGTTCTCTCAAATCAACTTCGTAGAAATCTTCGGCGCGTTCATTGTGATGGCCGCCATCATCGACATCTTCGGCTCCATCCCGATTTTCGTGAGCATGAAGGAGCAGCACAAGACCATCAAAGCTGGACAAGCCTGCCTGACGGCCTTGGGCTTGTTTTTAGCCTTCTTCTTCGCTGGCGATGCCCTGTTGAAGCTTTTCGGCATCGATGCGGCTTCGTTTGCTGTGGCGGGCTCGTTCGTGCTGTTTATCCTTGCTGTTGAAATGATTCTTGGTCGCGAAATCATCAAGAACGAAGGCGGCACCAGTGGAGCCAGCATCGTTCCCATTGCCTTTCCGCTGATTGCAGGCCCAGGTGCGTTGACAGCCTTACTCTCGTTGCGTGCCGACTATGCTGTCATCAACATCATGATTGCCCTGCTGCTCAACATCCTCTTGGACTACATCGTCATCCGTTCGTTGGACAGGGTGCAGCGATTGTTAGGCCCGAATCTCATTTTCATTCTCCGCAAGTTCTTTGGAGTCATTCTATTAGCCATAGCTGTGAACATGTTCGTGAACAATATTTCGGTGATTATCGCGTCCGTTCAGAAATAAACCCTATTTTTGTGTTTTCATTACAAAACAAGTAGAAATCCATGTTGAATCTCTTCACTGGTTCGGGCGTCGGGCCCACCATCCTATACCTTGCCCTGTCCATCTTCCTCGGACTGCTTTTGGGCAAAATCAAAATCGCCAAAATCTCCTTAGGTATCACCTGGGTGCTCTTTGTGGGCATCGCCTTCAGTGCTTGTGGCATTAGCCTTAACGCGGAGATGCTGCACGTTATCAAGGAGTTTGGACTGATTCTCTTTGTCGTGGCCGTCGGACTACAAGTCGGGCCAGGCTTTTTCCGTTCGTTCAAGAAAGGCGGCCTGGCTATGAACTTGATGGCTTTGGTCAATGTGGCCCTCGGTGTGTTGATTACCGTCATCATCGCTAAGGTTGCCAAGCAGGATTTGGCCGACATGGCAGGCGTCTACACGGGTGCCATCACCAATACGCCTGGCTTGTCAGCGGCTCAGCAGGCTGTCACCGATATAGGCATCGAAGGCGCCGCTGACCGTTTGGCAGCAGGCTATGCTGTGGCTTATCCTTTGGCTGTGGTAGGTATGATTCTGACATGTATCTTGTTGCGTCCACTCTGCCGCATCGACTTGGCGAAAGAGCCTACCACACTTGAAACAACTTCCGTTGCACCAACAACGGACAAGAAAGGCAAAGGCGGCTTCCTGCTGATTCCTGTTTTCGTCATCATTGCCCTTGGCATCATCATCGGCTCCATCCCGATTCCTGTGGGCATGAAGGCACCTATTAAGTTAGGCTTGGCTGGCGGACCCTTGGTGGTGGCCATTATCGGCGGCTGGCTAGGCGTGAAGAAAGGCTGGTTCAGCACCGACTTTACCGAAGGCCAAGGTGTTCACGCCTTGCGTGAGGTGGGCATTGCGCTCTTCCTTGCCGGTGTGGGATTGGGTGCCGGTGGTCAGTTTGTGGCCACGGTGCAGGAACATTACATGTGGGTCGTCTATGGTGTCATCATCACCATGGTGCCGCCCATTTTGGTCGGGCTGTTCGGGCGTTTGGTGCTGAAGATGAACTACTACACTTTGATGGGCTTCATCGGCGGCTCCCACACCGACCCTCCTACCCTCGCCTTCGCCAACACTGTGGCTCCCGAAGGCTGCAAACTGCCCAACATGGGCTACGCAACCGTGTATCCGCTGACCATGTTTTTGCGTATCTTCACGGCGCAGTTGCTGGTGTTGATGGCCGTGTAGGAAAAGACTTTGTCATCTGATATGGTGGGAACGGTGAGCTTAAATCCCAACAATTGGGGATTGTCCACGTTATAGAATTGCAGCATTTTTGCAGCCAAATTAAAACAGACAACTATGAGTCACGAACATCATCACCATCATCATGATCATCATGTGGCTGCCGACAATGGGCAGATGCGCAAAATCTTATGGACAGCCATTATTCTCAATCTCCTTTTCGTCGGTGTGGAAGCCGGTGTGGGCCTTTGGCAAAACAGCCTTTCGCTACTGAGCGATGCAGGACATAACCTAAGCGATGTCTTCTCGTTGGCGCTGGTCGTTGTCGGGCTGCACCTGGTCAAAGTGCACAGCAACGAACGCTACACCTACGGCTACAAGAAAAGCACGATTCTCATTTCTCTCGCCAACGCGATATTGCTGCTTGTGGCGGTGGGAGTTATCATTGCCGAGAGTGTTCACAAGCTGCGTAACCCTGCCGCTATCGACGGCGCTGTCATCTCATGGACTGCTGGTGTGGGCATCCTTATCAACGGCCTGACGACCCTGTTGCTGATGCGCGGACAGAAAGGCGACCTCAACATCCGTGGCGCGTTCCTCCACATGGCTGCCGACACCTTGGTGAGCATTGGCGTAGTCGTCAGCGGTATCATCATCTCGCATACAAGCTGGTTCATCATCGACCCGATTATCGGCATCGTCATTGCCGTCGTTATCCTCGTCAGCACTTGGGAACTGCTGCGCGACAGCATGAGGTTGGCTTTGGACGGCGTGCCTGAAGGAATCGAAGTCGAAGAAGTGATGCAGGCCATGCGAGACACAGCACATGTCACCGACGTCCATCACCTGCATGTCTGGGCGATGAGTACAACGGAAAATGCACTTACGGCGCACGTGGTTATTGACGATGAGCACGAGGCATCCGCTGTGCGAAAGGCATTGAAAGAAGCTCTTCATGAGCAAGGTATCACCCATGCCACGATAGAGATTGAAAGCAGCAACGATTGTTGTGACAGGGAGTGTTAATCCAAAAAAGTGTATTTTTGCAGCAAATAAACGCATAATCTGTTTCGCTGAATATACGTTGCGCAAAAACACTAAGCATGGACACTAACCAGGAACGCGCTCTGCAATTAGCCACTGAAGCAGGCCATATCTTGCTGGAAAACGGAGCGGAAATCATCCGCGTGGAAGAGACCATCCAACACATCGCTAACGCTTATGGCGTGAAAGACGAGAGTTTCTATGTACTCAGCAACGGCATCATCGCGACGGGACAACATTATGCTAGTGCCAAGTTCATCCCCATCAAAGGCACGCAACTCAGCCGCGTGGTGGAAGTGAATCAGCTTTCACGCGAGGTCAGCAGCGGCACGGTAACCCTCGACGAGTTGGAGGCTCGTTTGCGGGTCATCCGCCAAAGCAAGTCTAAGCCTTGGTGGGAACTGGTGCTGGGCACAGCCTTGGGGGTCTCGTCCTTCAGCATCCTCTTTGGAGGCAGTTTCGTCGATGCCGGTGCGACCTTCGTTGCTGGTCTATTGCTGGGACTCTTTATGACCTTTATCGGCAGTCGTATCACGCGTATCTTCGGCAACCTCTTAGGCGGCCTGTTGGGCGGTTTGCTGTGCATCCTCGCTGTGCGCCTCGGTCTGGGTCAGCATCTTCCGAACATGATTATCGGCACCATCATCGCCTTGGTGCCAGGCGTACCGTTCACCAACGGCATGCGCGACATGGCCAATGAGGATTATCTCTCAGGCACGACCCGCCTTCTCGATGCGTTTTTGGTGTTCCTCTGCATCGCCATCGGTGTAGCCTTGGCGTTTCTTGTCGATGGAGCCTTCCATGGCGGCATGATGCAACTCGGTGTGCCCGTGGCCGATACCGTAACGCGGGCTTGGTATGTGCAGTTGCCGGCGGCTTTCATCGGCACGGTGGGGTTCGCGGCTCTTTTCGGCACGCCGCGCCGTTTTTATCTGACTTGTGGCCTCACTGGCATGGTGGGCTGGGCAGTATTTATTGTGCTCGCATGGTACACAGGGCTGCTGTCGGTGGCGGGTGCCGCTTTCTTCGGTGCGTTGGCGGTGGCTTTGACGAGCGACCTGCTGTCGGTCACGCAACGCTGTCCCACCACGGTATTTCTCATCTGCGGCATCATTCCTTTGGTGCCCGGTGGAGGCATCTTCTGGACAGTGTATTACCTCGTCAGCGACCAGCTGCGCCTGGCCGCCATTACAGGTTTTACAGCACTCAAAGTGACCATTGCTATCGCTGGCGGCATCATCACTTTGGCCGCACTTGCTTCACGGTTACAAAAGAGAAAAAGAATAACAGAGAAAATATAGGGATTGAACAAGTCACCGATGATCGGCATCACTCCCCTTTAGAATCAGAGCGCAGTCAACCTGCATTTCAGCAGTGGAATTCCTTCTTCTATCCACCAAAGGTTATCAACGCCGCCGGAACTCATTCCTCCATGAGCAAACTGCTCTACTACAGCAAAATCGCCGTATTTGTCGGTCATGACCTTGCCTGAAACTGAAAGGTATTCCTCTTTTATCCACTTTTCCAGCTCATCAGGAGAAATCATATCCATATTCTCCGCAAGTTCTTTCAAGTAATCCCAGAAATACGGATCTCCCCTGAACCCCCATCTTT
>CAMYXV010000110.1 GCA_947303055.1 uncultured Bacteroidales bacterium
GCCATCAGCACGCCGTCGAATTCCAAATTGAGCAGCAAAGCCGCAATTTTTGTGGTCGGTAGCTCCGTCTTCACGATGATGTCGTCCAGATTGACTACTGCACTTGAGCCAAAGCAGTCCATAATCAGTTTTTCTTCAGGGGAAAATTCGCGGAACAAAGCCGTTTGTTTCTCGCTCTTCGACTCAGAGTCCCAGCGCATGATATAGCGCAGGTTAAGTACGCTCTCCATGAGGTGGGCGCAGTTGGTGCGAATGAGGTAGTTGCAGCCTTGGCTGTAGATGTCCATTACACGGCCAGGATAGGCGAACACATCGCGGCTATAGGAGTTAGCCAAATCTGCAGTAATCAACGAGCCGCCTTTCATCGCCGATTCAATGACCACCACGGCATCAGCCATGCCCGCGATGATGCGGTTGCGACGCGGGAAGTTCTCACGATCGGGCAAGGTGCCGCTCATGCATTCCGTCAGGATGCCACCACCTTGCTCGATCATTTCAGAAGCCAGCTTTTTATTCGGTGCGGGATAGATCTGCTGCATGCCGCTACCCATCACGCCTACCGTCAGGATGCCGTGTTTCACGGATGCCTTGTGGGCACAGGTATCCACGCCATAGGCCAAACCACTCACAACCAACACATTATCATCTTTCAAATCCTCCACCAATTGATTGCAATTGTCCTTGCCGTATTCCGTGATGTTGCGCGTGCCAACAATAGCCACCACGCGATTGGCATTGAGGTTAGCTTTGCCTTTGAAATACAGCATCATCGGGGCATCGTCGCACTGCAACAAGCGGCGTGGATAATCGGAATCCAAGAAAAACAAGGGTTGGATGCCGTTCTTTTCGACAAACTCAATCTCCTCCTCTGCCCTTTTCAGGTATTCCTTAGGCTTGCAGATGGCGTCGATGGAGACCTCGCGCATTCCCGTAATCTTCTCCAGCGACTTGCGCGTCTCCTTGAAAATGGCCTCCGCGCTACCGCAATACTGCACGAATTTCTTCCCGCTGATATCACCGATACCAGGGAGTTGGGTTAGGGCTATTTGGTATTGTAAGGAGGTCATTTAATTGAGAGTTTAGAGTTTAGAGTTGTGGCAAATATTTTGTTGTTAGTATTTCGGTTGTCTTTGTTCCGTCGGATTTGCAATCCGACGGTTGTGAGGCGGGGATTTGAAATCCCCCAATTCAGCCCGGCCGGATTACAAATCCTTCCGAACCCTTAGTCAAGTTTCAGCACCGCGAGGAATGCCGACTGCGGCACCTCGACATTGCCGATCTGACGCATGCGTTTCTTACCGGCCTTCTGTTTCTCCAGGAGCTTGCGCTTACGGGATACGTCGCCACCATAACACTTCGCCGTCACGTCTTTGCGCACCTGGCGCACCGTCTCGCGGGCGATAATCTTCGCGCCGATGGCCGCTTGGATAGCAATGTCAAACTGGTGACGTGGTATCAATTCCTTCAACTTCTCGCACATGCGCCTGCCGAACTCGTAGGCATGACCACGGTGAATCAAAGTAGACAGGGCATCGACGGACTCGCCGTTGAGCATGATGTCGAGTTTCACCAAGTCGGCATCCTGATAGCCAGCGATATGGTAATCGAAGGAGGCATAGCCTTTCGAGATGGATTTCAGCTTGTCGTAGAAGTCGAAGACGATTTCGCTCAGCGGCATCTGGAAGGTCAGCTCCACACGGTCGGTGGAGAGATATACCTGGTTTTTCAGCACGCCACGACGGTCGATGCAGAGCGTCATGATGGGACCCGTGAAGTCGTTCTTCGATATGATTTGTGCGAGGATGTAAGGTTCTTCGATATGGTCGATTTTCGTCACTTCGGGCAAGCCACTGGGGTTGTGTACCTCAATCATTTCGCCATCGGTCTTGAAGCACTTGAACGAAACGTTAGGCACCGTGGTAATGACATCCATGTCGAACTCACGGTCGAGGCGTTCCTGTACGATTTCCATGTGCAAAAGGCCCAAGAAGCCGCAGCGGAAGCCGAAGCCCAAGGCTGCTGACGACTCAGGTTCCCAAACCAACGAGGCGTCGTTCAACTGCAGTTTCTCCAGAGAAGCCCGCAGTTCCTCATAGTCGTCCGCATCGACAGGATAAATACCCGCAAACAGCATAGGTTTCACATTCTCGAAGCCTTCCACCGGTTCGGCGCAGGGGCGTTCGACATGGGTAATGGTGTCGCCCACCTTGACCTCTTTCGAGGTCTTGATGCCCGAGATGATGTAGCCCACATCACCCGCAGACAATTCCTTTTTCGGCACTTGCTTCAGTTGCAGCACGCCAATCTCATCGGCATTGTATTCCTTTCCCGTAGCGTAGAATTTCACCAAGTCGTTGGTACGCAAGGTGCCGTTCATGATGCGGAAATAGGCGATGATGCCTCGGAAAGAGTTGAACACAGAGTCGAAAATAAGGGCTTGCAGCGGTGCTTCAGGGTCGCCTTTCGGGCAGGGGATACGCTCGACGATGGCATCCAACACGGCGGGCACGCCTTCACCCGTACGGGCGCTGACCTTCAGGATCTCGCTTGGGTCGCAGCCCAAGAGGTCCACCATTTGGTCTTCAACGATGTCGACCATAGCGCTGTCCATGTCGATCTTGTTCATCACGGGGATAATCTCTAGGTCGTGTTCAAGGGCAGAATAGAGATTGGCAATCGTTTGGGCTTGAATGCCTTGGGTGGCATCCACAACTAAAAGGGCTCCTTCGCAGGCTGCGATGCTGCGCGATACTTCGTAAGAGAAGTCGACGTGGCCAGGAGTATCAATGAGGTTGAGGGTATATTCCTCGCCCTTGTAGTTGTATTTCATCTGGATGGCATGGCTCTTGATAGTGATGCCGCGCTCGCGCTCGAGATCCATGTCGTCAAGCACCTGGTCGACGAGTTCCTTGTCGTTGAGCGTATGGGTTAGTTCCAAAAGCCTATCGGCCAAGGTAGACTTACCATGGTCGATATGGGCTATGATGCAAAAATTTCTGATGTTCTTCATTGTGGGCGCAAAAATAGGAAAAAAATCGTTTGCGAGCCCAAATTTGATACAAGCTTAGACCTTTCTCAATAACTCATTCCTTCGTCTGAAACTAGACGAACGGAAAAGCCATAACATCGCCAAGAACGATATTCAAAATAAGGATAATATAAAGCTCCATCGGTACCGCCAAACCAAATATTTTTAGCACCATCTACCATATCTTCACATGCCGATGAAGTCCAATAATTCCCTTCACTATAAGATGACATAGATTCTTGGTAACTATACGTAATACTTGTCTCTCCCATCCATTGAAAACGTCTTCCGGCAGCAGGCAGGAATACCGCACCAGCGGGTTCCAGCACATCCAACCATTCGCCGCAAGTAATTTTGTTTTCGTAATAATCACAATCCATGTTGACAACTCTAAAGGGATAGGTGGAAGCATTCCAGTCATCGGGCAAAACAACCAAGCCTCGTACACCACCTACAATAGCCTTGGCGAAAAGAATACCAGAGGGCGTTTCCCTACTCAACAAGAGATAGTTGAATTCGTCGACACTCGGCGTGCGCCACTGGCGTGAACCGCCGTTGCTGATGGTGTTGTGAACGCCCCAATCGGCTTGGGCATAGTTACCTGTCAGATCAACATTGTCGGGAGGACCGTAAAAGGCACAATCATTAGACATATACCATATTTCCGAAATATGACCGGTAAAATCGTAAGGATGATAGTAAGTGTTGCCGTTGTCCCATCCGCTGGTGGCCCAACCGTAAAGATCAATCCAACCCGGATAATACTTAAAGACTTTTGTGTTGTCGCTCTTGGCTCCATTGGCATATACCGTACCAACATTCATTTCACCGAGACTATCGTCAAAACATGTTCCTCCCACAAAATCCCATTGGTCTTCAGCAAAACGCCAAACGTTATCATCCGGATTGAATTGCAAATTGCCTTGCGAGAAACGGACTTTACGGTTTTCACTGACGGAAAACAGGCCTGGCAAGGTACCATCAGGCCATGGCAAAAACGGATCGTTGGGAACAAACTCCACCTCTTCACCATAGGCCACCCCTTCCCCGTTGACGGCATAAGCCCTCACGTAATGCGTTTGGCCTTGCTGCAAACCTGAGAAATAACAGCTGTATTTTCCCAAACCTACTGACGCCTTGATGTGAAGTCCTTCGATGGTAGGTTCATGTTCCGTGCCCCAGCAGAAGCCACATTCCGTCACCTCATAGCCTCCATCCCTTATCACTTTCCCATCAGCTCTGACACGACTTGCTGTCACATCCGACACCTCGCCCGTTTGCACCTCCAATGGCAGGGGTTTAGTGTCAAAAGCCAACTGGTCGCCATAGTAAATGCCCTTCGTGCATATTGCGTAGGCACAGATGTAATATCTCGTCTCAGGCAATAGGTCCGTTATTTGGCATTCAAAAGGTCCCACCCCCGAGCCTAACGCCACATGCATCCCTTCGATCGTCGGTACTGGCTCCGCACCGTAGCAGATGCCACGCTCTATCACTTCCTGCCCGCCTCCGCTGAGTACTATGCCACTGGGCACAGCAGAACAGTATGTGATATCCTTCACCGTGTAAGTGTCGACCAACGGAATCGTATCTATTGCATTCAAAGTCGTGAACCTGTAAACGTCGCTATAGCCTCGCCCCCTCTCATTGCGGGCAAAAGCTCTGCAGGTATATACGGTTGAGGGCGACAAGTTGGACAACTCAACAGAAAAGGCGGACTCGTTCACTTGACATAACAAAGTGTCGGGAGTCTCATCCATCTTTCCGTAGCAGAAGCCGTATTCCGTAATCGTGCCACCGCCATCGCTGACCACTTCGGCAACCAAACAAGCCTTGTCATAGCTCACCGCGATTGATGATTCCACCATGGCCACCGTAGGAGGCACCGTCCGCTTGCAGTTTGTCACAAACAGCATGACCGCTAACAAGGAAACAGCGGCCCAATGTGTAGTAAAGTTCTTTTTCATAGCTATTATTTTTTGTTGTTTGTTTCAAGTATTTATGCTCATATGCTCCGACTATCTCTCGTCCGAAACTAGGCGGACGGAATTGCCATGAGTTCTATAGGGATTGGCTATAAAGTATTCATAATAAGTAATGCCGTCACTACCTTCAAAGTACAGGTCAGAAGCGTGGTCCACACCACTTCCTTGTGTCGATGTCCAATATGACCCACTGATATAAATCGAAGTTGATTCCATATTATCATACCATATCCAACTCTCACCTGATGATTGGAAACGCCATCCTGCTGCAGGCAGAAACACAGCACCTGCGGGTTCCAATAGATCCAGCCACTCCCCCGCTGTGATGACGTTTGCTAAATAATGACCATTCACGTTGACCATCCTGAGACGGTAGGTGGATTCGCTCCAGTCGTCAGGCAACACAACCAAACCTCGAACCCCAGCCACCGTAGCCTTCGCATAGCGAATACCCGACGGCGTGCTCCTATCCCGCAAGAGGTAATCGATTTCTCCAGCCGTTGGAGTCCTCCACTGCCTTGAGCCTCCGTTGCTGATGGTGTTGTAGACACCCCAATCCGACTGCGCATAATCACCTGTCAGGTCGAAATTCCCTGGAGGACCATAGAATGCACACTCATAAATATGTCCTGCAAAATCGTAAGGTTTGTAATAGATGTTGCCATTATCCCAGCCGCTGGTACCCCAACCGAACAAATCAACCCAGCCCGAATAATATCTGTAAATCTTAGTGTTGTCGCACTTGACTCCGTGGGCATACACCGTGCCGATATCCATAGAGTCCAGTTGAATATCCCAACAACTGCCTCCCACAAAATCCCATTGGTGCTCGGCAAAACGCCAAATGGCATCATCGGGACAATACTGCAGATTACCTTGGGAGAAACGCACCTGATGGCCTTCGCCGACAGTGAACAAGCCTGGCGAAACGCCACCAGGCCATGGCGCAAACGGATCATCGGGGACAAACTCAATCTCATCACCATAGGCTACGCCTTCCTCATTGATGGCATAAGCACGTACATAATGCGTTTGGCCTTTCTCCAAACCCGAGAAGTAATAGCTATAGGCTCCCACACCTATCGAAGCCTTGATGTGAAGTCCCTCGATGGAGGGATTGTGCTCCGTGCTCCAACAGAATCCGCATTCCGTAACTTCAAGGTTGCCGTCACGAATCACTTCACCCTCAGCCTTGACACGTGATGCCGTCACATCTGACACTGAGATGGTGCGCACGGCCAAAGGCAGCACCTTGGTGTCGAAGCTCAGCTGGTCGCCATAATACACACCCTTGGTGCAAACCGCATAAGCGCAGATATAATATCTCGTCTCAGGCAACAGGTCTGTCAGTTGACATTCGAAAGGTCCTATCCCTGAGCCTAAAGCCACATGCGTGCCTTCAATCGTAGGCCTCGGCTCAGTGCCGTAGCAGATGCCGCGTTCCATCACCTCCTG
>CAMYXV010000111.1 GCA_947303055.1 uncultured Bacteroidales bacterium
ATTTCGGCATCGGCAAACTCAACATGCGCTCGCGCTCGGCGAAGAACTTCACCCTCGACGACCTGCGCCAACTGGCTGAGACCTGCAACGAAAACGGCGTAAAGAGCTATGTTACAGTCAACACCATTATCTACGACGAGGAGATGGAGGAGATGCACCAGTTGCTCGATGCCATCAAGGCCAACGGCATCTCGGCCATCATCGCTTCCGACCAAAGCGTGATTCAATATGCCCGTCAGATCGGCATCGAGGTGCACATGTCCACCCAGTGCAACATCACCAACCTGGAAGCGGTGCGCTATTATTCCCAATTTGCCGATGTGATGGTAACTGCCCGAGAGCTTAACATCGACCAGGTGCGCCACATCACAGAGGAGATTGAACGCCAACAAATCCGTGGCCCTCATGGCGACTTGGTGCGCATTGAGGTATTCTGCCATGGTGCCCTGTGCATGGCCATCTCGGGCAAGTGTAATTTAAGCCAGGACATCTACAACTCGTCTTCCAATCGTGGTGCCTGCATGCAGCTCTGTCGTCGTGGCTACGATGTGCGCGAACGCGAAGAAGGCTATGAATTGATGCTCGACAATGAGTACATTATGTCGCCCAAAGACCTCTGCACCTTGCCTTTCTTGGACAGAGTGTTGGATGCCGGCGTGGAAGTGCTGAAAATCGAAGGCCGAGGTCGCTCGGCGGAATACACCAAAATGACGGTTTCGGTCTACAGCGAGGCGGTGAAGGCCATCCGCGAAGGCACGTTCACTCAAGAGAAAATCGACGCTTGGATGGAACGGCTGAAAAGCGTTTACAACCGTGGCTTCTGGGATGGCTATTATTTGGGCCGCCGTACCTTCGAGTGGTCAAAGCAATACGGCTCGCAAGCCACCCAAACCAAGGAGTATATCGGCCTGATTACCAACTACTACAGCAAATTAGGCGTGGCCGAAATCCGAATGGACAGCCACGACCTCAAACTCGGCGAACAAATCATGATTATCGGCCCGACCACCGGTGTTTATGAAGACACTTTGAGCGAAATCCGCGTGGATTTGGGCTCGGTTGAGCAAACCGTGAAAGGCGAATTTTGCTCCATTCCCGTGAAGTCGTTGGTGAGGCGCGGGGATAAGGTTTATAAGGTGGTTTCCACCATGTAGGGCTGTCGCACCGAGGCAGCCGCTTCGAAAATTCGTCGTGCGGAGGCCATAGTATGACAGTCCTACAAACCATTCATTGCTTTACCCAAATAAGCTTGCTGACATCGTAGCCTCGGCGTGTGGCTTCTGCAAGAATGGCTTGCTTTACGTTCTCGTCCAGTTTCGGTGTGCGAGAAAGGATCCAAAGGTACTTTGCGCTTTTGCTGCCTACGAGGGCATACTGATAATCAGGGTCAAGCATCATGACACGGTAATCAGAATAGAAAGGCCCGAAGAAGGAAACGCGCAGGCGGCCAGGCTCTTTGGTTGTCTTGGCTTTCCCTGATGAAGACTTGAATTGGCCGTTTTTCTGACCTGTATTTAAAACATTGATTCGGTTGTCGCAACACAGCACGTAGGTAGCTTTGCAATAGTCAAGGTCACGTTCAAAACGGTGGTCAAAACGGGCAATCTCGTACCATTCGCCAGCATAGCGGTTCAAGTCGATGGTTTTCACGGTGGAGTTGTCGATTTTTTGGGCGTTGCAACCAAAGGCAACGAGGCATAAAGCCATCAGCATCAAAGCTCTGTTTAAGATTTGTGTTTTCATTGTTGATTGGATTTGAATTTCCATAGTAATACGGAGAAATCGCCGAAAAGTTACAAATCAAGAAGATTTTTTTGCAAAAAGCCGTATTTTTGCATAATTCTTTCTACATAAAACCGAAAAAGAGCAATCATGCAAAACTTCAATCTACATACCCATAGCATTTATTCCGACGGCAAGTCGCAGCCTCGCGAAATCGTGCAAGAGGCCATCCGTCAAGGCTTAACTACGATTGGTTTTTCGGAACACAGTCCGCTGCCTTTCGACAACACATTCTCGGTGAAGTCAACTGACATGCCCAGCTATGTGGCGGAAATTGTCCAATTGAAAGAGGAGTTCAAGGACAAAATCGATATCTACTGCGCCTTGGAGGCTGACTACCTCACAGGTGTTTCCGAGCCTTTTGCCGTAACCAAGGAGAAGTATCATCTTGATTATCTGATTGGTGGAGTACATTTGGTAGTAGACAAGGTCCCTGAGCCTGCGGCCCCTGAGGACCCTCGAAGGGTCGAAGGGCCGACGCTGTCAGAAAAAATCTGGTTCATTGATGGACCAAAATGGGAAGTCTACGATGAAGGCCTACAGAAGTTCTTTAATGGCGACATCCGTCGTGCCGTGCGCCGCTTTTTCGAACAATCGAACGAAATGATTGAAAACGAGCAGTTTGACATCATCGCCCACTTCGACAAAATCAAGATGCACAACCGCGACCGTTATTTTCATGAAGATGAGCCTTGGTATCGCAAGCTAGCCCTCGAAACCCTCGACCTCATCCGCGAGAAAGGCCTAGTGATGGAAATCAACACGCGCGGCATCTACAAGAAACGCTACAACGGCTTCTATCCCTCGCCTTGGCTGATGGAGGAGGCCTGCAAAATGGGCATTCCCGCCATCATTTCCGCCGATGCGCACCACTTTAGCGAAATCACACTTGAATTTGACCACGCCGAGGAAGCCTTGAAGAAAGCGGGGTATCGAAGCGTAGTCAATTTCAAAGATGGACACTGGGTTGAGGTGGCGATTTCATGAAAAATTGGAGTGAAAACTACTGGTATTCGGGTTTTTTGCTATTTTTGCAGAAAAATATCTAACTATGGCTGTATTGACAATGTTTTATGGAATTATTATTTCCATGTATTATTTTGACAACCGACAGCATCACTTTCCTCACATTCATGTCAAATGTCAAGATAAAGAAGCGGTGATAAGGATTCCTGATGGCGAGATAATAGAGGGCGAACTTCCTGCTGGAAAGAACAAACTCGTGCAAGCATGGTTGGAAATTCATAAAGATGAACTGATGGCAGATTGGGAGTTGGCCTCCAATGGAACTAATGTCTTCCAAATAGAACCTTTAAAGTAAGAATAATGAACCCTCGAGTGAAATCAGTGAAAGCGGAAAGCAATTTTGTTTTGCTGTTGGAGTTTTCTAACGGTGAAAAGAAACGCTTTGATGTTTCGCCTTATATAGGAAAAGGTGTTTTTGCCCCACTTTCCGATGAGTCATTCTTTCGGAAAGTAAAGGTTTTCTTGGGAAGCATTCAGTGGCCAAATGGAGCCGATCTTTGCCCTGATACCTTGTATTTGGATTCAATGCCTGTATAATATTGATAATTAACCATATATAAACTAAATAGCATAACAAAAAGACCAACCAAAACAGATACATATATCATTTAGAATAGCATTTCAAAAACGAATTCTTGAACATCATTTTCCACATCGTCTCGTTAGAAACAACTCAACAAGATGCCGTTATGAAACGCCAGTGTTGGCGTGGAATAACTTGTTGTTGAGTGGGCGTGGAAACCCGATGTTCGGCAAGTTGAACAAATTCCACGCTTTTTTATGCACATCGGGCAACATATCAAAGAGGTAATGCGGCAGCAGGGAGTTACGGCTACCCAGTTGGCGAAGGACATCTGTTGTGCACGCCCGCATATTCATCGGATTTTCCGCAAGGAAAACATTGATATTGCCCTGCTTGAGCGAATTTCCACTGCTTTGAATTATGATTTCTTCCGCGACCTTTCCGAAGAGTTTCAAGGGAAAGTGTAACCAAAGTGGTTACTGTAACTGAATAGGTTACTTGGAAAAGAACTTTGAAATGAATGAAGAAAGTATTTTTACTATAAAATAAAGATTTGTAATTTTGCAATACAAGAATCTAAAACGAACCGTTATGAAAAAAACATTACTTTTCGCAGTATCAATCTGTTGCATGATTTCAGCAGTGGCGCAGAATGTCAACAGCTATACCCAAAAACTGGACAGTGTGTGCTACGGCTCTGCCGTCGAGCGATTGCAATATGACGAAAGGCTCAATTGCACTCAAATCAAGTACGTGTATGATGATTACGGACAAGAAGAAGTGTATTCGACCCACAATTTCGCTTACGATAATGAAAATCGTGTTGTTAGGGATGAATATATAGAAATGACAGGCGTTTACAACCTCTATGAGAACACTTACAATGAGCAAGGTTTGGTCGCCCAACGGATTCGCACCATGAAAAACTATGATGAACTCATGGGGCTCTATAAATACACCTACGAGTATGACACGGAAGGCAACTTATTGATGACGAAAGGCTTTAACATTAACGAGAATAATGAATGGATTGAGAGTTACAGGAATGAATACCTTTATAGGGAGGATGGTTTGTTGGTCGCTATGAAGCATTACCTCTATTACAGCTCGGGCGATTCTTGGCTTTATGAAGTCACGGACTATTATTATAACGAGGAAGGACTATGTGTTGAAAAGACCACCACCCGTAGTGAATACGAAGTGATTTCCCAGACGTTATACACTTATGATGATGAAGGGTATTTAATCAAGGAAATTAAATTGACCCCGATTGACGGATTGCTGATTGATACTGAGATGGCGGAAATACTTTATAACCCGACTCGCGATATTGAGTTTTACACCTTTTATACCAATTACAATAATACCAACGGCGGACTGTGGGAAGACATGACCACTCATTTCCTCGATTATGATTCGGCCATTAGCACCAGCAATATTGCTGGAATTTTGACCTATTGGGACAATACTTTCTTGTTCTTGAGCAAAGCCTTTACGCCAGCCCATAAGGTTTTGCGTTATGAAACGGAAGATCTCGATGAGAACCATACTACAAAGACTTTTCATTATTCTGAAATCACAGCTGTTGAGGAGAACAGCGAAAACCAACTGTGCATTTGGCCCAATCCCGTCCATGAAACACTTCACCTCAATTTGGAAGACTTGCAACAAGTGGAAATTTTTACTTTGGATGGGAAGTTGGTGTTGTTTTCCAATAACACGAATTCCATCTGTGTAAGTGGCTTGGATGAAGGATGTTACCTGCTGAAAGTTACTCAAGCTGACGGGAGCACCTGTTTTCAAAAGTTTGTGAAGAAATAAACTTGTAGGGCTGTCCATCGTGGCAGCCGCATCATGCGAATTGCAACATGCGGCAGTCCTGATAGGACAGCCCTAAAGCAGTTTTATAATTTTAAATAATTCAAAACATTGTTTTCAATTCGTTTGACTAAGTCTTCCGAGTCAGGCGCCTTCTCGAACTTGTGCCCCGTGACCTTCTCGTAAAGCTCGATGTAACGCTCCGAAACGCTGTTGACGTATTCAGGCGTCATTTCGGGCACTTGCTGGCCTTCCTTGCCTTGGAAGCCGTTGGCCATCAGCCACTCGCGGACGAACTCCTTCGAGAGTTGCACCTGTGGCTCGCCCTTGGCGAAGCGTTCCTCATATTGGTCGGCGATGAAGTAGCGTGATGAGTCGGGCGTGTGGATTTCGTCCATCAGCACGATTTGGTCGCCAATCTTGCCGAACTCGTATTTCGTATCGACGAGAATCAAGCCTTGCTTGGCTGCGATTTCGGTGCCGCGCTGGAAGAGCTTGCGGGTGATGTCTTCAATCTGTACATAATCGCTCTCGCTGATGAGTCCACGGCTGATGATTTCCTCGCGTGAGATGTCTTCATCGTGGCCTTCCTCGGCCTTGGTGGTCGGGGTGATGATGGGTTCGGCGAAGCGTTGGTGTTCCTTCATGCCCTCAGGAATCTGCACGCCGCAGATGGTGTGTTGACCGCTTTTGTAAGTGCGCCAAGAGCTGCCTGTGAGGTAGCCGCGAATGATCATCTCAATGGGGAAGGGCTTGCAGAGGCGGCCCACGGTGACCATCGGGTCGGGGGTGGCGAGCTTCCAGTTGGGGACGATGTCGGCGGTGGCGTCGAGGAACATGGCGGCAATCTGGTTGAGCACCTGTCCCTTATAGGGAATGCCTTTGGGCAGGATGACATCGAAAGCCGAGATGCGGTCGGTGGCGACCATCACCATGTATTCGTCGTTGATGAAATAACAATCGCGGACCTTGCCGTGATAGACCTTGGTCTGGCCAGGGAATTGATAGTCGGTTTTTGTTAGAGCTTTCATATCTGTTGAGTTTGTTGTTGTTTTTCAGTTGGTGCATCCCGATGGGATGCGTTTGTTCTCTTTTGTTTTGTTTTTACCGAACGAACATCCCTACGGGATGCTTGGTGTATCCTCGTTATTATCTTCTTTCTCCTCCTCGT
>CAMYXV010000112.1 GCA_947303055.1 uncultured Bacteroidales bacterium
TTGCCTTTGGCAAAGTTGTTCTCGAAGCAGCTGGTGCTATAGTTCATCTTCTGCCAATGCTCGTCATCAAAAGCTAAGGCACAGCCTTCTTCAAATATGGTGTTAGGGTCACTTATCATCATGATTCTCAATAGGTTCTATCTTTTCAACTCTTCTTTTATGACGACCTCCTTCGAAGTCGGTGTGCAGAAAAGCCTGCACCATCTCCCATGCGAGTTCATTGGATATGAAGCGTCCAGGCAAGGCAAGGATATTGGCATCATTATGCTGACGGGCCAATTTGGCCAGCTCCACATTCCAACATAAAGCAGCACGTACATTATGATGGTGATTGGCTGTCATTTGGGCACCATTGCCGCTGCCGCAGAGGATGATGCCTAACGGGTATTGTCCATCTTCTATAGCATTAGCCAAAGGATGAATCATGTCGGGATAGTCGACGCTATCGGGGGTGTAGGTGCCGTAATCATCAACTTGGTAACCTGCTTCCGTCAGTTTTTCAATCAGAAATTGCTTCATCTCGAAGCCGCCATGGTCGCTTGCTATGGGTATGATGTGCTCCATTTTTCTGCTGTTGATAATTCAATTCGCAAAAGTACATATTTTCATTGTTCATAAAAGCCTTATTCCATTATTTCTGAATGATTTACCCGCTTGAAAAAAATCAACATTTTTGAAATAATAAATTGATAATCAATAATATAATAAGTTATCAACAGATGATTTGTTGAAAACTTTTTCAGTCAGGTGGATAAAAATGATGGTCTGTTGATTCAACATTTTTTCAACCTAAAACCATCCCAAAATGAACATCATTTAAAAAAATCAAGGTCGTTTTTATACGTTTTTTCATTTTTCATCGAATAGCCGAAAAGGTATTGATAAGGCTGAAAAAGAAAATTTTGGCTGTTTTGTTTTGATGCCTCTCAAACTGAAAACCATTAATGCAAGAAATTTAATGAAAAGTTTTCAACCAATTCACAGGCTTATTAACATCCGTATCATCTCATCATTAATTTGAAATATTAAAATTAAAAAATGAAATATCGATAATTGACGTGTTGATAACTCCAGACGATTTTTCCGACGGATTGAGAAAGACATGTCTCTATTCCGTGAAAAATGTCTAATTTTGACCCGAATTTAGCAAGCAAATGAAGCAAAAAGTAAGCATTGTTTTGATGATCATATTAAGTCTGTTTCTCGGTCTTGAGGCTTTCTCACAGACTGAGTATCAGACGTATACCTATCCTAACGGACAGATTTCAAGTGAAGGATACCTACGCAATGGTCAGCCTGACGGACTTTGGAAGACCTATTATGAGAGCGGTCAACTGAAATCGGTAGGCAAGCGTACGGATTTCTTGCTGGATAGCACTTGGGTATTTTTTACGGAATCTGGAGACACTTCATTGATTATCAACTACAAGAAAGATTTGAAAAACGGTTTGCGCTTTACCTACGGTAAAGAGGACATTTTGGAGGAACCCTATGTGAATGATGTGAAGCAAGGTGAAGGTCACCGTTATGATCGGAAGCATCATCTCATCCAGACCATGACGTTCAAGAATGGCTTTGAAGAAGGTATTTCACCTGTTTTTGATACGACGGGTCTGTTGCGTGAAATCATCACCTACCGCAAAGGTTTTGTCATGACACGTGAAGCCTTGAATCGATATGATCGTGAAGGTAAAAAACATGGCTATTGGAAGACTTTCTTCGACGATTGGAGTCTGCATACAGAATGTTATTACCGTCATGGTCTGCGCGATGGATTCTATAAAGAATATGATGAGAAAGGTAACTTGAAGAAGATCACAAAGTATGTGAATGATGTAGAGCAAGTCTTGGAGGGCGACCAAAAACCGCTTATTGTTCAGCATGAGTATTATCCCAATGGTCGAGTGAAACGTGAAGCCTCTTTCCGTGATGGCAAACGCGAAGGTGTATGGCGTGAGTTTGACGAGGAAGGTAATGTCATCAATTCCCAGACTTATAAAAAAGGCGCTTTGGTGGGTCAAGGTATTGTGGATACGGATGGCAAACGACGTGGTGAATACAAAGAGTTTTATCCCGACAGTACGCTAAGAGCAGAAGGCCTTTTCATTGGCGGCTTACGTTCAGGGGAATGGAAGTTCTATTACCATAACGGACAACTTCAAGAGGTGGGTAACTATAAAGAAGGTGACCCTGATGGTGCCTGGACTTGGTATTACGATAACGGCCAAAAACAAATCGAAGAACAATTCTATAAAGGTCAAGCGAATGGACCTTACAAGGAATATGATACGAAAGGCAATGTCATCGTGACAGGCACTTATTTCGATGGCATGAAAAACGGTAAGTGGACCGAGCAAATCGGTGACATGCGCACCCAAGGTGAATATCGGAACGACAAGCAAGTAGGGGAGTGGATATCGTATTACGACAACGATAAAATGGCTTTTCAAGGGAAATACAATGCAGGTTATCCGGATGGGGAGCATTTCTACTATTATGAGAACGGAAAGCTACGTGAGATCCAAAACTATACCGCTGGTGTGAAGCATGGCGATTGGAAAAAATACCTCGATACAGGAGAATTGTACTTTACCGTTACATATGATCATGGCAAAGAAGTGAAGTATGATGGTGAAGCGTTAGATGAAACTGAAATTGTCAGAGAATGAAGCAGATACCCTTTTTACATCAAGGCTCAAAGATAGGTATTGCCGCACCAGCACGCTGTGTGACTCCTGAAGAAATGCAATTTGCCATTCGTTGGTTGGAAGAACAAGGATTTGTACCAGTCTATGATGACAGGCTTTTTAAAGGGCACTATATCTTCGCTGGTGATGATGATTTCCGGGCCGCTGTGTTTCAAGAATATATTGATAATGAACAAGTTGAAGCCATTTGGTTGGCGCGAGGTGGCTATGGCAGCATCCGCATCATCGACAAATTAGACTTTACACAGTTTTTGCAGCATCCGAAATGGATTGTCGGCTTCAGTGACGGAACCATTCTCCATAGTAAGTTGAACCGTTTGGGCGTTCCCAGTTTGCATGCCTCCATGCCTTTCTATTTTGCCAACAAGACTCCAGAAGCCAAACAATCCTTATTTGATGCTTTGACAGGCAAGCCTTTGCATTATAAAATGCCTGCACATCCACAAAACCGAATAGGGCAGATGGAAGGTGAAATCATTGGCGGTAACTTATCCGTTTTATATGGTCTGACGGGTTCTAACACGTTTCCGGATTTGGAGGGGAAAATCCTTTTCATTGAGGAAGTGGACGAATATATCTATCACATTGACAGAATGATGCATGCGTTGAAACGGGCTGGAAAACTGGAACATTTGAAAGGTCTCATCATTGGCGGCTTAACCCAAATACACGACAACACCGACCCTTTTGGGATGAGTGTTGAGGAAGTGATAGCTGAGGCTGTTTCAGCATATGACTATCCAGTGTGTTTTGGCTTCCCTGCCGGACATTTCGATGACAATAGGACAGTGTTTTTTGGACAAAAATCACAATTATCCGTTACTGAGACGGGTTCTGTTTGGGATTCCCAATAGCGATTTTGTGCATTGACTTCAAGATAGTTTTCAGCAATTCAGGATTAGTCAAATTGAGCCAGTCGCAGAAAGTGATGCCCATGTATCTTGCCGTCTTTTTCCAGCCTCCCTTGTGGTCTTTCTTTAAGGAGAAGATGTAGGAATTGCTGGTGCCAAGCAGCACTTCCTTTAACGCGCAGACCTTATAGACAATCTCATTAAACAGGCTTTCACTGGTCACTCCTGTCTTACACTCGATGACAAACAGTTTGTTGGCCTTCATGAAGCACACGTCAAGCTCATTGTTATGTTTGATGATACCGTTGGAAATGTGCACACCCATGGCGATGTCATCGGGTTGCAGCACTTTTTTGATTAGGGAATAAACATATTCTTCAAACCAACCGCCTGTAAGATACTCCATCTCATAACTTTGCAGTGAGTCTTTCTGTTCGGGAACAAAACCGATGTAATTCAAGAACTTGCTTAAATTAGGTATGGCGGTCATGAAATCTTTATGAGGATTTTCCGCTTCTGAGATAGTAAGGAATTTCCAGTTGCGGTACTTTTCACGCAAAGTCTCCATCACATGATAATCGCCACGGCCAAACATACTTTGCGAAAACATGGTGAACAAATGTTGTGAGAAAGCGGTTTCCTTCACTTGTTTGCGTGGTTGATCCACATCACTTTGCAGTCCGTAGAGGTTGAAATACTCTTTCAAGGTCATTCGGTGTTTGATAGGAAACACCTCGTCGTCGTCATCATAGATGCTATGATCGAAGATGGTCTTGACAATCAGGTTTTCACGCGTTTGGGTATAGAAAAACAAAGTGTTGAACTCTTCAAAAACATGTTGCACAGACAAAGTCATATAACGATTGCCCCCCGCGAGGTTAAGGTAGTATTGCGTGTCGGCATTCAGCTCGCTTTTTATGGTGCGACAGATATACTCATAGAGCATCTTGTCTTCGTGTCGTTTGACGATGATGCGTTTGACGAGCGTTTCATCGACTTCCAGCTGCTGAGCCAAATGTTGGATACAATCGGCTTCTTCTTCGTTAGAGATAAAAAGCAGTTCGTCGCCTTCTTCGTAATATTCCTTAGTGAACAAATAAGCCGGCAACGGGTTGCTTTTGTCTATGATATTGACGATGGTTTTAGACATAGTTATTCGAGTATTATTTTCTTCACGGTTTTTCCTTCAGTATTCTTGACTTCAACGAAATAAACGCCCCTTCCCAATGTTTCAACACTAATGGTATTAATCAAATTATCAATGAGTTGTGATTTTACTATTTGTCCATTTATATTGTAAATCACCACCTCGGAAGGCATGGCTTTTTCGAGTGTGAGCGTGAAATTACCATTGCAAACAGGATTCGGTAACACTTCAAAACATAAGGTGTTGGTCTCATTTATGCCGTCAACGTCAACGAAAGGAACAAAAGTGACCAGTCCCAAGTTCGGGTCATCATTTTGGTGGACAATATGGTCTTCAATTAATTGATTATTGGAAGTATCCCAGTTGTTTCCGACAGCCAAAATGTCACAAGAGGAGTTGTTGTAGAGGTCATAAACCACACCACCGTTGCCATTGTCATGGATTTGATTGTAGCCCCAATTATCTTCAGTACCAAGATCAATATCGAAAACATTGATGGCCGTAATGCCCCAGAGGTTACCCGTGATGATGTTACCACGCAAGACAGCTTTATTGTTTTCGTTCATGCCATAGATACTGATACCGCTGCCGCCATTCATGGGGTTGTCTTCGAAGTGGTTGTCAACGAATTGGTTTCTTTCGATGACGGAAGAAATAGTTAATCCTTGCTGGTTGTAACCGTAACGGCCATTAATCACCTTGTTGTCTCTCAGCAACACTTTTGTCGAACCGGTTCCCATCAAATCAGCGACAGAAATACCGCCCACACGATGTGTCGCATAATCATCATCTATTGTATTGCCAACGATGTAGATGGTGTCTTCGGCACCAGGTCCCAAATTGATTTGCGGGCTGTTGATATCGCTTGTGACATTTTCCTCCAACAGATTATTCAAAATTCGTGGAGATCCTTGTCCATTGGCAGGTGAACTGATGGCTGCACCTTCATTTCTAAGAAAATAGCAGTCTTCAATCAACGGATTACAGTTCATGAAGTCAATGACGGCATTACTATAGTCGCGAGTGAAATACACGAACTTACAATCGATGAAGTCCACATTCGATTCAATTACCTTAATGCCGCTACCGTCACTGAAATACATGTTCTTAAGTTCACAATCAGTGGCATTTTCAAAACGCATACTAAATTGTTGCGTCATAGATCCGTAAATACCAACTCTTAGCGAATTGGTACAAACCACCGAACCATTGATTGAAATCAAGACGCCAACAGCGTCAATTCTCGTCACCTGATTATCGATTTTCAGCACATCATTCTGGGAGATGGTGATGTCGCTATTGAAAGAAAAAACGGTTCCCGTATTCGTGACCGCACCATTTGAAACGCTCACTAAATCGGGCAGAGTATAAGTCGTTCCGTTGCCTGGACTCACCCATTGAGCGTTCAGCATC
>CAMYXV010000113.1 GCA_947303055.1 uncultured Bacteroidales bacterium
CACGAGTGAAGGCGACATAAAGCAAATTGAGGTTGTCCAACTGGTTGCTTTCCTTTTCCTTCTTTACCAATTTCGGGGCTATGTCACCCATGCTCTCGGCTTTTGAATCCAGTTTAAACAACACCTTATCCAAATTAGGGATGGCTTCAAAGCCCAAGTCCTCGGGACGCAACCATTCCTCAGCCGCCTTGCTGGCATTCAACTTCTCATCCAAATCGATGATGGTCTCGGGATAGATGACCACAGGAAACTCCAAGCCCTTCGACTTGTGTATCGTCATGATTTTCACCGCATTGCCGCCCACCGACATCACCGCTAGCTTGTCTTGCTTCTTGTCCCAATACGAAAGGAAGTCGGCAACGCTCTCTTTTATCCCCGATTGAAACTTGAACACCTCCTCCATAAAATAGTTCAGGAAAGCATCGTAGATGGTGTCGAAATGGAAAACGCGCAGCAAATTGGCGCAGAGGTCATAGAGACATGTCGCTTTGGAAAGGGCATTTTGTAGCAAACCGGCTTCACCCAAACCCATCACGGGTTCAATTGCCTTCTCCCCTTTGGCAATGGCTTTCACCTCACCGAAAACTTGACTGATATCCCCATCGAAATCGGGCTCTTGCGTCAGTTTCCAATAAAACAACACGTTGGCGACATTGGTCTCGTTGTCACCATACAACAGATAGCGCAAAGTATTCACTATCAGCTGCACCTTATCCGATGATTTGAGCAAAATCGAGTCTTGTGATATGACAGGAATCGCCTTGTCGTTCAAATAGTTGGCCATCTCGGAGCCATAGTCCGACTTACGGGTCAGCAAGGCGATGTCGGAATACTGATAGCATTTTGTCTCGGTGAGGTCACGGATGATGGCCTCTACCCTTTCAAAGCAATAATCGGGTTGATTTTCAGCATCATAAAGCTCGACCTGCACCAAGCCTTCTTCCGTTTTAGCCTTTTTCTGGTAAATACTCACGCCTTCGTCGGTGCCTGGTTTATCGGCCACGTACACCTTTTTCAAATCGGGAGAGAGTTGTTGATACACCTCCTCAAAAAAGGCATTGTTGAAGTCGACCACATTACTAAACGAGCGGTAATTGGTGTCCAGATTCTTGAAAGCGAAGTTGTCCTTCAAGTTCTGCTCAAACTGTCGGAAAGCAGCCTCGCGTTCGTCTTGAGGCAAAGCATAGATTTCAGGCAAGCGGACAATCTGCTCCACCTCACCGCTGCGGAAACGGTAGATAGATTGCTTGCCATCGCCCACCACCATACTCATGTTGCCCGATGACAAACCATTGTCAATCAGCGGCAAAAGGTTTTGCCATTGCAATACTGATGTATCTTGGAACTCGTCCACAAACACATGGCGGAAATGCTCGCCGATGCGTTCATACACAAAGGGCACCGAGAAGTCGCCCATCACTGTGTTGAGCAACTTGTTGAATTCAGAGATGTGAACGATTTCCTCTTCGTTGGCCAAATTGTCAAACTCCATCCGAATCTGCGCACGGAGGGCATAGAGATAGAGCAAATCGCGTTGTGTCTTGTAAAACAAGAACGCTCCCAAGCCTTTCTCTACGTCGTCTTTGATCGCTTGAAGCACAGGCAACAAAGCAGCATTGATGGCATCAACATGGGCTTTACCCAGTTGTTTCTCCCCTTCTTTCGAGAAGCAGTTCCCCTTCTCGAGCACGCCATTGAATCGGGCGCCGGGCTGCTCGTAGGTCTTTGCCGACAGTTTCCTCACGTATGAAATGAAACCATTTTTCCCATATGCATAGAGTTCATCTCTGAGGTCGTGTTGCTTTTCAAGGCGTCCGAAATCATCCAAATGCTTTTGTATGTCTTGTTCAAAGCCTCGCATCTTATCACTCAGGAAATCAAGGGTTTGCTTGTATTGGGAATAGTTCTTGATGTTGTTTTGTCCGTCCTTTTGGTAAGCCTTCTCGGTCATTAGCTTGGCAATGAAGTCGGAAAGCTGGCCTTCGATGGCCGTTGAGCGTTGGCTGTCGAACTGGTTGTTGCTGAAGTCAACTAGCAAGTGCGTCAAAAAATCGTCTTGATCGCTGATTCGCAATCCCAATTGCTCCGTAATCGTCTCCGCCACCTCATCCGTGTCAATGCTGACCGAGTATTGGCTCGGCAGGCCTAAATCATGGGCGAAACTTCGCGACAACTTTTGCACGAAAGCATCGATGGTACTCACACAGAAACTACTGTAGTCGTGCATGATACGCGTCATCAGGCTTTGCGCGTTGCTTTTCAGTTCCGCATCGCTGACGCCTAACTCCTCTATCAGTATGGCCTCCATGGACTTGGAATCAACCTCCTCACTATCAATGATTTCGCGCAGCGTATTCACTATTTTTGCTTTCATGTCATTGGCCGCCGCGTTGGTGAAGGTGATAGCTAGGATATTCCTAAAATTATTCACGGAATCCTTATCAGCGAGACAAAGCTTCAGATATTCCTTAATGAGTGTGAAGGTCTTTCCCGCCCCTGCCGAGGCTTGGAAGACCTTGAAATTGGCGGTTGTTCCCATTTTTGTCAGTTGTTACTCTGTTTTCTCGGTGCGATGAGTGGCTGGTTGGAAGTGGGCACATAGGTCTTTCGGAACAGATCGCGGAACTTACGGAACGACCTGCTGTAAGAAAGACCCAGACCTTGCGTATAAGGCGCTCGTCGGTCGATGGAGAAGTTGTTGAAATTGGAGTTGTAGTTGGAGTGGTTGTAGAAATGGCCTTGCAGTCGCCCGTCCTTGCTCAACTTGTAGTACAAATCGAACTCACCGACAATGTTTGAAGCGTTGCTAGCGTTGTTGCTCGACATCAAGCCTACATTGGTCTCAATAATCAAGCGGTCTTCAAACAATTGGGTCCTCAAGGCCACTTGATATTCGTCGAAGGAGTCAATGTTTCCATAGTGATAGCTGAAGCCCAGATTCAGGTTCTTGGTGATATCGAACTGCATCTGGGTCGAGAGGAGGCTCCCAATATCCATGTTCTGTGAGGCTGAGGCCGAGCTACCCGCATATGCGAACCTACCGAGCACCAATAACGACAATGCCTGTGTGGTCATCACGGCTTGATTCGTCGTATCTATCAGAGAATAAACTGTTTGGACGACGTCTTCAGTAGCATTGGGAAGCCTCATCCCGAAGGAAATGGTAGGATTGAGCAGCGCATCTTTCAAGTGGATAAGGCACTCAACATTGACATTGCTGCTACTCGATGAGGTGCTGTCAATCTGAACCCCCAAATCGGCCAAAGAGCTCCTGACCGAATAGACACCAGTCGCATTGATACGGCCATCTGTTGGACTCCCCGACCAGGAAATAGTGCCACCTTTCTGCATAGTAAACATCTTGGTCACCACATTCTTGAAATTCAGATTGAAACGACCTGTTTCGATGGTATAGTTACCAAACATCCTCATGGCTTCTTTTGTTGCCATACCCAACTTCACGTTACCATTGCCTGAAACCTCAATGAGGCCCAAATCAGAAGGAAGGATGATTTTCAGGGTGGCGTCTTTGTTGGCAGTCACATCAAGGTCAAGGGCGAAATTGCTCTTTTTCTTATTCCCTGATTCTACAACCCCTTCCTCCTCCACTTCTTCGTTAGGATTGATAAACACGATGAAATCGTTTTCTTTCACCGTTGAAGCCTTATTGAGCGGGATGGTGACATTCGTCCCGTTTCTCGTCATAGCCTTGATATCGAGATAAATGTTGTCAAACGGACCCTTAACAGAGACCAATCCGTTGGCGACTGCGGTGCCATAGAAACTGTCATTGTCTTGGCTTGTGGTAGCCATGGCCAGGAATGACCTTGGATGCAGCTTCAAATCCAGATTGATGTCCTTAAATCGATTGTGGTTGATTTGTCCCTCCACCATGGCAGTGTTGTTCAAAGTATCGGTCAAAACAAGGTTCTCAAACGAGATGGTCTTGTTGTCAATCAGCACGGTTGGGTTGAAGGTATAGAACGTGTTCAGATAGTCGACCTTGCAACCGCCGTCAACCACTTTGATTCTGCCGTTGATGTCAGCTTGCTTCAGCGACCCTGTGATGTCGACACGGCCCGAACCATAGCCCTGCATCCGCGATACCACACCCGTCAAGAAGGGGCTAGCGATGGCTAGTTTCAACGAGTCCAGATTGACGGTAAAGTCAAGGTTGTCGTCCTCCCTGGCCGTATAATATGAGCCATAGACATTCAGCATTCGCTTGTCATCGTCGAAGATAGTGGCATCCACATCAACGGATTTATCCTCGTTGTCCCATACACTTTCGATGACCGCATCTCCAATCGGGTCTCCATCCAAACCCAATTGGTCGATTCTGACATCCGCCAAAATCATCGGCGAGGTCTTCATACTACTCAAAACGGCATCGCCTGTAATGAAACCGTCAACGTCAAAGCCCATGGTTTCGAATAAAAAGTCGAAATTGGACACGTCAAAACTACGTAGTTGGACGGAGAGGGTATCGCCATCATTCATGGGCGTATAGCCATCAGCACGAATCATCTGCTTATTATGCGCAAACATCAGATTGGAAATATTCACGCGACCGTCGACAATGTCGATAAAATTGTTTGGCGAAACTGTCCAAGTCGAGTCGTTAACGACAAGGTCGGCCTGCTTAATGGAGAAGATACCGCCTTGTTCATGCGGATGGAAATAGGTATCGATCATGGCTTTATTATAATCTCCTTCACCATCGTCATCCCAATGGACGCGCAAGAAAACGGTATCGTTGGTCATTCTGGTGGTGATGCCAAAATTCTCCACTCCCAACTCCAAAGTATCGGTTTCTGTGATATTACTATATTTAATCTCATCCAATTTCAGCGTAGCAAATGCTGCCTTCATCATATTGAAGCTCTTCAACTCCAAATTGTTGAAATTCAAAGCTCCCACCTGCACATTCTTCGAGCGCATCGTCAAGTTAAGTGAATTGGAACGAGAGGTGAATGTGCCATTCAGTGTAGTGTTCTTCGCAATGCTCACCGAAGGCATCAACAGTCGGCTGATGGTTTTCGTGTCCTTCAGGGTCAGCTGGACGATGAAATCCTGTTCGACATCGTGTTTGAGCTTGTATTGTTGGAATTTTTCCCTATTGGATTCCCAAACCGGGAAATGGACGAAAGAGTCGGCATACTCGTTCAATGTCATCATTAAGCTAGCGAAGTTGATCTTTCCAGCCATCTCGAAATCGAGAAAGTCGCAGTTGATGTTGATGCGACGCTGCATCAGGTTGTCATTGACAAGGGATGCGGAGAAGTCCTCCATGAAATAACTGCCACGGCTGTCGCGATAGAGCGTGCTGTCAAGTTGCACCACACCTTCCAGATTATCAAGGTCGAAGCCCGTCATGTTGACATAAATCTTCGTGCTGAGCTCAGAGATTTCTTCCTCATTGAAGAGATGCAGTTTATGCAGGTTGGCGTTTCTAATGACAGCATCAAAGTCGGACTTGGGATGCTTTTTATCATGGAAATCAATCAATCCGTTGAAATCGAGGAACAAATCATCGTCATCAACCTTAATCTTTCCATTGAACCGGTTCTCCTGAAGGCTACCGTCCAACTTGACGATATCAAGATTGTTCCCTAGCACCTCAGCTTGAGCAGCTTGGCCTTCAACCCAAAACTCAGGACTGCCATTCTGGGGGAAAGTAGCCGTAAAGTTAGCATTCAAATCGAGGTCGCCGAGATACTTCGGAATATTGGCCACCGTACCCACCTTCACCCGTTCGGAATTGATATAACCAGAGAACTGATTGTTGCCTTTGGCATCTTTCGCGCGAGCAATGGAAGCATCAATGTCGCCAATCCCTGACTTAAGGCTGATATCGGAAATAAAATTATTGTACGATCCTTTAAAATCCAATGAGAGCTTCCCTTTGTCCATGGCGCGCAACGACTCCGGCATAGGAATAGTCTTGGTCTTGGAGGGGATATAGAAATTGGCCAAATCGTCGTAGGTGAAATTCATGTTCTTGATTTTCAGGGTAT
>CAMYXV010000114.1 GCA_947303055.1 uncultured Bacteroidales bacterium
AGTGTTTCGTTTGCCAGAAACAAGCGGTCTCAACGCTTCTTGGACTTTAGAAAAATTGTGTAAGGAATGGAGCGTTGTGTTTGCACTATGACCTGTTGAAGCTCTGCCTTTGTAGTGTTTTAGACGATTTTGAAATGAGGCTGCAAAGGTACAACTATCCTGGCAATTAGACTCAAAAAATCAGCAGTTTCGCTTGACCAATCAAAAAAGTTGTATATTTGCTGCGGTTCCTATGGCGGACGCATAGTATAATATGACAACAGTTCTGGCAAGCAAGTTAAAGCGATTGTATGTCTCCCCTAAGTTTAGGGAGTTTGTCAGATTTGCCATAGTTGGTTTGGTTGCCACAGGTATTCATTATGGCATCTACTATCTTCTCAATTTGTTCATCAATGTTAATGTTGCCTACACAATTGGTTATGTGGTTTCTTGGTTGGCCAATCTGTATCTGACAGCGCATTTCACTTTTAAAAGTACATTGTCTTTCAAGAAGGGAGCTGGTTTTGCCGCTTCACACCTCGTCAATTATTTATTGCACATGCTTTTCTTGAATCTGTTCCTTGCCATTGGGGTTTCAGAAGAGATTGCGCCATTGTTTGTGTTTGCTTTGGTTATCCCCATTAATTTCATGTTAGTAAGGTTCGTGTTCAAATCAAAACAATTTCAAAGTCAAGAAAAATGAAGCTGAATGTTGTCATACCTTGCTATAACGAAGATGAAGTCCTGCACGAAACCAATCGTCAACTGACAGAACTTGTTGATTCAATGATAGATGATAACCTATTGACAGAATGTGATATTCTATATGTTGACGATGGCAGCGATGACAAAACTTGGGATGTCATAGAAGAATTGCAAACCACGAGCCCATACGTACATGGCTTGAAGTTGGCGCATAATGTGGGTCACCAAAATGCGCTTTGGGCAGGGTTGGAACAATCTGTCGGCAAGTGCGACGCTGTCGTTTCGATTGATGCAGACTTGCAGCATGATATTCATAGAATTCCGGATATGGTATTATCCTATCAGGCCGGCTATGAAGTTGTCTATGGGATCAGAAACTCAAGGGCAACCGATTCTAAATTTAAGAAAAGAACGGCCCTATCGTTTTACAAATTAATGCAAAAAATAGGCGTAGATCTTATACCTAATCATGCTGATTTCAGGCTGTTGGGGAAAAACGCCTTGCAAGCCTTGTCGGAATTTCCGGAGCGGAATCTGTTTCTTCGTGGGATGGTTAGGCTGTTGGGCTTTAAGGAAACCTATGTGTATTTTGATTGCAACGAACGGTATGCGGGGAAATCAAAGTATTCTTCAAGAAAGATGTTCGCTTTTGCATTAGATGGCATCACTTCGTTTTCGGTTTGGCCATTGAGAATCATCTATTTGATTGGATTGGTTTGTTTGGGTGTATCTATCGCTGAAATGATATATATATTAGTCGCTTATTTTCAAGGGCGTACCATTCAAGGTTGGGCATCTTTGTTGTTCTCGGTTTGGTTTTTGGGCGGTTTGCTTTTGTTTTCCGTAGGTGTGGTTGGAGAATATATTGGGAAAATCTACAAGGAAGTGAAAAGACGGCCTCGATATATTATTGAAAAACAGATATAGTATTGGTTCGAGTATGAATGTGCATAAAATTAACATTTTTTCGTGGTTCTGTAATATTGCGGTTCTAGTTATTGTAATCGCGTTTTTTATCATCTCTTGTTCTGGCTTTATGATGGGGGATGATTTATGGATGAATGGCGCTGTTTCCAATCTGTATGACTTGGTGAAACATACTGCGGGGTTCTACCTTCACAGTGGTGGGCGCTTGTTTTCAGTGGCATGTCAGTATCTGTTTAGCGGGGTGCTTGGAGACAACAGGATTTGGTATGCTATTGTGAATACACTGTTTTTTGTCTTGTTTATTTTGATATGTGGAAAACTGATCCAAGAAGGGAAAAAAGGATTTGCATCCCGTTTGTTGTTATTTGCTTTGCTGTTTTGGTTCCTGTGTCCGGTCCCCAAGAACACCCTGTTCTGGATCGCGGGATCACCAACCTATATGTGGGCAAACACCTTGTCTTTTGTTTTCCTGTTACTATTCCAAAAGTATAAGGATGAGGATTTTGGCCGCAAGGAGAAACTGGGATTGTTTGTCTTGTCCTTTCTGGCTGCTTCGGAATACATCACCTGTGCTGCGATTAGTGGCGCGCTGGTGGTATATTATGCATTCCATATAAAAAAGCTGAAAGGGAATGCGATTCCTTTTGCGGTTGGTTTTATTGTGGGATCAATAGTGTTGTTGTTTGCACCAGGCAGTCTTCGAAGAGCGGGGTTTGATACACAATGTGCCTCTCTCTTTGATATAGGGGATTTGGTGCGTCATCCTGTGTGGGAAATAATGAAGTATAAGGCTTTATGGCTGTTTTTGGCTGTTTGGATCTGGGGATGGATAAAAGACAAGGAGCTGATTAAACAATGGACAAAGGACAATGCTGTTTTATTACTGTCGTTAGGATGGAGCGTTGTTGCTTTCAGTGTGGTTTTCAGACCCGTGAAACGTGCTTTGTTTTTCTCAGAAGCCTTGTCGATAGTCCTTGTTTTGAAGTTTTTGTATGATTATCTAGGTGCGATTAGAATTCGGTTTGCTGCCAAATCAAGTCATCGTATTTTACACATAGTCAGCAGGGTGGTGATGGTGCTTTTATTTGTTGGGTTTGCGGTGGATGCTGTGTTTGCCACAATGGAAACTGACAAGCAGCGAAAGAACAATGACATGTCACTGAACCAAATTGTGGATTCAGGAGGGATTGTTGCTCTGGATAACATGCTTTCATCCCATCGTATGGCTTATGCTCCAGTTTTTTATCCGCATACATTCAAGGATTTAGCGAATAAATATAATCTGGATACCGTGTGTGTATATCCTTACTATTGTTTAGATAAGTATTATGATCAAGATCCTCCCTTGGAAAATGTTTATGTTGCCTATGATTATTATGCGGATGATGCTGATGTTCCCAATAGTGTGGTTGTTTTAGTGATAAGAATTGAAGACGGTCGTATTCAGGAAAAAGGCGGTCATGTCGTCTTTACTGTTGACTGTGATAGACAGGAGCCTATAGTTTTTGAAAGGGAAGAGCCAAATTATTGTTTTGAAGGCTATTGCTATTATCCTTTTTATTTTGATCGAAGCGATGCTAAGAATTTGAAAAGCGTTGAGTGTGAGTTCAAATAAGTCAAAAAAGCAGAGAGCGCATCGTTTGGTGCGCCCTCTGAATCTTGATGCCTGATTAATTCTTAAAACAAATTATCCAAGATCTTATCTTCCACCAAATTCGGCATTGTAACCTTTAGCTTAGGCTCCGCCTCCATAGCGCGCTTGATGGCGAAAGTGGCACCTTCGTTGCGGGCCCAGTTGCGGCGGGCGATGCCGTTGTTCACGTCCCAATGCAGCATGCAGTGGAGTCTGCGGTCAGCATCGGCAGTGCCGTCTAAGACCATGCCGAAGCCGCCGTTGATGACTTCGCCCCAGCCAACGCCGCCGCCGTTGTGGATGCTCACCCAGGTGGCACCACGGAAACCGTCGCCGATGACGTTCTGCACAGCCATATCAGCGGTGAAAGACGAACCATCGTAGATGTTGGAGGTCTCACGGAACGGGCTGTCGGTGCCGCTCACATCGTGGTGGTCGCGGCCGAGGACGACGGGACCGCTCAGGCGGCCGTCAGCGATGGCCTTGTTGAACTCGGCAGCGATCTTGGTACGACCTTCGCAGTCGGCGTAGAGGATACGGGCTTGCGAACCCACCACGAGGTGGTTCTCCTGTGCGCCACGGATCCACTGGATGTTGTCGCGCATCTGCTGCTGGATCTCGGCAGGAGCGGTGCGGGCAATGTTCTCAAGCACTTCGCAGGCGATGTCGTCGGTGACGGCAAGGTCTTCAGGCTTGCCTGAGGCGCAGACCCAACGGAAGGGACCAAAGCCATAGTCGAAGCACATGGGACCCATGATGTCCTGTACATAGGAAGGATAACGGAAAGTGCCGTCGGCTTTCAGGATGTCAGCGCCGGCGCGGCTGCTCTGCAGCAGGAAGGCATTGCCGTAGTCGAAGAAGTACATGCCCTTGGCAGTCAGCTTGTTGATGGCGGCCACATGGCGGCGCAACGAAGCTTGCACCTTCTCCTTGAAGAGTTCGGGGTTCTCGGCCATCATGGTCTTGGATTTCTCGAACGACTGTCCGACGGGATAGTAACCACCTGCCCAAGGGTTGTGCAGCGAGGTCTGGTCGGAGCCAAGGTCGACGTGGATGTCGTGCTCGGCGGCATACTCCCAGAGGTCCACCACGTTGCCTTGGTAGGCATAGCTGCGGGCTTCCTTCTTGGCGAGGCTCGCGTTGACATGCTTGAACAGTTCCTCGATGTTGTCGTACACCTCATCGACCCAGCCTTGCTGATAACGCTTCTGCGTGGCGGCAGGGTTGATTTCGGCGGTGATGCTCACCACACCGGCGATGTTACCGGCCTTGGGCTGAGCGCCGCTCATGCCGCCGAGGCCAGCAGTGACGAACAGTTTGCCCGCCGTACTGCCACCATGCTTGCGGGCAGCATTCAAAACGGTGATGGTGGTGCCGTGGACGATACCTTGAGGTCCGATATACATATAGGAGCCAGCGGTCATCTGGCCATATTGCGTCACGCCGAGGGCGTTGTAGCGCTCCCAGTCGTCGGGCTTGCTGTAGTTCGGGATCATCATGCCGTTGGTGACCACCACGCGAGGAGCGTCCTTATGTGACGGGAAGAGGCCCATCGGGTGACCGCTATACATGGCCAGGGTCTGGTCCTCGTCCATATTGGCGAGGTATTGCATCACGAGGCGGTATTGTGCCCAGTTCTGGAAGATGGCGCCGTTGCCGCCGTAGATGATAAGCTCGTGCGGGTGCTGAGCCACGGCAGGGTCGAGGTTGTTTTGGATCATCAGCATGATGGCTGCGGCCTGCTTGCATTTGGCAGGGTATTCCTCAATCGGGCGGGCGTACATCTTGTAAGACGGACGGAAACGGTACATGTAGATGCGACCGTATTTCTCCAACTCTTCGGCAAATTCGGGGGCCAAGGTGGCGTGGAACTTGGCGGGGAAATAACGCAAGGCATTGCGGATGGCCAACTTTTTCTCGGCCTTGGTGAGGATGTCCTTGCGCTTGGGTGCGTGGTTGATATTCGGGTCGTAAGGTTTCACTTCCGGCAGTTCATCGGGGATACCGGCGAGAATCTCTTTTTGAAAATCGTTGAGTGTGCTCATTTTATTGTGTTTTTATGTGTTAATTCTTGAATCCGCAAAGATATGAAAAAAACTCATACCTTTTATAAAAAGAAAAATGCGTATTTTTGGCCTCAAAATAGACCACAATGAAACGAATCGCTACAATATTTGTTTTGCTGATAATGCCTGTATTGGTGTTTTCTCAAAACGCTAATAACCAAAACTATAAATCCGCCTTTGATGTTGCCTACAAAGCCTGTCCCGACATCCCAAGGGGTCTGCTCGAAGCCATCTCGTTCACTAACACGCATTGCAATCACCTGACGGATGACAACTATTTCCACGAAGGCCCCGATGCCATGCCGCGTGCATACGGTTTAATGGGCTTGGTGAAGGATGGCAAAGGCTATTTCCGTGAGAATTTGCATCTTGTGGCGGAACTTTCAGGGATTTCGGAGCAAGATATTTTACAAAACCCCGAAAATAATGTGATGGCTTACGCCAAGGCTTACGAACGATTGGCTAAAGAAAGCAAAGCCAACGAAATCAAGGGTTATCTGTCCGTCATCCAGCATCTTTCGGAGTTGCCAATAGGGGAGGAGAAGGATGTTTATCCCATGCAGAGCATGCTGTATTCGGTGTGCCTTTTCCTCAATGATGCGCAATGGGCCGAAGAATACAGTTT
>CAMYXV010000115.1 GCA_947303055.1 uncultured Bacteroidales bacterium
TCACATCTTGATGCAAATCCTTGTCGTAAAGCGTGTTGATTTTCACAAGGATATGCGTTGGCTCGTCTTGTACGATGGTGTCGCCCGCCTGATAGAGATATTGATAGGTGATGCTGCCGTTGTCGTTTTGGATTTCGTAATACCATTCGTTGCCGATGATGAATGGAGCATCGATTTCATTGATTTCCAATATATTAATGCCGTTGAAATAGAAATCTTCATAAGAATCATCATAATACTTGAACACCTCACCAGTGGCGGTGAATGAATTACCCACAGCAACTGTGTCTTCGCCAAAGACGAGTTCGTCATATTCCGCATAATTAACGAAATAAGGTTCAATTAGATAACGTTCGTCATCGTCTGTGATGATAGCGTACATGGTGTTGTATGGCTCCTCTATGATTGTCAGTCTGCCGTGCAACGTCTCCAAATGGTCGTAATACTCCGCATGGTTCAGCGTGACACGATAATTGGGCTTCAAGTAATTGTCAATACGCATGGTGGAGGTGGTGAATTGGGCGGTCACCTCCTTGCCGACAATCAGGGTGTCGTTGTCGAGTTCATACAACAAAATATACTGATAATTAGTCCCGCCCAAGGGATAATAGATTTCTTCAATGTAGGGCGAGAAGTAGTACTTGATGCCGTTATGATAGAAAGCGAGTTCCATACCCAACGGAGGGAAGGGGCCAATGTTCGGATTACCAGTGGAAACCACAGGACCCACTAACGTTTGCTCAACGGCGGCTTCCATCTCAAGGATGTCGAGCGTTTGGAAAGGCGCTCCAAAGAGATCGTAATGCGTGGCCTCAAGGCCGCTGATCTGAGCCTGAACGCCTTCGTTGAAGACGGAGTCGTTGATATAGTTGTGCTGCATTTCGCCCACAAGGGTAAGGTAATGACGGTCAGTGCCCTCGTCCAACGACAAATAGGCTGTCTCACCGCAGGGAGAGGAGAGGCAAAGGTCGCCTTGCAGGCTCAGAAGGCCGTTGGCGGTGAAGTTGGGTTCGTAAGGGATGATGTTGGTCAGTTCAAGCACATTTACTGGGTTGCCGTAGTAGTCGTGAATGGTGTCAGCGATGCCGACGACAATATATCGGATGGAATCGGTCAGCATTGTTCCATCAGGGAGAACAGGAAGCTCGGTCTGAAGCGCCCCATTAACGGTCAGAAAATAATTGCCGTGTAGCGTTTTTTGGTCGTAAACTGACCAGGCATAAATGTACTGAGGACCCGTAAATATGGCAAATTGACTCAAATATCCGAGGGCTGAGGTGTAAGTTGGATGGGCAAGACGCTTGATATCAAATACCTTGAAGCTGTCGCCATTATCATCTTCCATCAGGGAATAGGTGCCGCCAACCTCGATTTGTGAACCCATCGGGATGGTGTCGAAACCGACAATGAGGGCATCGCCATCGGGATTGGGCCAGTAGCCATCTACAGTCGTATAGTAAGTCTCTTCGCCCGTGACGATGGCCAGACGGTTGTCGCTGGCGTTTTGCTCGAAATACGGGGCTTCAACTTGGGTCAAGATGCCGTTGATGGTAATGATTTCCTCGTTGATGTAAACCGCTATCTCGAAGGTTCCATAGTCTGTTTCGATTTCGATGGCGGTCTCCACATAACCTCTGACCAAGTCCTTCAAGGTTACGGTCATATCTGCATCATAACCATTTAGGGTCAAGTCGAATGGTGGTGCCATTGGTTCAATCTCAATATTCAAATAGTCAGTGTTCTTCTCTGCAATGGAATAGACGTGTATCGTCGGGATGTACCATGATTTGTTCATAATCATTGTTTGAACGACACCGGACGGATTATCGAAGTACATCTCACGCGCGAACAAGAGATTCACCATGCCTGCTTGGTCAATCATTACCGGCAGTTCCCTTTGTCCGACCGAAGTGAAGATGGATACCGATGTCGTGACATATTCCCTCAATTCCTGGTTATCTTTTACAGGATAGATGAAAAGAAAGTTGAACGATACGCTTTCTCCAGGATCGATGGTGTAGGGAAGGTCAGGAAGGTCGTAGCCGGGCAACAAATAATTGCCATAGTCACCCATGGAATCGATTTCGACAGGGAAACTGTAATCGTTCGTGATGGTGAAGTACCGAATATCCCCATAATGGTAAAACCACAGCGTGTCGGGATTGATGACCAAATCGCCTTGCTGTGCCTTGGCTCCGAGCACAAGGGCGAACAAAACGGTTAAGGATAAAACTAGTTTTTTCATATTGTTTGTGTTTTGATTGTTTATTTATTCACCACAAATTTCTGCGTTTCTCCCGCAAAGATAATGAAATACATCCCCTCGGGCAAGTCTGACACATCAATCAGCTGGGTTTCAGCCGTGATTTGGCCTGTCAGCAAGGTTTGACCCATCAGGTTGGTTATACGATACGTTTGGTTCGATAGAGACGCACGGCCGTGCGTCTCAACGAACAAAACGCCGTTGGTAGGGTTTGGATAAACCGTTAACCCTGAGCCTGTCGAAGGGGTCGAAGGGCCGTCCTCATCTATCCCCAAAACCTCGGCTTCGTTGATATGAATGCGATAATAGAAATTCAATCCATAATCAACCAACATTCTTGAAGTGAACGTTGCTGTGATTTCTTGACCCACATAGATGGTGTCGTTGCCCACAATAAAATAATCCTCAAATCCGAATGGGCCCATAGGATTGTCAATATAATAGGTCTTGCCATTGGCAACAAAACCGGTAATCAGTCCAGGAATGATGACATAATTGTCATTTGGCATCGGCACTGATTCAACCCTACCTGTGAGGGTGGTCTCTTCTTCAGTTGACATTTCAACCAGCTCCACAGTCTCCAACTCATAGCCATAGATGTCATAACGGATATGCTCTATACCTTTGAGATTGACGGGCGTACCTTCTCTGAAAATGTCGTTGTTAAGATAGGTATCCTTGTAAAGATGACCATTGTGCGTCGGGTAATAGGGAATGACGAAATCATCAGGACCGACTACGGTCAGATAGTACTGATTCTCATAGGGCAACACAAGATGAGGTTGCCACTCATTAATAGAAAGATAGCCCTCGTCAACTTCAAAACTATAATCCATAAACGGTTCAACATCTTGCAGTTCCATTCCCATAAAATGGTTCCCATAGGAATCAGTCTGAATGCCGCAATGTCCGATAAAGGTATAGATTTTGGTGTCGTCATAGGTCACGCCATTGAATACTAATGGCCAGGTTTGCTGTTCCCCATCGATGGTCAGAATAAAAGAGTTGTATGGAGCCTTCAAATGACGGATTTGAGCCTTATCTGCATCGGGATCCAAGAAACTGGTAATGGCATCGTAATAATGTGCCGTGGTTTGCTGCACATCAATCACATCAATTGTAACACCTACACCATCCGTCATCTGTCTAATGGTTCCAAACGCACCGATGACCGTACCCACAGGAATGGTGTCATAGCGCACGATGAGTTTGTCCAACTCAATAGGATGGGGACGAAAACCATCCACAGTGACACAATAATCATGGTTTTCAGCCGTCCTAATGGCTAACCATTCATTATAATAGATATTGCCGAAAGGAGCAGTGTCTGACACGACTACCTCGCCTTCAATGTAATGGATGTCGTTGGTATTGAATATGCTTTTCTTGTAAGCACCATGTCCTTTAAAATACAAATGTCCGTCACGGCCTTTCCAAAGATAGCCGTCACCTTCGCCACCAGGAGCGTTTTGCTGAATGGACAAGGCTTCTCCGTAGTCATAGAAAGTCTCGCCATGGTCACCCGAATAGCTCAGTACCACATAAAGATGATAATCCTCGCTCACATTGTGAAGGCTGTAAACGATGCCGTTGTCGGCCACGACAAACTGATTTCCGTTCAGGAGATAGAAGCCTGGCTCGTGTTGGAATCCGGCAATGCCTCCCCAGTAGGAGCCTGCCATCACATTACCCTCTGGGTCAAACTCCATGTGGAGCACCACAGCACCGTCAAAGGCAGCCAACTCCCAATTTTGCATGTTGGAAAGCGTGGAATGGAAGATGCCGCTATCCACACCCGAATAGTACCATTTGCTGACATACACGTCGCCCTCCTCGTTGGCAATCACATCGCCAATGGCATGGTACTCGTCGCCGATAAAACTCATGTCGGCTGTGTTCCAAGTGGCACCAGCATCGAGGGTGTAAAACAATTGTCTTTCGCCCCACAGCAACAAAGTGTCGTTGTTGACGGCGTATGCACCAAACATATTGTAGTTGGATGCCGAGTTTGAAGCGGATTGTTGCCAAGTGTCGCCATGGTCATCGGAATAGCAGACAAAGGCATAGTCGGCAGGAAACACGAAGATGCGTCCCTCAGGACTGGTGGTCATAAAGTCACGCATGTAATAATCAAGGACTTGCGTCCAAGTCTCGCCTTCATCTTGGGAGCGTATGAGACCGCTATAGCCAGCCATGGCAAAAAGATTGCCATCGGAATCTGCACCCAGAAAGTAGGTGTTGCAGTTCAAGGGTTTCCATACATTTTGCGCTGCGCCTCCAAGCGCGAAGGTTGCCAAAACCGCTAAAGTTAATACTAATCTTTTCATGGCCGTATGTTTTTGATTTTTATTTATTCACTACAAATTTCCGCGTTTCGCCTGCAAAGGTAATGAAATACATCCCTTCGGGCAAGTCTGACACGTCAATCTGCTGGGTCTCGGCAGTGATTTGGCCAGTCTGCAGGGTTTGACCCATAAGGTTGGTGATACGATAGGTCTGGTCTGGTAGAGACGTGCCATGGCGCGTCTCTACAAACAATACGCCGTCGGTCGGATTAGGATAAACCACCAAGCCTGTCGAAGGAGCCGAAGGGCCTTCCTCTTCAACGCCATGTACTTCCGAATACACTGCATCGCAGTCCTCATCGCCAAGTTTGAACACCAGTTCGTCCCCAATCCAATAGCAGCGCAGACCTTCGACGCGCAAGCCATCGCCATTGTCCATCAACCTTTCGGGGAAGAAACTCGTCAGGTGACCGATGCCGCACACGATGTCGCCGCTGAAGTAGTCGTCCACGTCACTCACGCGCAGCATCCGATAGAAATCCCCCTCGTATTCAACGACTTCCACGGCATCCACATGCATGATGAGACTTTCCGTCCCCACCTTGATTTCCCATTCGTCGCCCACCTCGGCTTCAAAGTCATACAGCATGGTAAACTCCTCCAAGGTCTTGTTCCACCAATACACCTTGTTGTCACGTTTATAGACATATTCGTGTGTCACTTCGTCACGCAATCCCTTGTCGTAAAGCGTATTGATTCTCACAAGGATATGCGTCGGCTCATCCTGGACAATGGTGTCACCGGCTTGATACATATATTGATAGGTGATGCTGCCGTTCTCATTCTCGATCTCGTAGTACCATTCCGAACCCATCAAGAAATTATTCCCTCCGAGAGGTATCATCGCCGTCTTGTATACGTAACCATTTTCAGCGGCAATGAAGAAAGTCGTATCTATGCCGTCAATGTCGTACAAATCCCTGCAATGCGTCACGCCATCGTTATAGCAATATGGGATTCCCACATGAACGTATTCGCAATGCTCCCAGCCATCCTTCAAGATGAAAGGCTCCGTTTCATTTGAGCCTTTATTCAAAGTCATGCCCATAAGGACACAACCGTAAGTGTCTGAAGTGAATTTGGAGTGGCTCACATTACCGAAACCATACGCTGTCATGATGGGGGTTGCAACATGCAAATAGGAAACAGTTTCAAAACCGTCTTCAGTCACCATCAAGTTATATTGATAT
>CAMYXV010000116.1 GCA_947303055.1 uncultured Bacteroidales bacterium
AGGATGATGAGGTCGAAGGCACCTTCGCGCATTTCTGTCACATATTCTTTCATGTCGGCCACATAACAGGGGTTTTCCTCTTTTGAGTAGCCGTTTAATTCAAGGTTGGCCTCTGCCATGGCAATGGCTTTCTTGGAGGCGTCAACAGTAATGGCGCGACGGGCACCGCCTTTCAATGCCGTGACAGAGAAGCCACCAGTATAACCAAAGGCATTAAGCACGGTCTTACCCTGCGCAAAGCGGCGCACCAGCTCTCGGTTCTCTCGTTGGTCGAGGAAGAAGCCGGTCTTTTGGCCTTCCTCCCAATTGGGAAGGAAACGGCTGTCGTTTTCCAAAATCACCTCGTCAAGTCGACCACCCAACAGATAACCGTCTTCGATGAAGGCATCTTCCTTGCCCATTCGCTGCATGGCTTCGGCGCTTTTGTTGTAGATAGCCTGCAGGCCAAGGTCGGGCATGAGCTTGAGGGCGCGGACAATCTCCTTCAGGTGGAGCGCCATGCCTTCGGTTTGGGCCTGCACCACTGCGGTGTGACCATAGATATCGACAATCAATCCTGCCAGTCCATCGCCTTCGGAGTGGACGAGACGAAAGCAGTTGGTGTGCTGATTGTGGGTCAGCCCCATGATTTTGCGCACTTCATAAGCTTGATTGAGGCGGTCGAGGAAAAACCATTCGTCGATTTTTTTGTTCTCGAAGCAGAGCATCTTCACAGCGATGCTGTCTGACTCGCAAAAGCCTGTGCCAAGAATGTTGCCGTCGTAGTCGGTAACGGTGACCGTATCGCCCGCTTGCAGACCTTCAGCAGCATCGTGAATGGCACCCGAGAACACCCAAGGGTGGAAACGACGCAAGGCTTCATCTTTGCCAGGGTTGAGTCTGATGACGGGATAGAGTGGAGTTTGTTCCATTTTGTTCAGATTTTGATGCAAAGATATGTTTTTTCTTTTTACGATATGAAACCGATTCCGTAACTTTGCATCAAAATAGAATCAACAAGTATGAACAATAGTTTTACCATCGGAGGCCAGATAGTCGACATCGTTAATTCGAGAATCTTTTCAGGCGTTGTCGTCGTTGAGGAAGGCAAAATCACAAAGATAGAGGAACAACCTGTGGGCAACACGCAGTACATTATGCCTGGTTTCGTTGATGCACATGTGCATATCGAGAGCTCCATGCTGGTACCATCGGAATTTGCTCGGTTAGCCACCTGTCACGGTACGGTAGCCACCGTCAGCGACCCACACGAAATTGCCAATGTACTTGGCAAGAACGGCATCAAATACATGATAGAAAATGGCAAAAAAGTGCCGTTCAAGTTTTTCTTCGGTGCACCGAGTTGTGTGCCCTCCACCAACTTTGAGACCGCAGGAGCAAGCCTTAATGCCGACGACATTGAAGGACTGATGGCTTCCGATGACATTTATTACCTCTCGGAGGTGATGAACTATCCTGGTGTCATCAACGAGGATCCCGTATTAATGCGAAAAATAGCTGCCGCCAAGAAATACGGAAAACCTATCGACGGTCATGCACCGGCGGTGACGGGTGTCGATCTGCAGAAGTATGTAAATGCGGGCATCACTACTGACCATGAGTGCTTCCGTCTGGCAGGGGCTTTGGAGAAGATTAGTCTTGGTATGAAGATTCTCATCCGCGAAGGCAGTGCGGCCCGTAACTTCGAGGCCCTGATTCCGCTGATGGCCACCCATCCCGACAAGTTGATGTTCTGTTCCGACGACAAACACCCCGATGAGTTGGACGATGTCCATATTGATGTGTTGGTGCGCAAGGCCATCGCGTTGGGCTACGACGTGATGGATGTGTTAAGAGCGGCCTCGTATAATGCTGTCAAGCATTACAAACTCAATGTGGGCTTGTTGCAATTGGGTGACGATGCCGATTTTATCGTGGTTGACGACATACGCCATCCTGTCGCCAAGCAGACCTATATCCGGGGTACGTTGGTGGCGGAAAATGGCGTTTCGATCATCCATTACAAGGAAACCTTGGTTCCGAATATTTTCAGAGCGGAGTATATCTACGTTGACGATATTTTCTTGCCCGACGTGGGTAAGAAGATCAAGGTCATCGAATGTAAAGACGGACAACTCATCACCAAGAGTTTTGTTGCTGAGCCCAAGGTGGAAAATGGTGGCATCGTGAGTGACGTGGAACGTGACATCCTAAAAATCGTGGTCGTCAACCGATACCAACCCACTAAACCTGCTGTGGCTTTTATTAATGGCTTTGGGCTGAAACGTGGTGCTTTGGCCTCGAGCGTGGCGCACGACAGCCACAATATCGTAGCGGTAGGCGCTTCCGACAAAGACATCCTTCATGCCGTTAACCTGCTCATTGAGCACACAGGCGGCGTGACTGCCTATTGCGGCACGGAGATGATAGCGGTGCCCTTGCCTGTGGCTGGACTGATGAGCAACGAAGACGGCTACGAGGTGGCGCAAGCTTACCAGAATGCTGATGCACTTGCAAAACGCTTGGGTTCAACACTTTATGCGCCTTTTATGACTTTGGCTTTCATGGCCTTGCTCGTCATACCAGAATTAAAACTCAGCGACCAAGGACTGTTTGATGTCAAGAGATTTGAGATTACGTCGGTTTACGAAGGTTTATAAAACATTCAACCGATAAGCATCCTGTTTCACGAAGATGGCCAGCATGATGGTGAAGGCCAGCATACTCGACCCACCGTAGCTTAGGAAAGGCAATGGAATGCCGATAACGGGCACCAAGCCTATGGTCATACCAATGTTGATGGCTACGTGGACAAACAAGATACCCGCAATACTATAACCATAGACGCGGCTGAAAGTAGATCGTTGTCGCTCGGCCATGAGGATGATTCGAACTAATAATGCTACATAAAGCAGTACCACGGTAGCAGTACCTAAAAAGCCGCCTTCCTCGCCCACAGTACAAAAGATAAAGTCGGTATGTTGTTCGGGGACGAAATCGTATTTGGTCTGCGTACCTTGCAGGAAACCCTTGCCCGCAAAGCCACCCGAGCCAATGGCAATCTTCGACTGATGTACATTATATCCCACACCTTTGGGGTCATCGAGTTGCCCTAATAGCACTAAAATACGGTTCCGTTGGTGTTCTTGAAGCACCTTGTTGAAAGCATAGTCAACCGAAAAGACAAATACAAACATGCATGCAAAGACGGCCAGCATCTTGACAAGGCCTTTCTTCTTGGTAACCAAGTAGTAAGTCAAAGTGAGGATGAGCAAACCGCCAAGGATAATATACATGATTTTTTGGCTCCAAATCAGGGTGAAAACAAACAAGAGAACAGCGGCCACGCCAGCCACCATCAACCATCCTGTGCCAGGGAAACCTTCACGATACAGCACCAAGATGAAAGACACGAAGACAATGGCTGAACCTGTGTCGTTCTGCAAAAGCACCAAAGCCATGGGGATGAGTATAAGGACAGCGGCAATGATTTGATTCTTACGTTTTTGCAGGTCAATATCCAGTCGACCAAGATAACCTGCCAAAGCCAAGGCTGTAGCCATTTTCGCAAATTCGGAAGGTTGGAATTTGACTGGACCAAACTCAATCCAAGAAGTGGCACCCTTGGTAGCCTTACCATAGACTAATACGACAAACAGACTGGCCAGGAAAAAGATATAGATCCACAACGAAAAAGCGTTGAAAAACTTTGCATCGATGAGCAAAATGGTGAAGCCCAAAAGGAGGGCAATGCCAATCCAAATAAGCTGTTTGCCGTACTCCATTGAGAAGTCGAATATGCTGGGATGCAACTCATTGTATTTGGCCGAGAAGATGCTAAACCACCCTATCAAAACCAGAGCCAAGTAAATGAGTACCGTCACCCAGTCGATTTTTCCTATGATGCTGTTCCTTTCGTTCATCGTTCGTTCTTATATGAGATTCTGCCTTCCATCATGCGTTTCTCCAAATCTTCGCGTGTGGTGTAGCCGCGTATGTATTTTTCTATCATCAGGCTGGCGATGGGAGCCGCCCACGTGGCACCGTATCCACCGTTTTCAATGATGACGGCTAGTGCAATTTTCGGGTTGTCGGCAGGCGCGAAGGCAATGAAATTGGAGTGATAATTGCCATGCGGGTTTTGGGCTGTTCCGGTCTTGCCGCATTGCGGGATGTCCTTCATCTCATAGCGTCGGGCCGTGCCGGCAGGGCCGCTGAACACAGTGCGAAGACCTTGCTTCATGATTCTGACGTATTTCGGGTTGATGCCCGGGTCCACTTTGGTCGTCATTACCTCGGGGATGGCAGTGGTGTCGCCAAAGCATTTGATCAGGTGTGGCGGATAGTAATAGCCTTCATTGGCAATAAAGGCAGCGATATTACACAATTGCAAAGGTGTCACCAAAACCTCACCCTGACCGATACCTAACGATCGGATTGTCACCGAGTTCCATTGTCCACCATACATCTTGTCGTAGTATTCGCGTGAGGGGATGTTACCTGGGCGTTCGTAGGGGATGTCAGTGTTGAACTTATGTCCGAGACCCATTTTATAGGTCATGTCTTTCCAGTATTGGTAACCCTCTTTGATGCCGCCAAACTTCGAGTTGTTGATGGTGGCTTTGAACGACTCATAGAAATAAGGATTGCATGAGTTCATGATGGCGTTGGCGAAGTCGGGGCTGGAACCATGTGAGTGGGTGCATTTGATGGGCATTGAGCCGGGACCGCTGCAATGGAAACAGGTGGCGGGCGTGATGCTGCCGCTTTGCATGGCGATGAGTCCGACGACGGTCTTGAAAGTGGAGCCTGGAGGATAGGTGCCGCTGATGGCCCTGTTAATCAAAGGCTTCATCGGGTCTTCTTGCAATTCCTTATAGTGTTTGCCACGTTCACGACCTACAAGGAGGTTGGGGTCGTAGGTGGGGCTGGTGACGAAGGCCAAAATCTGTCCCGTGGAAGGCTCGACAGCCACAATGGAGCCGATTTTGCCCACCATCAGTTGCTCACCATACGCTTGAAGTTCCGCGTCTAATCCGAGGTAGATGTCTTTTCCAGCGACGGGTTCCTTGTCAAGTTCACCGTCCATAAAGCTGCCCATCTCTCGGTTGTGTACGTCCACCATCATCACTTTCAGACCTTTCACCCCTCGCAACTCTTTCTCATACGACTTCTCGATGCCCGACTTGCCGATATAATCACCTTGACGGTAGTAGTTTTCTTCATCTTTCTCCAACTCGTTGGGGCTGATTTCACCGATGTCACCCAAAGTGTGAGCCGCGATGGCATTAGGATAGTGGCGTACGGTACGCGTTTGGAAATAGAAGCCAGGGAAACGGTACAACACTTCTGCAATGTGGGCGTAGTTCTCTTTCGAGACTTGCGTCATAAATGGTGACGGCTTGAGGTAAGATTCTTTCTTTGCCTTGTTCATCCGCTCGATGAATGACTCCTTGTCGATTTCCAACAAATGGCAGAAAGTCACTGTGTCGAAGGGATTCAAAGTGTCTTTTTTTATGGCATCGACGACTTGTTTTGGGGTAACCATCAGGTCGTAAACAGCCTCATTGAACACCAAAAGGTTGCCATTACGGTCGAAGACCTTGCCTCTGGCAGGGTATTGTGTCACAAATCGCAAAGCGTTGTTGTCGGCCAGTTGTTTGTAATGCTTGTCGAGAACTTGAAGCGAAAACAATCTGATGAGGTATAGCGCTCCCACGGCAATGAAGATGCCCATAATCAGTAATTTCCTGTCTGACAGATT
>CAMYXV010000117.1 GCA_947303055.1 uncultured Bacteroidales bacterium
CACCAGTCCATGGGATGATAGTGGATTTTGGAGATGACCAACGGTGGCAAATCGACATCGGTACAGCCTTGGTAAGTGCCAATGTTTTGGTTCAGCCAATTGATACGCAGCTGGATCCAGTTTTTCATGTCTTCAACATATTGGGCATGTTGCGTCATTTGGTTCCAGCGTTGGTTGTCGCGGGGAATGGCTTCAGCGATCAGTGCATCGATTTCGTCAATGCGATTGCAAACGAAGTCGTAATTCAAAGGTTGTCCAGGTTCGGTCAGTTCAAACCAACGTTTGGCCAAATAGCAACGGAATAGGTCAGTGTCAAACAGGTCTTTCCAAAACTTCGGTCCAGTGTTATCTTGGTTACTGAACTGCCACACATCGTAACGGCTGCGGTTGCCAAAGGCATCGTAACCGAAGGCGAGGTTGTAGTCCCAAACGGGGCCCGCCCTAAGCTTGCCCATCCTGTCCTTATGGAAGAAAGTACTTAATGAGTACACGTCGACATTCGAGGAGTATTCTGCAATCAACATGAAGTCGACAAAAGACGGAATGTCGATGACTGAAGTAATGCCTGATGACGAGGTGTTGTGTTGATTAGCTACCGAAGCGAGGTTATTGAACACACTGCGGATGTAATTGTTCTGTGCGTTGGTAATATCGGCAGGCTTGGGATAATGGTGGATGAAATCCGTGCTGTTACCCCACCAACCGCCACCGTAGCCTTGCATCGTCCAAGCCACAGGGTCGCCGCCAGTGGTCTTGTCAGCTTTGGTGATATAGCCGCCCGTCACTTCAGGATATTGGTTGCAGGTCTGGTCCATCTTTTCGATGTTGACGCGCCCTTTGTCGGGTTTGATCTTTTCCATGAAGGCATAGAGACCTTTGTAGTTGCCGTTGATCACCACTTCGCAATACACGCTGCGCGATGCGTATTGTCCAAGACGGTTCGAGAGCTCATAGGCCAACACGTCGCGCATCCCCGTCTGGTCGAAAGCCAAGGAGTTGAGCACCCAGTCGTTCTCTTCCGGCATACCCAAAATGCTGACATTTCTGTTGGTGATGTCGTCGTCCTCACGGGTCTCGACGGCGTATGGCTTCTTGTTGAGCATAGTCTGTGAGCTGCTGCCACGACGTTCGATGCCGATGCGCCCGTCATAGTTGAGGAACTCGGGGTTGTCGATGTCGCTCATGTAGTTGCGCGAGCCATCCTGATGCCAGATGATTTTCATCGTGCCGGGCACCTTCGGTTCGTCAGGGATGTTGGCACCACCGTCGGTTTCGATGACCACGATGGGCAAGTTGCTGTCGGTGAAAGTCTGCGCCGTGACCCTCAACGATAATACTATCAACAAAAATGCTATAATGTTCTTTTTCATCGCCATACTTATTTCCAGAATTGCCACCATTTTTTCTGTCGGCCTTCCACCACTCGGGCATAGCGATTTCTCGATTTTCGCAGGGTGGAGAATTTAGTGACAGAACCCGCAGAGGGACCTTTCAGAGTGGTGATGGACGACCGTGCGGCAATAAAACCATTTTCATCAGTGTCGTCGATGCCACCATATTTGTTCTTCTTCGAGGCATAAATGATGACATTGTCGATATACCAACTGGTGACATAAGCCCCATGTCCAGTAAAATAAAGGCAAAAATGAGGCTCCTTGCTCGGCCATTCTTCCATGTCGAAGGTCAGGAGATACTGACTTTGGGCGATACTACCCAACAAAGTGTCTTCCCAAATGCTTTCCCAATCCTCGCCGTTTTCAGAGATGCCAATGCCGATTTGGGCGTTCAGTTCGCCATTGGTCGCTTCAAGGGCATGGTTGAACTGAAAGTTGATGTAGTCGTATTTCCCCAATTCTACGATAGGTGTAACGAGACGGGTGGTACCTTCAAAGTTGAAATCGGGATACATCTGCATCTCATGTGGCTTGCATCCGGCAAAAGTGGTATTGGAGATGTACCACACCACCCAGTCGTCACCTTTCGCGTCCCAACCCTCTTCGAGCCAAGGGTTGAAGAAGCCCTCACACAACATCACATCACCCTGCTGGGCAAAGAGCGGCAAAGTGAAAATGATAGTAAGCAGTGTGAGTAAACGATGTTTCATCCAACCTCTTGATTTTGGGACAAAAATAGGAAAAATCTTAGACTCTATTCTTTTAAGTGGCTATTTTCTTATCTTTGCGGCATAAACAAACATTGGGCTTAGGGACAAAACCCTACCCAAAACCGTCATTGCGGGCTTGACCCGCAATCTCCTGCGCTAAAGGATTACGTCTTCGAGCGAAGGAGATGGCGGATGTTCCTCCGCCATGACGGTAAAGGGTGCGGATTTTGTGTCACGGCTCACATAAAGCAAAACACAATGCCAGCAAAAGAAAAAACCGCCTTTTTCTGTAAGGAATGCGGGAACGAGTCGCCGAAATGGTTTGGGAAATGCCCAGCCTGCGGTGCGTGGAACACCTGCGTGGAAGAGACTGTCGTCACGGGAAAGGACAGCAAATCGGTGAAGAAAAACGTCGGATTGGAGATGGACAAAGGTCTGCCCATGCCCATCAACGAAATCGGCAACGCCAAGGAACAGCGTATCATTCTCCCTTATGAAGAACTCAATCGCGTGTTGGGCGGTGGCTTGGTGCTTGGCTCTTTGACCCTTGTGGGTGGCGAACCTGGCATTGGCAAATCGACCTTGCTTTTACAGACGGCTTTGCAACTCGCTGGTCGTAAAGTGCTTTACATCTCTGGCGAGGAGAGCCAAAGCCAAATCAAGATGCGGGCCGAGCGCATCGGCATTCACAACACCGACTGCCTCATCCTCACTGAGACCAACACACAGGAGATTCTGAAGCACTTCAAGAACGTGCAGCCCGACATCGTGATTGTCGACTCCATCCAGACCCTCGAATCACCTTACGTGGACGCCACGGCGGGTAGCCTCTCACAAATCCGTGAGACGGCCGCCGAGATGAACAAAATCGCCAAAGCCTATCAGGTGCCGGTGTTCCTCATCGGCCACATCACCAAGGACGGCAGCATCGCCGGACCAAAGATTTTAGAGCACATCGTCGACACGGTCTTGCAGTTCGAAGGCGACCGTCACTATGGTTTCCGCATCCTGCGCACCATCAAGAATCGCTTCGGCTCGGCCTCTGAGTTGGGCATCTTCGAGATGAACGCCACAGGTCTCCGCGAAGTGACCAATCCCAGCGAAATCCTGCTTTCGCAGCGTGACGAAGAGGTAAGTGGCATCACCATTGCCGCCACGATGGAAGGTCAACGCCCCATGCTTATCGAGACCCAGGCTTTGGTGAGTAGTGCAGCCTACGGCACACCGCAACGCTCCGCCACAGGTTTCGATATCCGCAGGATGAACATGCTGTTGGCTGTGTTGGAGAAACGCGCAGGCTTCAAACTTTCCATAAAAGACGTGTTCCTCAACATCGCGGGTGGTCTCCGCGTCGATGACCCTGCCATTGATTTGGCCGTCATTGCCGCCATATTATCCTCGAATGCCGATATTCCTATTCCTTCGCGTTATGCCTTTGCCGCCGAGGTGGGTCTTTCGGGCGAAATCCGTGCTGTCACTCGTATTGAAGCCCGCATTGCCGAAGCCGACAAGTTAGGTTTTGAGAAGATTTTTGTCTCAAAGTATAATGCCAAAGGTCTGGATACAAAGCGGTTTAAGATTCAGATTGTGCCAGTGGCTTCAGTTTATGAGTTGGGTGGGGAGTTGTTTGGGTAAGCTGTAGCAAATTTGTAATTCTATGATTTTTCGTGATTTGCTGGTAAAAAATGGCATTATGATAAAAAATGATTATTTTTGCAGAAAAATACTGAATTATGCCTGAGATTAGCAGTTTTTACGGAATCATTATCTACATGTATTACAAGGAGCATCAACCACCTCATTTTCATGTGTGGTATAATGAGTATCAATGCGAGATTACCATCAAAGATGGTATTATTACAGGCCAATTGCCGCGTCGCGCGGCCCGTTTGGTTTTTGAATGGCTCGATTTGCATTACGATGAACTGATGGAAAACTGGAATCGTTCAGAACGTAAAGAGGCATTACAGAAAATTGAACCTTTGAAATAATCACATTATGGAGGAAAAACCATTATTCATAAAAGTAACCAAAGCGGAATACATCAAGGATTATATTCTTCGTCTTACTTTTAATGACGGAATAGTGAAACTTTGTGATTTTCTTCCATTAGCTCAAGAAGGCATCTTCCAGAAACTGAAAGACTTGGATTACTTCAAAAACTTCACGCTCGACCCTTGGACGGTAGATTGGAACAATGAAATCGGTTTCGCTCCCGAGTTTTTGTATGAGGTCGGAACCGCAGCATAATTCTTTGTAATGACCACAAACACTAATACTGAAAAAATCATATTAGGTATTGACCCGGGTACAATGGTGATGGGCTACGGTGTGATCCGTGAGCAGGGCAAGAAGTTGGAACTCATCACGATGGGGGTCATCAACTTGAAGAAGCTGGCGAATCAGGCTTTGAAGTTGAAGAAGATCTTTGAACGGGTGCTGGAAATCATCAACGAGTATCATCCTGATGAGTTGGCTATCGAAGCCCCGTTTTTCGGGAAGAATGTGCAGTCGATGCTGAAGCTGGGGCGTGCCCAAGGGGTAGCTATGGCAGCAGCTCTTTATCGCGATATTCCCATCTTTGAGTATTCGCCAAAGACCATCAAACAAACCATCACGGGCAACGGCAACGCCTCGAAGGAACAGGTGGCCAAAATGGTGCATTTCATCCTGAAGACCGAGGAGAATCCTCAGTTTTTTGATGCCACCGATGCCGTGGCCGCTGCTGTTTGCCACTCCATCTCGAAAGGTAAGGACGTGAACTACACCAAACATACCACCGAAAAAGCTAAAGCACACCGCCGCCCCGACTGGAGCCAATTCATCGCCGAAAACCCTGACAGGGTGAAGCGGTAATCAAAATGGAATAGAATTTGTTGAAAAACACTCACTATAAACTCGAATATTCATCAATAAAAACAAAGTAAAATGATTATTACCATCCTGTGTATCACCATCTTGGCATACGCCATTGCAGGTAAAGACATCAACGGTTTGCTTGACAAACTGAAGAACGTGGATTGGAAATCCAAGACCTCCAATATGCTGGGCAAGATTGGCACATATGCCAAAAAGGCAGGACGTGTCGCCACCAAACCACTGCTCCAGCTCTACTATGTGCTGACCATGGGCGAGACCACCACGCTTGAGAAAGCTCTCATCGTGGGTGCCATCCTCTATACCATCTTGCCTTTCAGCTTGATTCCTTATAAGGCACACAAGATCCTCGGTCTGCTCGACGAAGGTCTGGCCGTGCTCTATGTGGTGAAGAAGGTGCAGCATAAGATTACACCTGAAATCAACGCAAAAGTGGATGAGACTTTGAACCAGTGGTTTGGTCCAGAAGAAACTGCTCAAACTGCCGAACCTGCTGAGTAATTTGACGGATTATAAAAATGTCTGCCTATGTCATTCCCTTGGGAATCTATAGGCAGGCATTTTTCCTGTTTTTCTGAATGAGACACCCGAATCAGTTTTGGGTAATATCCACCA
>CAMYXV010000118.1 GCA_947303055.1 uncultured Bacteroidales bacterium
ACAACGAGGACTGGAGTCTGAAACCGCGCAGTATCTGCCTCAACGCTGGCAAGCCCAACACTACTGGCCTAGGTAACACCGACATTGTCGGCAACCCCCGCATACAGAAAGGCCGTGTCGAGATTGGTGCCTATGAGAGTTGTGCCTCACTCACGTTGATTGAAGACGCGCTTCACGAAAGTGACATCCCATATTGGTTCTATAGCACGCCTCTGACCGAACCTGGCTACTATACCGCCGTGCTTGATGGACACGACTGCGACAGCGTCATCGGCCTCACCTTGATGATTTTGGAAGGCGTGGAAGAAAGCGGTCCTTCGACAGGCTCAGAAGCCGCAGGGACCTTTATGGTTTGGCCTAATCCGACAAACGGTGTCTTGCATATTAAGGCTGACGACATTGAAAAAGTGGAAGTCTACAGCCTCGTCGGACAACGCATCATGAGCGTTGAAAAGTCCAAAGCCATCGATTTAGGCAATTTGGAAAAAGGCATTTATTTCTTGATTATCAGCAATAAAAACGGAACAAAAGCCGTTTCCAAGGTAATCAAAGAATAACGTTATGAAAAGAATTGTCTTTGCGTTGACTGTTCTGTTATTTGGCTTTGTGTCTTGTGACAGGACTGACAATTACATCATTCCTGTAGATTACGAAAAGTATTACAAGAATGTTACCAGTCTTACCGAAAAAGAAGGCCAAGAACTCGGCCAGAAAATCATGATGGATTGGTACAACAATACGATGGGAAGGGAAATTCCTGATATTATGATTAAAGACCTTGACGGGGAAACCTTGAAACTCAAGGAATGGCTTAAAAGGGAAACCATACTCATTTTCTCCGATTCGCACTGTGGCTTTGGTAAGGAAGAGGTTGAAAAAGAGTTTCCCGATGCCATACTCAATTTGAAGGATGAGTTGAAAGACATTGATTTTCTTTGTCTTATCGAATTGGCAGAAGTTTCCACGCCAGAAGAGACGTTGGAATACGCCAAGAGTCTTCAAGACAAATACAGCAACCTGTTCATCATCGACCAAGACGATGCCTTACGGACTAATCTTACGGGTAGTCCAACTGAGTTTTTCATTGACAAGAAGCAAATCGTAAGGCATGTTCATGTGGGTATGGCAATGGAGCAAGGAAGACTCGAAAATGAAATCCGACAAGGAATCTCTTTAATGAAAAAGGGGGGACAGAAATGAAAAAAGCCTATTTCTCAGCAGGTTGCTTTTGGGGCGTGGAGTATTACTTCAAGCGCCTCAAGGGTGTGACAAAGACCGTCGTCGGCTTCATGGGCGGCGACTTGGAAAACCCGAGCTACAAACGAGTCAAGACAGGCACAACGGGGCATTTGGAAACCATCGAAGTGGTATATGACCCCGTACAGGTTTCCTATGAAGTTTTAGTGCGCTATTTCTTTGAAATCCACAACTTCGAGCAGGTTGATGGCCAAGGCATTGATATTGGCACACAATATCTTTCCGCCATTTGGTTCAACGACACCACAGAGCGCGACACGGCTATTAGAGTCTTTGGCGAACTGATGCAGATGGGCTATCATCCTGCCACGCAGATTCGGCAAGCTATGGCCTTCTACCCTGCCGAAGACTACCATCAAGACTATCTGGACGAGCGCGGTGAGACACCGGAATGCCATGTGTATCGCCGTATCTTCAAATAAAATCATTGTTTCCTTGACATTGTAAAGGAATTATTCCTTAACTTTGCGCATCATTTCACTAAAACCAACAATTATGGCAAAAAACATCGAAGAAATCAGAGCATCGTTGGCCTCCTACGGCATCACCGGCGTGAAGGACATTTACTATAACCCGAGCTATGAGCAGCTCTTCAAGGACGAGATGGATCCCGCCCTGACAGGCTACGACAAAGGCGTTTTGACCGAGCTCGACTCCGTCAACGTGATGACGGGCATTTACACCGGCCGCTCGCCCAAGGACAAATACATCGTCATGGATCCCAAGTCGAAGGACACCGTGTGGTGGACCACCGAAGGCTACAAGAACGACAACCACCCAATGAGTGAAGAGGTCTGGGGCAAGGTGAAAGACCTCGCCAAGAAACAGCTCAGCGGCAAGAACCTCTATGTGGTCGACGCCTTCTGCGGTGCCAACAAGGACACCCGCATGGCTGTCCGTTTCATCATGGAGGTGGCATGGCAAGCCCATTTCGTGCTCAACATGTTCATTAAGCCTACGGCTCAGGAACTTGCCGAATTCAAGCCCAACTTCACCGTCTACACCGCCTCGAAAGCCAAGGTCGACAACTACAAGGAACTCGGCCTCAACAGCGACACCTGCGTGGCCTTCAACGTCAGCAGCCGCGAGCAGGTCATCCTCAACACCTGGTACGGTGGCGAGATGAAGAAAGGCATGTTCTCGATGATGAACTACTACCTGCCGCTGCAAGGCATCGCCGCCATGCACTGCTCCGCCAACACCGACATGAAGGGCGAGAACACCGCCATCTTCTTCGGCCTCTCCGGCACGGGCAAGACCACCCTTTCGACCGACCCGAAGCGTCTGCTCATCGGTGACGACGAGCACGGCTGGGACGACGAAGGTGTGTTCAACTTCGAAGGCGGCTGCTATGCCAAGGTCATCAACCTCGACAAGGAGAGTGAGCCCGACATCTACAACGCCATCAAACGCAATGCCTTGTTGGAGAACGTCACCGTTGATGCCACCGGCAAGATTGACTTCAAAGACAAGAGCGTGACCGAGAACACCCGTGTCTCCTACCCCATCGAGCACATCGAGAAGATCGTGAAGAACGTGCGTCCCATCTCGGCTGGTCCCGCTGCCAAGAATGTCATCTTCCTCAGCGCCGATGCTTTCGGCGTGCTGCCTCCCGTCAGCATCCTGACACCCGAGCAGTGCAAGTACTACTTCCTGAGCGGCTTCACTGCCAAGTTGGCTGGTACCGAGCGTGGCATCACCGAGCCCACTCCGACCTTCAGTGCCTGCTTTGGCCAAGCCTTCCTTGAGCTTCACCCGACCAAATACGCCGAGGAACTGGTGAAACGCATGGAGAAGAGCGGTGCCAAGGCTTACTTGGTGAACACCGGCTGGAACGGCACGGGCAAGCGTATCTCCATTAAGGACACGCGTGGCATCATCGACGCCATCCTGGATGGCAGTATCGAAAAGGCCCCGACCAAGATGATCCCGTACTTCAACTTCGAGGTTCCCACCGCATTGCCAGGTGTCGACCCGAACATCCTCGATCCGCGCGACACTTACGCCGACAAGAACGCATGGGAAGAGAAAGCCAAAGACCTCTCCTCGCGTTTCATCAAGAACTTCGAGAAGTTCACAACCAACGCGGCGGGCAAGGCTTTGGTGGCCGCTGGACCGAAATTGTAATTCAGAAATTATCATTAACCCATGTAGAGACGGTGTGCACACCGTCTCTACCTATTTAAACACTATAAAACATGAAAAACACAATTAAAAAACTCGCTCCTGCAATGCTCGTCCTCGTAGCATTGGTAACCCTTTCGTTCACGACCAATGATGGTGTCCTGCTTCGTCTCCGTCCACAACAGGATAAGACCTATACCATCACCTCAAAAGCGAACATGACAATGAAGATGGAAATACAAGGTATGTCCATGAATCAAAAGCAGAATCTTGAAATCAGACAATCTTTCATTGCAAAAGAAGTCAACGACAACGAATCCATCATTGAGACACAAATCGAAGCCATTAAAATGACTGCCAATCAGATGGGTATGAAGTTTGAATACGACTCAGAGCACCCCGAAAAAACTAGTCGTTTGATGGCAGAACAAGCCAAAGAATTTGAAAAAGTGATCAATAAGCCCGAATCAATCAAATACGACCTTTTGGGTAACATCATCGACACGCTCAATATCGAAATATCCCAACTAGGCGCCGTCATCAATGAGCTTCCCGAAGAGGAAGTAAATGTAGGAAGCACTTGGACTTTCAATAAGGCCAAAGATTTGACCGGCAACGAAATCAACGTCAACTACACATACACTGTCACTGCTATTTCAAAAAAGAGCGTTGATATCAGCATCACTGGTACTGTCGCAGCTGACGCAAGCCAAACCAGCGGCTCCTACGAAGGTACGGCCAGCATCAATCCACAAACTGGTCTCGTAATGAACAGCAGCATAACGACCAACGTTTCAATGACAATGACGGAACAAGGCATGACCTTCCCTGTGACCATGATAGGCACCACGACCGTTGAAGTGAAATGATCTCAAACCGGCAAATAATGAGAAAGACATTAACTATCGTTGCTTTGTTGCTGTTGACAGTTTCCGCCACAGCGCAAAAACCGAAGCCTCAGCCGCTTACACAAGAAGAATTCGAAGCCTTATGTCCTACTCCACCCATGGGTTGGAACAGTTGGAACAAGTTCGGCTGCAACGTCAGTGAGCAACTGCTGATGGAAGCCGCCGATGCCATGGTCGCCTCGGGCATGAAAGACGCAGGCTATCAATACATCGTTGTGGACGACTGCTGGCAGGTGGACCGTGATGCCGACGGCAACATCGTTTGCGACCCTGAGCGTTTTCCGCACGGCATGAAGTATGTGGCCGACTACATCCACTCCAAAGGGCTGAAGTTCGGACTTTACTCTTGCGTGGGTGCATATACCTGCGCTGGCCGTCCCGGTAGCATGGGACACGAGTATCAGGATGCCATCTACTATGCCCGCAACGGCGTTGATTACCTGAAATACGACTTCTGCAACAACCGTGGCACCAACTCCAAGACCGCTTACACCGTCATGCGTGAAGCTTTGAAAGAGGCTGGTCGTCCCATCGTGTTCAGCATCTGCGAATGGGGCAGCACCAATCCTTGGGAATGGGCGCAAGGCATCGGCCACCTTTGGAGAGCCACTGGCGACATTATTAATATGTGGGACGGAAAAGAAGACTGGGGCGGACATGGCATGGTCAACATCATCGACTTGGTGCAAGACCTCTATCCTTATAACGGTCCCAGCCACTGGAACGACCCCGATATGCTGGAAGTTGGCAACGGCGGCATGACGACCATCGAAGACCAAAGCCACTTCTCCATGTGGTGCATGTTGGCTGCTCCGCTGATGGCTGGCAACGACCTGAACAATATGAGCGACGACACCAGACGTATCCTCACCAACAAGGACGTCATTGCCATCGACCAAGACCCACTTGGCATCCAAGCCCATCTCTCTATCGCCATGGGCGACCGTCAGATTTGGGTGAAGCAACTGGCCAACGACGAATGGGCCGTTTGTTTCTTCAATCGCGGCGACGAGGCTTGGAACCTCAACTTCAACTGGGGCGACATTCCCGAGCTGCGCAAGGCGGGCGGTAACTACAGCGTCTATGACCTTTGGCAGCACAAGACCATCGCCAAGTCTACGGCGAAGAATGTAGTTTCCAGCATTCCTTCGCATGGCGTGCTGATGGTACGACTGACACCTGTCAAGTAAGAGCCTCACACCAACCAACAAGAAAGCCCGCTGAATTGCTTCAACGGGTTTCTTCTTTTCTTGCCGCAACGGATCAGTTCAGCATGACCGGCATGAGCAACATGAGCA
>CAMYXV010000119.1 GCA_947303055.1 uncultured Bacteroidales bacterium
CTGACTTGTTGCAGGAAGGCATGAGAGTGATGCACGCCAAGTTTGGTGCGGGCACTATACTCAGCGTCGATGGAGCAGGAGCAAACAAGAAAGCCTCAGTCCATTTCGACACCGCCGGCGTGAAGATGCTCATGCTGAAGTTTGCGCGGTTAGCGATAATCAAATAATTTTCCATATCTTTGCGCAAAAATTGAATTACACCACAATGAACAAGCCAGGACTAACCTATAATACAGAAAAAGAACAAATTGTCATTTCGGAATACGGCCGCTGCGTGCAGGAGATGATCAAGAAACTGCCGGAGATTGAAGACCGCGAGCAACGCACCGAAGCCGCCAAATACATCATCAGCGTGATGGTGCAGATGAACCCGAGTATCAAGCAGTCGAGCGACTACGAACATAAACTTTGGGACCATCTTTACATGATTTCGGGCTACAACCTTGACGTGGATAGTCCTTTTGCTCCGCCTATTCCAGTGGAACAACAAAGCAAACCGCAACATATTGGTTACCAGAATAATGACATCAAATACGGCCACTATGGCCAATACCTCATCAAGATGATTGAGGCCGCCTCGCAGGAGGAGAACGACGAAGTTCGCGAAGCCCTCGCCTATTCCCTTGCCAGCCAGATGAAGCGTAACTACCTGGAGTGGAATAAGAGCGTCGTCAACGACCAAGTTATTATTGATGACTTGAAGACCATCTCGAGTGGACGCCTCATTATTACCGACGAATCGAGGCTGAACAGCAACAACGACATGCCTGGCAAAGGCCAACAACAGCCCAAGCAGCAGCAACAGCAAGGCAAGAAGAAAAAGAAAAAAGTGCCAAACCTGAAGGCCAACATGAATAATCCCAATAATCCGGCATACAAGAAACGCATGCAAGAATTAGGTAAAATGTAAGGCCATGGCATCACTGAAAATCAAAGGCGGCGGCAGACTGCAAGGCGAAATCATCCCGCAAGGCGCGAAAAACGAGGCCATGCAGATTCTTTGTGCTTGTCTGCTGACGGAAGAAAAAGTCACCATCCACAACCTGCCCGACATCCTCGACATCAATAACCTGATTGCCCTTTTAGAAGGCATGGGGGTGACCGTGGAGCGCACAACCAGACACGACATTACGCTGCAGGCCAAAAGCCTCAACTTCGACTATTTCAAAGGTGCTGACTATCAAACTACCGCCTCCAAATTGCGCGGCAGCGTGATGATGACTGGCCCAATGCTGGCTCGTTTTGGGAAGGCCTACATGCCCAAGCCTGGTGGCGACAAAATCGGTCGTCGCAGACTCGACACCCACGTCATCGGCTTGCAGAAACTCGGCGCCATCTTTGACTTCGACAGCTATCAGGTCGGGGTGCAAAAAGGTGGTTTGAAAGGCTGCTATATGCTCCTTGACGAGGCCTCCGTCACCGGTACGGCCAACATCGTCATGGCCGCCGTGATGGCCCAAGGCACCACCACCATCTTCAACGCCGCTTGTGAGCCTTACCTCGTACAGCTCTGCACCATGCTCAACAATATGGGTGCCGACATCAAGGGTGTTGGCTCCAACCTTTTGACCATCAATGGTGTAAGTCGATTGCATGGCACCGACCACACCCTGCTTGCCGACATGATTGAGGTGGGCAGTTTCATCGGCATGGCCGCCATGACAGGCTCCGAAATCACTATAAAGAATGCTGGCATCGCTCAACTCGGCATCATCCCTGATGTATTCCGCAGGCTCGGCATCCAGATGGAATATCGTGATGATGACATCTTCATCCCTGCTCAAGAACACTATGAAGTGCAGACTTTCATGGACGGCAGCATCCTCACCGTTGCCGATGCACCTTGGCCCGGCTTCACGCCCGACTTGATCAGTATCGTTTTAGTGGTGGCCACACAAGCCAAAGGCACCGTGCTCATCCACCAGAAAATGTTCGAGAGCCGTTTGTTCTTCGTCGATAAGCTCATCGACATGGGTGCCCAGATCATCCTCTGCGACCCGCACCGCGCCAACGTCATCGGCCTCGACCATAGCCATGCCCTGCGTGGCATTCGTATGGCTTCGCCCGACATCCGCGCTGGTGTCGCCCTGCTCATCGCCGCCCTCTCCGCCGACGGAGCCAGCATCATCGACAACAGCGACCAAATCGAACGCGGCTACCAATACATCGACAAACGCGTTAATGCCCTCAGCCTCGACGGTCCGCTCATCGAGCGCCTTTAAGCCTTATCCTGTTCCTTTCTGCCATTTTGTCAAAGCACGTCCTTTGGCAAAGGATTTGATGTGCCTTAGCGCAAAATAGATAATAAAAGTAAAACACACATATCATGACAGAAAAAGAAAACGTTAACAATCAAGACGATGCCTTGAAAGACACCGTCAATCCCGACATGGAAAGCAATCAAGAACCCGTTGACGAACAGCCGAAACAAGAAGAAGCCACCGAGGCCAAAGAGGCTAAGAATGACAATGTTTCCGACAAAAAGTCAAAGCGGTTCAAGATCCGTCATGCCCAGGAAAAGGCTTTGGAAGAAGAAAAAGCCAAGTATGCCGAGCTGAACGACAAATATTTGCGCCTGTTCTCGGAGTTCGACAACTTCCGCAAACGTACGGCCAAGGAAAAACTTGACCTGACCGTCACAGCTTCGGAGAATGTCATCAAGGACATCCTGCCCGTGTTTGACGACTTCGAGCGCGCCCTGCAAAACATGGAAAAGAATGGCAATGAGGCTGACATGCAAGGCGTCACCTTGATTTTCAACAAGTTGAAAGACACGTTGAAGAAGAAAGGCTTGGAGGAAATTGAGGCTATGGGTGCCGAGTTCAACACCGATGAACACGAGGCCTTGACCATGATTCCTGCGCCTGAGGAGGACAAGAAGGGTAAGGTTTTGGATGTCATCCAAAAAGGCTACAAGCTGAATGGTAAGGTGATACGGTTTGCGAGAGTTGTGGTTGGTAATTAAATAAGACGGCCCTTCGACGGGCTCAGGGACCTGCAAAAGCTAAGGTCGTTGAGCCTGTCGAAACGCCGACCCAATGAAAAAAGCAAAAACAATGGCAGATAAACAAAAAAGAGATTACTACGAGGTGCTAGGAGTCAACAAAAGCTCCACTCCTGACGAGATAAAGAGCGCCTACCGTAAGGCCGCCCTCAAATGGCACCCCGACAAGTGGGTGAACGGCACCGATGCCGAGAAGAAGACCGCCGAGGAGAACTTCAAGGAAGCCTCGGAGGCCTATTCCGTTTTGAGCGACGAGAACAAGAAGGCGCGTTACGACCGCTATGGCTTCGCTGGCATGGACGGTGGTTCGGCTGGTGGCGGCTTCAGCGGCTTCGGCGACTTCGACCTGAACGACATCTTGAACAGCGTGTTCGGTCGTGGCTTCGACTTCGGCGGCTTCAGTGGCGGCTTCGGTTTTGGCGGAGGCGGTAACAGCCGTGGCGGCACTGTGAAACAGCGCGGCTCCAACCTCCGTGTGAAGGTAAAACTCAACCTGCAGGAAATCGCGCATGGCACAAAGAAGAAAATCAAGGTCAGCAAATACGTGGCTTGTACGCATTGCCACGGCAGCGGCTCGGAGGATGGCTCCACCGAGACCTGTCCGACCTGCCACGGTCGCGGCCAAGTGGTGCAGACCGTCAACAGCTTCTTCGGACAGATGCAGACCGCTTCGGTGTGTCCCACCTGCGGTGGACGAGGCACCGTCATCAAGAAGAAATGCACCCACTGCGGCGGCGAAGGCATCATGAAAGGCGATGAAATCATCGATATCGACATCCCTGCCGGCGTAGGCGAAGGCATGCAGCTCACCGTGCGTGGTAAAGGCAATGCTGGTCCGCACAATGGCGTGAATGGCGACCTGCTCGTCCTCATCGAAGAAGAGCCCCATCCCGACTTCGAGCGCGACGAAAGCACGTTGATTTACAACCTGTTCATCACCATCCCCGAAGCCATCATGGGTACCCAAGCCGAAGTGCCCACCGTAGACGGCAAGGTGAGGGTGAAGATTGCCCCTGGCACACAGAGCGGCAAGGTATTGAGGCTGAGAGGCAAAGGCTTACCCGTCCTCAACGGCTATGGCAGCGGCGACATGCTCGTCAATGTCAACGTTTGGATTCCGAAGAAGTTCAACAAGAAAGAAGAGGAACTGTTGCAACAGTTAGCTGATTCCGAGAACTTCAAGCCCAATCCTACTGCCGAGGAGAAGAGTTTTTTCAGTAAGATTAAGGATTACTTTAACTAAAATAAACCGGCGTTTCGACAGGCTCAACGACCTTGCAAGGGTCCCTGAGCTTGTCGAAGGGCCCGATTTACAATATTATGACCAAAATATCCGTCAACGAGGTCACGAAGCGATACGCCGACCACACCGCATTAGACCGTATGTGCATTGACATTCCCGAGCGTTGCATATACGGCCTTTTGGGTCCCAATGGCGCGGGCAAGACCACCCTCATCCGCATCCTCAACCAAATCACCGCGCCCGACTCGGGCGAAGTGCTCATCAACGGTGAAAAACTTTGCCAGAAGCACATCGCTCGCATCGGCTATCTGCCCGAAGAACGTGGCCTATATAAAAAAATGAAAGTCGGGGAACAAGCCATCTATCTGGCCGAGCTGAAAGGCATCAAAAAAGCCGAAGCTCAGAAACGGCTGAAACTGTGGTTCGAAAAGTTTGAAATCGGGGACTGGTGGGACAAGAAGGTCGAAGAGCTGAGCAAAGGCATGCAGCAAAAGATCCAGTTCGTCACAACAATTATCCACGAGCCCGACATCCTCATCTTTGACGAGCCTTTCAGCGGCTTCGACCCCATCAACGCTAACCTTTTGAAAGAGGCCATTCTGGATTTGCGCGACAAAGGCGCGACCATCCTGCTCTCCACCCACAACATGGCCTCCGTTGAGGAACTTTGCGACAGCATCACCTTAATTAATAATGGCAGGAGCATCCTGCAAGGCAAAGTCAGCGACATCAAGCGGCAACACGACACCCTTCAAAGGGAAATCATCGTCCGCTGCGACGACACCCTCAAGGTGAGAAGCATCGCCGACACCTATAATAATATAAAGGTGGAACCAACCGACCAACCCGACGAGACTAAACTGACGCTTTTCTGCGAATCGCCCAACGACCTGATCAACCAACTGCTCCAAGTCGGCCAGCTTGTCTCCTACAGGGAACTGCTGCCCTCGATGAACGACATCTTTATCCAAGAAGTGCAATCCCAAAACCAAGCCTCATGAACAAGATCGGACTCATCATCAAGCGCGAATATCTGACGCGTGTGCGCAAGCGCAGTTTCATCATCATGACCTTTCTCGGCCCCATCCTGATGGCGGCCATCTATATCATTCCCATCATGCTCGCCCTCAACTCGAGCACCGACCACCTGCGCGTGGCCGTCGTCGACGAGAGCCGCTGGTTTGAAAGCAGCTTCACCAGCAACGAGAACCACACTTTCGTCCCCATGCCCG
>CAMYXV010000120.1 GCA_947303055.1 uncultured Bacteroidales bacterium
TCTTCTACCGCTCTTCGCCGCGGCTACAGGAGTGGCTTTTGCAGTCGTGGTTAGGAACCTACATCCGCAGTTATCGCCGTCGCGGCGGGATGACCGTTGCGCAAAAAGCCGGTGCCTGTGGCATCATGGTGGCGATGGTGCTGCTTTCCACCTTCGTGTTTATCCCAAAAGGCTCGGTGGCGCGTATCACGTACCCATCGCTGGTGCCGTCGGCGTGCTGACGGTCATTTTTGCAGTGCCTAATGCGAAGGAAGAAGAATAATCGTAGCGTTTTTTGTATTTTTGCAGTAAATTTGATTGAAATGAAAGCACTCCTCATCAACGGCAGCCCACACGCCAACGGCTGCACCTTCACCGCCTTGAGCATCGTGGCGGAAGAATTACAGAAAAACGGCATAGAAACCGAAATCGTCCACATCGGGAACAAGGACATCCGTGGCTGCATCGCCTGCGGCAAATGCGCCGAATTGGGGCATTGCGTGTTCAACGATATGGTGAACGAAGTGGCACCCAAGTTTGAGCAAGCCGATGGCCTCGTGGTCGGTTCGCCGGTGTATTACGCCGGCCCCAACGGAACGCTCACCAACCTGCTCGACCGCCTGTTTTTCAGCACCCCGTTCGACAAACGAATGAAGGTGGGCGCGGCCGTCGTCTCGGCACGACGTGGGGGCACCACAGCCGCTTTCGACAGGCTCAACAAGTATTTCACCATCAGCGAGATGCCCATCGCGAGCAGTCGCTATTGGAATATGGTGCATGGCCACTCCGCTGAAGACGTGATGCAAGACGAAGAAGGCGTGCAAATCATGCGCATCTTGGGTCGCAATATGGCCTTCCTCATCCGCGCCATCGCCACCGAGCGCGAGCGCAACGGATTGCCTGAAAAAGAAGTGACGCGTTACACGAATTTCATCCGATAAGTCTTAGCTATGAAAAAAGTAATCGTAATCTCAACCAGCCTCCGCCCCGGCTCGAACAGCAACGCTTTAGCGGAGCAATTTGCCAAGGGCGCGGAAGCTGCCGGGCATCAAGTGGAACTTATCTCGCTCAGAGGCAAGGAAATCAAGTTTTGCATCGGCTGTCTGTCGTGCCAAAAGACGGGTGCCTGCGTCATCAAGGATGATGTGCCGGCCATCATGGAGAGCGTGCTCAACGCCGATGTGGTCTGCTGGGCCACGCCCATCTATTACTACGAGATGAGTGGCCAGATGAAGACCCTCATCGACCGCATGAATGCCATGTATCCCAAAGATTACAATTTCCGCGACGTGTATCTGCTGGCCACTGCCACTGAAAACGAGGAAGGATCTCCCAAACGTGCCGAAACAGGCCTCACCGGTTGGATTGACTGCTTCCCCAAGAGCCGCCTGGCTGGAACGCTTTTCTGCGGAGGAGTGACCATGCCCCGAGATATTGAGGGTAACGGCAAGTTGCAGGAGGCATACGAAATGGGGAAAAACGTGTAAATTTTCGACAATCAATAATCCGCAATTCAGGCGAAGGCTTGGGTTGCGGCTTTTTTTGTAATTTTGAATCCGCTATAGCATAACATTGGGAGATTGAAATCGGTTGCATCTTACCGAACACGTTGGAAGACAAGCGTATGTCTTCGAAGACTGCTGCTGAAACACCAGAAACGGAAAATCAATTCATAAGAAAGTAGATATAAAACAGATAAATCGGAATTTAGTATGAAACAAAACCTAATTTATAAGAACATTCATATTGGTGCAATAGCTACTTTTTATATCATAGCCCTATTGTTACGCCTTATATCATTGCATGTTGTCAACAAGTTTCCTTCAATTGAAACGAGCTTTGCACTTCAAATTCCCGCATTGCTTGCCACGGGCTTGGTCCCGCTATCGGAGCATTGGTGGCTATGTTCATTTTCAAACGTAAAACGGAATACACTCTCCTTGGCAAGTCTGCCTGGAAATCCATTTTGACCATTGTTATACCATGCATTGTTTTTGGCATTATCGGCGGATGGAAACTTGGCGTGACATGTTTTGTGGCATTTACGTATGGACTATTGGAAGAATATGGTTGGCGAGGATTTTTGCAATATGAACTCAGGAAATTACCTGTGTGGCAATATGTACTTATCATCACGGTGATGTGGTTTCTGTGGCATTTGGATTTAACTCAGCGAAGTGTTTTGCCATTCTTCCTGCTTCTGCTTTTCGCTTCATGGGGAATAGGAAAGGTGGTGAGTGAAACCCATTCATTGCTATTATGCGCTGCATTTCATGGCATCGCGAATTTCTCGAAACGTGACTTGTTTTCTGACACAACTTTCACCGTGGCTTTTGTCTGCGTAATCGTCTTTTGGATAGTTATGTGGTATTTTGTTGGAAAGTCCCTCAAACAACAAGATGGAAAAGAGTAGATTTGTTAGAAAATAAAAGCAATATTTAAATAGGGACATGTCACTATTTGTGAACGGGTTAAATAAGCTAAGTTGGGAGCAAGAAGCTAGCGTAGGCGGCACAGCAAAAAAAACAGGATAAAAACATTGAAAAAATTGTATATTTGCATCGATTTATTGTTCAACACTATGAACTAGAATCTTAAACAATTAGTATTAACACAAACTAAAAAGTAACATCATGAAGAAAATTTTTGCGATGCTGGCCGCCATTCTTTTATGCGGCTCGATGATGGTCTCCTGCAACAAGGACGACAACACCCCCACTACCCCCACCACCAACAATCCCACCAAGGCTGATATGGTCGGCACGTGGGAGGGTTCTTTTCAGGGTAATACCACTATTGAAAATGTTGCGGAGAACTACACCATTAATTGGGTTCTCACCCTCAACGCCGAAGGTTCCAACACCGTTGGCTCACTGAAGTACAATGCCACCATCAACGGCTACGAAGATCTCGCCCACGAGGTGGTCGTCAATGACTACTATGTCCGCCAGAACACCGACATCGGCCGCATCTGCCTCACAGGCAACCATCCTGCCGGCATCTTGGAGGACATGATTGACTTCGACATCGACCTCAGTGCCAAGACTCTCAAGGGTACCCTCATGGTTCACACCGGCGGTGAGGACGGGGTCACCATCGGTGGAGCGACCACACTCAATAAAAAATAAAATATCTTGCATAAATAGATTATAGGTTATAGCGGGCTTACGCGGCCAACCTGCGCAAGTCTGCTATAATCTATAATTTTTTATAACCCATTGCGAAGGCGTCAGCGCACCTGCATTATAATTAATATAATGAATATTAACCGCAATACCTGTTCGGCTGGATTTGCAATCCAGCTGTTGTGGAATATAAGGATTTGCAATCCGATAGAATAATAAACAAGATGTTCGTTTCGCATTACAAATGCTGATATTCAATGTGTTCGGATTACAAATCCGAACGAACGGGCGCTCGGTCAAGTTTTATTCTGACCGGCTTTGCATCAGTCCAAAGGCTTTCTACAACGAACATATCCCCCTTCTCCCTGACGCAGTGGTTGTCATCACCAAAAACCTGCCTTTGTTTACAACACCTGGCAACATTGGTCTGAAATTCTTTGAAAGAACCCATGCCATTTTAGATTTTGACCAGTCTGTTGTTTATTTGAAAGGGATTTAGCTGACGAACTAAAACTTCGCTTGCCGCCAGATAGAACAACTACAACTGCTCTTCCAACAACTCCGCCGCGTCGGCCACACAGCCGGTGCATTCACGGAGGACCACACCCGTACCGACACCCTTGAGCATCTTGCATTGGGTGGCACCATTGCGTTGCTGGAACTGGGTCATGATTTGGCGCATGGCTTTTCTAGCCCCTACCCTATCCTTTTTAGCCAATCCTAACACAATGCCTGCTCCGACAAGTGCACCACAGGTGCCTTCCATGTTGCCCATGCCCGAGCCAAAGGCGTTGCCTAGGTTACGGCCTGTTTCTTCATCGATTCCGACCAAGTCGGCGTAGGTGCAAATGATGGCTTGGGCGCAGTTATGTGTGCCGTTTTCTAACTTCTCTGAAGCTATGTGTTTTCTGGTGTCCATGAAATCTATATTATTTTGCAAAGATACTCTTTTTTCTGCGTATTTTTGCAAAGTACTTTATTTAAACCATCCCTAAAAACAAAGGTCTAATGGACTACAACCCCTCATTCCGCCCAATGCGGCGTTTCAAACAACAACTGTCTGACGAGGCGTGCATCGCCATCCTCCAGTCAGCCCCACGCGGCGTGCTCGCCGTGTTGGGCGACGGCGGCTACCCTTACACCGTGCCGCTCGACTTTGTGTATGACGACGGCAAGATCTATTTCCACTGCGCCAAAGAAGGACACAAACTGGATGCCATAAGGGCCTGCGACAAGGTCTCGTTCTGCGTCCTCAGCGAAGGCGTGAAAGAACCCGACAGCTGGTGGTATCATTTCGAGAGCGTGGTTTGTTTCGGAAGAATGCACATTGTGGAAGACCCCGCCCACAAGAACGCCTTTTTACGCCTGCTAGGTGCCAAATATTTCCCACAAAGCTATGACATAGATGCAGATATGGCACAGGATGCCCCCAATGCCTTTGTGCTCGAACTGCAAATTGAGCACATGAGTGGCAAGCGAGTACGCGAAAAATAGGACAGCGTTACTCACACCCAGCTGAAATTCTTCTTCCCAGCCCCAATCTCGAAATGGCACTTGGCGATGCCGAGGTCGAGGGCAGCATAGCCGATGAACGAGAACTTAGCCTTGGCTTCCACGCGGTTGCCATCGTGAAGGATGAACTCGAACCTCTGCTGGTTGACTGCAGTAGGTGCCAACAGCGCAGCTTCCATGCCACGACGGAACCATTCAGGCATGGCACCTTCGACGCGGCAGAAATGCTCGATGCCCTTCTTTTGCGGATGGGCATTGCCCTGATTGGCACCATAACCCAATGCGATGACAGCCACTAACGACTCGCCGTCAAGCACTTGGTATTGTTCGGGCTGCTTCTTGTAAGACAAGCCCACCCAACAGGTGTTCAGGCCGAGGGTCTGGGCCAACAGTACCACTTTCTCGCCATAGTAACCGAGTTTCACGTCATCGCCTTTAGGCCCAACAACAGCGATGTAGTTGCCGACCCCTTTAAACCCGCCGTATTTTGCCATACCACTGGCAAAGGCTTTCGGCTCGTTAGTAACCAATTGGAGGTGCAGTTGACCTTCCTTATTGCATTCGTCAATCAAGGCCTGCAACTGCGCAACCTTTTCCGATTCGATAGGTTTTTCCAAGTATTGCCTCACCGAGTGGCGGGCAACGATAGCTTCTTGTAGTGTCATAATGCATTCATTTACAGGTCGCAAAGATACAATTTTTTGTTTTATTGAAAAAAAACCAAAAATATCGCTTGCGATATAAAAATAAATGTGTACTTTTGCATCGTGAACGACATAAATAAGTGAGATGAAATACGAACAACTCAAATTGGACAATCAACTTTGCTTCCGTCTATACACGGCGGC